>JBJMWX010000016.1:0-6653 GCA_045809925.1 Chthoniobacterales bacterium
CGGTATCGGGCCGTCATTGACTGGCTCTGGAGTAGCTAACGCGCTGCCTGATCCACGGCTCGAGATTCATTCCGAGAACGGCGCAGTGATCGCGACGAATGATAACTGGAAGACGGATGATCAGAGTGGCCAGTCACAGGAAGCAGCGATCATAGCCACAACAATCCCGCCGACGAACGACGCAGAATCAGCCTTACTCCTGACCCTACCGCCGGGTAGTTACACCGCAGTGCTTGGCAGCAATGGTGCTGGAACCGGCGTAGCACTGGTCGAGGTTTATAATCTCCAGTAGGTGGGCGTCACGCCGGCCCAGCGGAGATCGCTACCATTGAGTGCGGCGGAAGGAATCTCCGTTTCTTGACACGAAGATGTGCTTCGCGGCTCCCGCCGCTCTCTCGCGTACGAGCTGCCCCTTCGGCTCGGCCATGTCGCGCCGCTTCCCGCGGGCTCCATTCTCGACTGCCCTCGACATGATTATTGAGCGATTTAGGTTACTCCGTAGTGCCGATGAAAGACCACCAGTTCACGCTCGGGATCGAGGAAGAGTTCGCGATCATCGATCCGAAGACGCGCGAGCTGAAGTCGCACATCCAGGAGATCCTCGAGGACGGCAAAGTGACCTTGAAAGAGCGGGTCAAGCCCGAGATGCACCAGTCTGTCGTGGAGCTCGGGACCGACATCTGCGGCGATGTCGCCGATGCGCGCACTCACGTTTTACGTTTACGGAGCGAGCTGGCATCGCTGGCCGCGCGCGCAGGATTGAAGATCGCCTCCGTCGGGACGCACCCGTTCTCGCACTGGCGCGACCAACTCATCACCGAAGGCGACCGTTACAAGGAAATCGTCCAGGACATGCAGCTCCTGGCGCGCGCCAACCTGATCTTCGGATTGCATGTCCACGTCGGCATTCCCGATCGGGAGACGGCCATTCACGTCATGAACCAGGCGCGTTATTTTCTTCCGCACCTCTACGCGCTCTCGGTCAATTCGCCGTTCTGGGTCGGCCAGGACACCGGGTTGAAAGGCTATCGGCTCAAAGTCTTCGAACGTTTCCCTCGGACCGGTATTCCGGACGCCTTCGAATCGCACTCCGAGTACGAGGATTACCTCAAGCTGCTGGTCAAGACCGGCTGCATCGACAACGCGAAAAAGATCTGGTGGGACATTCGTCTCCATCCGTTCTTCGACACGCTCGAGCTACGGGTTTGTGACGCGCAATCGCGGGTCGACGACACCCTCGCGATCGCCGCGCTGATCCAGGCGATCATCGCGCGGCTGCACAAGCTCCTGCGGCAAAACATTACCTTCCGCGTTTATCGGCGCCGGCTCCTGGACGAGAATCGCTGGCGCGCCGCGCGCTACGGCATCGAGGGGAAGCTGATCGATTTTGGCCGGCAGGTTGAAGTCGAGACGCGGAGCCTGATCCACGAAATCCTCGACTTCATCGCCCCGGAAGTGGACGAGCTCGGCAGCCATCGCGAGGTCGCGCACGTCGAGCGGATCTTGCGCGAAGGCACCGGCGCAGATCGGCAGTTGCGCCGCTTTGCCGAGACGAACGACATGCATGCGGTTGTTGACCAAATCGTCGAGGAAACCTACGAAGGCCTCCAGACAACTCAGACCCAGTTCCCGCTCGCGTCCTAACCATGGCTGAAACCAAAACTCCACTCGAGCCGGCGATCTACGCCGGCGCAGTCGCTGCCGGCATCGTCACGCTGCTTCCCTACGTGAACGATTTTATCATCACCGCCTACGTGGTCGGCGCGCTCTTCGCCGTCTGGTTCGCGGTGCGAAAACGCGGTCTGCGGCTGAGCTACAAGGAAGGCGCCAAGCTCGGTTTCCTCAGCACCTTCTTCGGCGTCCTGGCCGCGGCCGTGATCTTCGACATCATCTGGCAGATATTTGACTTTCAGCTCTGGCAGAAACAGAACACCGCTTTCCTGCTCGCGATGTGTCGCAGCTTCATGAGCGCGTCGACCGTCGACACCATGTCGCTCGCCATGCAGCAGAACGCGGAGAAGCCCTTCGCTTGGTACGTGTTCTTGTTTCAATTGATCGGCGGCGCGATTTTCGCCGCGCTCTTCGCCATGCCCTCGGGACTGCTCGGTGTGAAATTGTTCCAGCGACGCGCGGCTGCTTGAGAAAACGGCGGGCCGCGGAGCTTGCTCCAGCCGATTTCTGGATGAAGGTCGCCCCCTCCACCTATGCCTGATCGTCTCGAGACCGAGGTTGTTGCTGTCGAGGAAGAATTGATTCCCGGCGCGTGGAACGCGATTCACGTTTGCCTGCGACTCAAGTCCGACGAGCGAATCACGATCATCACCGACGAAGAGACTCTTCCGATCGCTGCCGCGTTGCAGTCGCAGGTGGAAGAACTTGGCGCCGACTACGGCGTTTTCGTGCTCGAGAACTACGCGCCGCGGCCGTTGAGCGAGATGCCGCAGCCGATTCTCGACCATCTCGGCCATTCCGACGTCAGCATTTTCTGCGCGCAGGCCAAACGGGGCGAACTGCGCTCGCGCATGCAAATGAGCGATGTCGTGAACAAACATCGCGTCCGACACGGTCACATGGTGAACATCACACGCCAGATCATGCTCGAAGGCATGCGCGCCGATTTCCTCGCCGTGGATGCGTTGAGTCAGCGTCTCATCGAGCGCGCGCGAATGACCGAGCGGGTGACCTGCATGACGGCAGCCGGCACGCACTTCGAAGCGCACCTCTCGCCCAGCCTGAAATGGATCAAGACGAGCGGGATGATCACTCCGGACAAATGGGGCAATCTGCCTGGCGGCGAGATTTTCACGTCCCCCAGGACATCAAGCGGCACGTTCGTGGTCGACGGCGTTGTCGGCGATTACTTGTGCGCGAAATACGGCGATTTGGAGGCGACACCGCTCACGATCGAAGTGGAGGAAAGTCGAATTCGCAATCTTGAGTGCGAGAACAAGGAGTTGCTGGAGGAGTTCCGCGCTTACACCTCGACCGATGAAAACAGTAATCGAGTCGGCGAATTCGCCATCGGCACGAACACGGCCTGCAGCCACGTGATCGGCAACATTTTGCAGGATGAAAAGATTCCGGGGATCCACATCGCCTTCGGCCATCCCTACAAGGAACACACCGGCGCGGACTGGTTTTCGAAGACGCACATCGACTGCGTCGGCCGCGACTTTGACATCTGGTTCGACGGCGACCAGGTGATGAGCCGGGGAAAGTTTTTGATTTAGTCAGTCATGATCGCTGAGTGCGCGATTGCGGATCGCTGACCCAGCCCATGGCCGAAGAGCTCTCGCGTCTCCTGGAAAGCAACGCCGCGTGGGCGCGCCGCGTTCGCGACGAAGACCCGCAATTTTTCGAACGGCTTGCGCAGCAACAGTCGCCGCAAATTCTCTGGATCGGATGCTCCGACAGCCGCGTCCCGGCAAATCAGATCATCGATGTTCCGCCAGGGGAGGTCTTCGTGCATCGCAATATCGCGAACCTCGTCATCCACACGGACCTGAATTGCCTCTCCGTTCTTCAGTTCGCGGTCGATGTCCTGCGCATCCGCCACGTCATCGTTTGTGGTCATTACGGCTGCAGCGGTGTGCGCGCGGCGCTCGAAACCGAGCGACATGGCCTCGTGGATAACTGGCTGCGACATGTCCAGGATGTGCAGGCGAAACACGATACAACCCTGCGCGAAATCCTCGATCCGGAGAGCCGCGCGGCGCGGTTATGCGAACTCAATGTCATCGAGCAGGTGGCGAACGTGGCACGCGCCGATTCCGTTTTGGACGCGTGGGCACGCGGGCAGCCGCTGGCAGTCCATGGCTGGATTTACGATCTCAGCGACGGGTTGCTCCGCGACATGAAGATCACAATCTCCCGGAACTGCTGATGGAGCCGACGTTACGCGCCCGCTTCAACGCCGATTTCACTGCCGCGAAATATGAGGCGCTCGTGGAGTGCGTGAATTCGAGCACGCGCTGGCCGGCCGATTTCCGCATAGCCGAGACGCCGATTTTTCTCACTCCGGAGTTTCGTGACGAAGTAGTTCGAGCCGCGACCGGGATCGCGCAGCAAGTCCAGACGCCGGAATTCGCTGCTCATGCTGCGACCGCCATTCCGCGCGGCCTCGAAGTTCCCGACGAGCCGCCACATCCTGATTTTCTGATCGTCGATCTTGGCATTTGCGCCGAGAACGGCCAGGTCGTCCCGCGCCTGATCGAGCTCCAGGCCTTCCCGAGTCTTTATGCGTTTCAGTTCCTGCTCCTTGATTGCATGCGCAGAACGTTTCCGGCGATTCCGCGCGATTGGACCTCGGCCTTCGGCGGTTTGCACGACGAGGAATATCTCGAGCTGTTGCGCCGCACGATCGTCGGGGATGCAGACGCCGAGAACGTCGTGCTCCTCGAGATCGACCCCGAAACACAAAAGACGCGGATCGATTTTGCCGCGACCGAAAAGCTGCTCGGTATCCGCACGGTATCACTTACCGCGGTGAAAAAACGCGGGCCCCAGTTGTTCTATGAACGTGACGGTCGCGAGGTGCGCATCGAACGCATCTACAACCGTGTCATCTTTGACGAGCTTGAACGGCGTCCGGATTTGCGCGTGCCATTCCGGTTCCAGGATGAACTCGATGTCACATGGGTGACGCACCCGAACTGGTATTACCGGATCAGCAAGCATTCGCTCCCGTTTCTGCGCACCGAGCACACCGCGCAGGCTTACTTTGCGGACGAACTTCCGCCGAACGAGTCGCTCCAGGATTACGTCCTCAAACCCTTGTATTCTTTCGCCGGCCTCGGCGTCGATATGGACCCGACCCGCGACAAGCTCGACGCGCTGCCCGAGCCGCACGAATGGATCTTGCAGCGCAAAGTGGAATACGCCGCCTTTGTCGAGACGCCCGACGGGCCGAAATCAAAAGCCGAGCTGCGCATGATGTTCGTCTGGCCGCAGCCGGATGGGCAACCGACACTGGTCAATAATCTCGTTCGAATGAGTCAGGGCAGGATGATGGGCGTCAATTTCAACAAGGAAAAGACCTGGGTCGGCTCCAGCATCGCGCTGCACGAGCGCTAAACGCGCTTCATCAGCTCGACAACTTCGGCCGACGTGCGCACCGGCACGATTTCGAATTCCATCAAGTCGCTCCAGTTCGCGATCCAGCCGTCGAGAAGCGCGGGATCCTCCGTTCGCATGAGCTGAAAACAGCGCGTCATGTCGTGACTGATCCAGCTCGCGACGTACTCCAGCCCAGCCGGCATCATCCGTCCGCGCTCGCGCAGCCGCGCGTAAATTGCCGGCGCGTCTCTGAACTTCTCAATCACCATGTAGAGCACGAACCCGTTTGTCGGCTTATTCGCTCTTCAACTCTTCATTGACCTCGGCGAAGGCATTGACGGCGAATTCCAAATCCTGGCGTGAATGCGCGGCGCTCACCTGCGTGCGGACACGCGCGGTCCCGTGCGGCACGACCGGGTAGAAAAAGCCGATCACGTAAACGCCTTTCTCCAGCATGCGCGCGGCAAACTTCTGCGATTTGGCCGCATCGCCGATCATGATCGGCACAATCGGGTGAACGCCCGGTTTGATGGTCAGGCCGCGTTCGGTGACGGCGCCACGGAAATATTTCGTGTTCTCCTCGAGCTTGTCGCGCAGTTCAGTTGACGAGCTCAGAATCTCCAGCGCTTTCAAAGTCGCGGCGACGATGTGCGGTGCGACGCTGTTGGAAAACAAATAGGGCCGCGACCGCTGCCGCAGCAGCTCGACCACCTGTTTGCGTCCGCTGGTGAATCCGCCGCTGGCGCCGCCGAGCGCCTTGCCAAGCGTGCCGGTGATGATGTCGATCTTCCCCATCACGCCGCGATACTCATGCGTGCCGCGGCCGCGCTTGCCGAGGAAGCCCGTTGCGTGCGCGTCATCGATCATGGTGAGCGCGCTGTATTTCTCGGCCAGGGCAACGATGGTTTCGAGATCGGCGATCGTGCCGTCCATCGAGAAGCAGCCGTCCGTCGCGATCAGCTTCACTTTCGTGTTCGCCGCCTCCTTCAGCTTCGCTTCGAGGTCGGCCATGTCGTTGTGCTTGTAGCGTTGGCGTTGCGCTTTGCAGAGCCGGATACCGTCGATAATCGAGGCGTGATTTAATTCGTCCGAAATCACTGCGTCTTCCGGGCCAAGAATCGTTTCGAACAGGCCGCCATTGGCATCAAACGCGCTCGGGTAAAGGATCGTGTCTTCAGTCCCGAGAAACTTCGTTAACGCCTCCTCCAGTTGCTTATGAATATCTTGCGTCCCGCAAATAAAACGCACGCTCGCCATCCCGAACCCATGGGTGTCGAGCGCCTCTTTCGCTGCCTTGATCAGTTCGGGATGATCGGCAAGCCCGAGATAATTGTTCGCACAGAAGTTCAAGACCTCGCGGCCACCGGCGACTTTGATGTGCGCGTCCTGAGGGGTTGTAATGACGCGTTCGGTTTTATAGAGACCGGCGTTGCGAATTTCCTCGAGGGTGCGGGCGAGTTGCTGATCGAATTCGGCGAACATGCTGGCATTCTGGCGGCGAAATGCCGGCGAAGAAAGCGGTGAAAATTGTGCTTGGCAGGGGTTGTGAATAACTGTTAATAACTCCGCCAATCCCATCGTGAGTCGCGCGCTGCTTC
>JBJMWX010000017.1:0-12206 GCA_045809925.1 Chthoniobacterales bacterium
ACCTTTCGATGTTTTCATGTCAGGAGAATACCCCTTCGCGCTGGCAATTTACCAGTGCCAATTCGAGCAAAAGGACCGATCCACTTCTGCCGCGAGGCAGCGGATAGCCCCGGAGCGTGACGCGCGAGCGACGGCGAGCTGCATCAACGTTCGGTTAGCTCGCGAAGCTGTGGCTTCAATTTCGCGACGAGTTCCTGCATTTCGTCGGCTTCCCGAAGAAGCCCTTCCACCGCAGCGCGAACCGCCTTCTGTAGAGATTCGCGCTCCAGTTCACGCGGGATTGCCTCTGTCATCGCCTCGCGTATTTCACGCGGCAGGTCATCAAAGCCACGCCCATGGAACGGCGACAGGCCGCGACGCTGGCAAGCGAGACTTAGAACATAATCGCGCGCGCTGCTCACCCAGTACTCGGCCTGCCAATAGCGGCATCGCTCGATGCAGACACGCGCCCGCACTAGATGGTGAACCGCATAACCGAACAGCTCATGCGCCGGCGTTGCCTGAATGTGCGCCTTCTCGACAGCGGCTCCGAAGAGCAGTTTAAATTTTGCGCCGGTTGCGCCGAACTGTGAAGCCGGCGTGAAGGAAAGGTCGAACTGGAGACAGCCCGGCAGCAGGAACACGCGATAGATCGACGGCCCGCTCGGCAGATCGAAAAGACGTGCGGCATCGAATTCGGAGATGATCGCGTTCGTCCAATCCTCCAGCACGTCTAAAGGAGACACATCGTCGGCCACACCGAAGGTCAGATCGAGGTCCGACCATCGGTCGCCATCGGCGACCGCCAGCGAACCGACGACGGCGCCCGAAACGACCCGCGGGTCTTGCGCGGCGTGCTGAAGAACGCGCTCTCGAACATGATTGCGATCTGCAATGCTGAACATAGCTACGGTCCGCTAAGCCTAGTTACGGTGAGCGATCTCTGGCCAGACGGCATAATCAGAGTTTAGCCTTTGCGGGACTTGCTCACTCTCGGTCCCGTCACGCATTATTCCTCATCAATCACCGCCCTGTGCCTGTAGCTCAACTGGATAGAGCTTCTGACTTCGGATCAGAAGGTTGGGGGTTCGAATCCCTCCAGGCACGCAGTTTTCGCTCCATATGAGAAGCGATCCCGAAACGCGCGCCGGACTCGATGGGCTGACGGCGGAGATCGAACTCACCCTCATCAGCATTATCCAGGGTGTCGCGCTCAGTTTCCTCGCCGAGCACGCGCGCTTCGCTCTCTCTTTCAGCGCGGTCAGCGCGTGGCTCTACGTCGCAGCCGGGCTGCTCGTTATCCTGATCTTCTGGTCACGCTCAGTCCTGCACACCCTCACGCTCATCCGCTGGCCACTCGAGTTCGTGCACAATTTTCTCTATGTCACCTGCGCGCTCGGCGAAGCCATCCTCTTCACCCGACTGGATAGCCCGCGCGCCTGGTTCACGCTCAGCGCTGGGTTCACGGTTGTGATTTGGTTCTTGTTTGTCGTCGACCTCAGGATCATTGCCGCGCGCTGCCGCGACAGCCGGGGCGAAGCAGGCGCGCAACTTTGCGCGGCAGTAAGACGCGATCAGTGGTTTAACATCATCTGGATTATTCCCGGACTCTTCCTTTTAAATCTCATCTGCTGCGCCGCAGTCTGGCTGCGTCCCGATCTTTTCCTCAACCGCGGCGGACACGGCTTTCTCATCGCTGCGGTCGTTTGTGCCTTGATGGTTTACCTTGTCTACGTGGTGCGGCTCTATAACCGGCTGGCACCGCTTGTCTCCGCCATGCGCAGCGAATGGTATTCGGCTTGACGGCGCCGTCCCTGAAGCGGACGAGAGATCGTGTTTTACCAAACGATCTCACTCGTCGGCGCGGCCTTGATTCTCGTCGGCTACATCGGCTTGCAGCGCGGTCGATTCACAAGCCACGACCGGCTCTTCAACGCGCTGAATTTCTTCGGCTCCGCCCTGCTGACCTGGGTCGCAGTGGTCGACTGGCGGATCGGGTTTGTCCTGCTCGAAGCGATCTGGGCGCTGCTCTCGCTTCCGGGAACCCTGCGCCGGCCCAGTCCTGAAGAACCTCGCTAGAATCGATCGCGCACGCGGCGCTCGAGAGGGGCGAGAGCGCGGTAGATTGCGTCATGGGTGGGCGTAGCGACTCCCGCTGAACGCCCGAGCCGCACGACCGCGCCGGTTTGCGACTCCAGCTCCGATGGACGGCCTTCCATGATATCGCGTTGCATCGATGCGGTGCCGTCGGCCGGCAGACCGTCAATGTATCCGAATGTCCGCGCCACGATGTCGTGCGGCAGTGTGACATTCAAGGCGGCCGCGACGGCGGCCATTTCGCGAATCGCGTGGTCGAGCTCTGCCCGAGTCTCTTTGCCGCTGCGGATCTGGCCGATCGGGAGACGCGTGACCGCGCCAACCCCGCTGATCGAGGCGATGAAAATGAACTTCTCCCACATCGCCCCAGTGATGTCGGCCGGGATCTCACAGGTCACGCCGGCGCGCATGAATTCGTCGCGGATTTTTTCCAGCCGTTCGCTCGCACTTGGCGGCGTCAATTCTCCAAAGGCGATGAACGGATCAGCGCCGAGATGCCGCACGTGGCCAGGACCGGTAACGAACGCGATGATCTTGCAAAAACCGCCCACAACGCGCTCGCGTCCGAGTACGTGGATGAGCTGAGCGGGCGCCTCGACGCCGTTCTGCAACGGGATGACAACCGAGCGGCGGTCGATCAACGGCGGGATCAATGCGGCCGCTTCCGGAACTTGCCAGCCTTTTACCGCAACAAAGACGACGTCGACATGGCCGATGTCTTCCGGCGAATCCGTCGCGCTCACCTTTACTTCGAAATCGCCGTTGATGCTTTCAACTCGCAACGGCCGCTGACGAAGTGCCTCGAGATGCTTTCCGCGCGCGACGAAACTCACGTCGTTCCCCGCCTGCGCGAGTCGCCCGCCGAAGTAGCTCCCGACTGCGCCCGCGCCGATGACAGCGATGCGCATCATCGGCTGGCAGACGATCTGCTCGAACGCCGACGCAGCCCAATCTCACCACCAGCGCTGCGCAATGGTTTCACCTCGCCGACAAGATCAGGGCGAAGCGGCTCCGACACGAGCGGGCGCGTCAATTTGGAAAACGATGTTTCTGCGGCCTTTGGCGTTTAGCCGCTCGCCGGCCCGCACACCTCCGATTTTCTCCATCGCCTTCTGCGACCGCCAGTTTTCCGGCCCGACGAGAAAGACGACGTGCCGGACAAACTGAAAGGCGTGCCGCAGCATGAGCTCCTTCAGTTCGCGGTTGTAAACACCACCCCAATGGGATCGGGCCAGGAAAGTAAATCCAATCTCAACCTCACTCTTTTCATCGTTGTAGCCGAGGTAGCGCGACGATCCGACGACTCCCCCATCTTTCGCATCCAGAATGACGAAGGCGCCGCCTGACTCGAGCGCTTCACGAAAGAATTCGCGGAATACTTCCTCCCGGTACCGATCGGGCGCCGGGTGCTGCTCCCAGATGAGCGGGTCGGACGCGACGCGATACAAAGCGTCCCAATCGGAGGGCCGGAGTGGCCGCAGGTGAAGAAGCTTGCCTTGTAAAGTGGGTTGCAGATCGAACGGCATGCCTAACCGTTTGTCCCGTTGACCAATTCGAGATGGCCGCTGCCCATGTAGTGGCACGTTCCGCCGACCCGAACCTCGCGAATGTCATTCCCCACGTTCGCGATGCGGATGTGCAGAAAACTCGGGCGCCCCATTTCGACTCCCTGCTCGCTCACGCAGCGCAGTTCGCCATCCGACGGCAGCACGCCATACCGGACGACGTAGCAACCAACCGGGCCAGTCGCACTGCCGGTGGCGGGATCCTCGGCGATCCCATGCGCAGGAGCGAACATCCGACTGTGGATAGTTGAACCGGGAAATTCCACCTCGGATGTAAAGACGAAAACGCCCTCGCACGCGACGTCACCCAGCGTCTGTTCCCAGAGATCAGCGCGAACACGAACATCCCGGATTGCCCGCAGATTCGGAAAGGGCACGAAGAGAAACGGCACACCGCACGAGACCACCTCGACCGGCAGGTTCATGTCGCGAATCACGTGCGGCTCGACTGAGAGCATCTGCGCGATTGCGTCAAGGTCTTCAAATCGCGGCCCGAACTTGGGCAACGGCTGGCGCATTTCGATGAACTCCGGCGCGCCATCTTTCCACTCAATCGTAACCGGCACCGGGCCGACACCTTCTTCGAACACGATCTCCGCGTCCTTGAGCATGCCTTCGCGCGCGAGCACAAATGCGGTGCCGACAGTGGGATGGCCGGCCATCGGCAGCTCGTATCGCGGAGTGAAAATGCGTACCCGGCAATCGTGCTTCTCGTCGTCCGGGGGAAGGACAAAGGTCGTCTCCGACAGGTTCAGCTCCTTCGCGATCGATTGCATCACCGCGTCTGCAATGCCGCGACCGTCGGGAAAAACAGCGAGCGGATTGCCACCGAAGGCGCGGTCGGTGAAGACATCGACGAGGTGATAATGCAGTTCGTTCACGATTTCTTCGGCCGCCTGTAGTTGCGCGCGTAAGCAGGAACTTCGGCCGGGCTTTTCAGCTGTGGATCAGCAATTGGCGCGCGAGCAATTGTCTCGAGCGGGACCTCACCTGCCCAAACCGCCAGGTCGTAATCGTCGCGATCATCGACTGGCGGTCCGCGGCGGATTTTGGCGGACGCTTCGGCGAGCGAGAGCGAAAGCACGAGCGTAACCTTCAATTCGTCGGGTGTTGGCTGGCGGACGTCGTCCCACCGCCCGGGCACGATGTGTTCGCTCAGAAGCCGCAACGCTTCGGTTTTCTCTTCCGCACTTTCGATGCAGTGGGCACGGCCAAAGATGACCGCCGAGCGGTAATTCATGCTGTGATGAAACGCCGAGCGCGCCAGCACCAGCCCGTCAAGAATTGTAACCGTGACGCAAACTGGAACGCGCTCCGCAAGGTTGCGCATCAACCGGCTGGCCTGCGACCCGTGAACGATCAGGCGATCACCGTCGCGCGCGTAACCGGTCGGGATCACAACCGGCTCGCCATCGATGACGAAACCGATGTGACAGACAAACGCTTCGTCGAGGATCGCGTAGATGGTCTCGCGGTCGTACTCGCCGCGTTGCGGCAGGCGCTGCACCTTCGTTCGTTCGGTCGGTGCGATGCTTTTCATTTTTGAGCAGGAATGCCAGCTGAAGAAGTGACTGCTGACCGTCCCCCATTAGCTACTCACCCGGTGCGGGCAGGCCGTGCGCGGAACGAAACTCCTGAAATGCCTTTTCGGCCACTTCCATTGGAGTACCGACCCACTCGACCGCTTCGTTGAGATTACGAAATACCGTGACGTTCTGCGATTGGCTATAAGCCTCAAATGTCCGGCTCAACCCATAATGAAGACTGGTGGCGCCTACCAGTGCGCGTAGCGAGTCTCGGTCGAAAACAGGCTGCCGGGCCAGTAACGCGATATCGTCATTCGATAACGCCATTTTTGTGACATGGCTGAAATCGATGATCTGGTTGAACTCAGGACGAAATCGCGGGTCCTCCCGCAGCCGCCTCCTGTGATCGACGATGTGCTCGTACGTCAGCGTGCCCCATCCGAAGCTGAACACCACGCCGTACTCCGGGTTGATTATAAAATCGCCTGGCATGATCGGTTCTAACGAAACACAAGATCAGCCACTGTAACAAGTGAGAGCTGAGCCAGCGCTGGTCCGGCGACCGATCGCTTCCTCTGCGCTTAGCACAGCGCGCTCTCCTGATCGCTGGATGAGAACGCCCGAGAACGCTCGAGAACGCGGCGACGGAAATGTGGGCCCTCGGCCCGATCAGTGCGCCGGGACCCGGGCGCCGATCGCCCGGGCAAGCGCGGAGCGGACTGCGTGCTGCGCCGATGTGACCGGCGCAATCCGCAGCCGCGTGACAGAAACCGACCGCGTGCCGCGTTCCTCAATCCAGGCGTAGCACCGGTGAGCTTCGGGATGACCGCTGATCTCGAAGACTTCCACCGTTCCGCGCCAGATTGAGCCGTCGGGCAGCCGCTCGACGATGATCCGCGAGCCGGCGTGTTTCGCGCGACAATTATGGATGCGCTCCACCGCACGCTTCAGGCGGGGTATGCGGAGAACCATGAGGTCGGGGGTTTGAACCAACGGCGAGCACCCCGCAAACCGAGGCGCCGCTGCTGTCCTGGTGAGACGGGGAGCTGTTTTCTTTTATTCAGAAACAGTTCTTCCGACCCGCGATCGGTCCCACCGGAATTACGGCACGTTGTAGATTTCCACCAGCGCGACGCCAGCGCTGCCGTTCGCACCGCGCACAACGGCTGTGTAGTTTCCCGGTGACAGTATCTGCAGCGTAGCCGCCTCGTGGAGATTGCCGGGCGCGAGTTGGTCCTTCTGAATCTCAGTCGCGGATCCGTCGCTCTGCCACTCATCGTTGCCGGCGAACGCATTGCCGTTGGCATCATACAGCTCGAGCACTGGATCCTGGAGAGGGTTTAAGACACCGCTCGCGGCAAGCGATGGACCAAGCGCCCGGACCACCACCTTTGTAGACGCCTCCTCGTTGCCGATAATAAAACCGCCAATCATCGCGTCGTCCCCCTGCTCTACCACTCCTCGCGCACTGATGTTTGCCAGCTTCGAGGCGCCGCTCGCGCCCATATTGTATGCTTCGAGAAGGCCGATCCCGGTGCTGTCGTCCTTGCCACGCATGATCAGAGTGTAGGAACCGGGATCAAGCGTGCGCAGAATCGCGCTTTCGCGCTCGTCGGCCGGCGCAAGCGCCGTGGCCTCGATTTCGTCCCCATTGGGCGCATCACGCCAATTGTCGCTCGAGGTAATCAGGTCGCCGTTCCTGTCGCGGAGCTCCAGCGTCGGATCAGCAAGTTGTCCGGCGAGCGGTAGGCCATTGACGTTGAGCGACGGGCCGATTGCGCGAAGCAGGACACGCTGGGGATCGGTGCCCGCTACGATAAAGCCGCCGATGAGCGCACGGTCGCCAGTTTGCACCTGGCCACGGGTCGAGATGTTCATCAGTTGCGCGGGAGGCGCTGAAGCCGGACTGACATCCATGGTCAGGTTCTCCCAGTGAACCGGGATGGAGTTGAACGCCAGGTTGCAGTTGCCTGCTGGAAACGCGTAGTCGAAGACCTTCGCGCCGGATTCGTCCAAACCGATGATGCGGGCCTGCTGCGAAGAAGGATTATTCGAGTAATCAACGAGATAGTTCGCTGACGCGTCCTCGTAGACGCTGCCACAGTAAGGATTGTAGATGCTTTGATTGGCATCGTAGTCACTCGTCTCGGTGACAACCTTGTTCGCCAGGTCGAGCGCGTAGCGGCGTGAGGCGGAGTAATTCCTCTCCGCGCCGCCGGGTTGCTGCAAGATGCTTCCACGGCCGTTGTCCATGAGAAGGAGCTGATCGTCTCGTGTGAAACTGACCGCGTGCTGGCCGATCGGATAATGGCCGCCGGGAGCGACAGCAAGGGCATATTGCCGCAGGCTGTTGAACCGGTACCACTTCTTGGTCGGGTCACCCAGGATCCAGCGGATCGCCCCGGTGTCGTAATCGAGCGCAATGACGAAGTTCTCCCTGCTGCTTACGACGAGCGTGTTGTCGCTCTTTCGATAAGTGACTGCGTTGGAGTGAAACCAGTCTTTGGGAGCGGCATAGACAAACTGGCCCGGATCGTCCCCGCCCGCTTGCATCTCATGGCTGATGATGCTGCCGAGGTCCCAGGTCCTGATTGTAGAGCCATCTATCGGACTGATCTCCTTGATCACCGATTCGGTCTCGGACGCTGTATCCACCTCGACCAGCATGCCGGTTTTACCGGCGTCAATGTTGTGGTGGAAGCCAGCTACGCCTTCCGGCGCGAGGTCTGTCAGCACGGTGACCTCCCCGTCCAACTCGATCGCGAGCAACTGTGTTCGATTGGCAACATAAACGCGGTCGCGATAAAAGGCGGGCGCAACCGGGTCGACCCAGGCTGGTGATACCCAGCGGATTTCGCCGTCGGTGTCGAGGAGCGTTGGAGAAAAGCCACCGCCATAGCCCTTCACGAGGAAGAAGTCGTAACTCAGATTCGTGCCTTGTGCTCTGCTTTGCACGATCTGCTTCTTGTTGTAGCCCGCCGGATCGGCCCACGGCTCCGTTGTAATTGTCAGCGACTCGTTCGTGATCGACCCGTCGGTGAACGTGTAGGTGAGGCCGACGGTGTTATCGTAGCCGGCGTAGAGGCCAAAGACAGGCACGGTAAGCGTGTTGCCTCGGACGTAGCCGCGGCTAAGCAGATAAGGCAGCGTGTATGCCGCGGTGACCGGACGCGTGTGCGAGTTCGGCTTCGGCGCGATCGTGAAGACAACCTGCTTCAGGCTGGTTGCTGCATCGGGGTTGAGGAGGGCGGACGTCGCCGCAACCGCCTTCAATTTGCTGACGAATGGCATCACTCCCGCGCGCCAATCCGTCGTCGCAATCCGTGGGGGCGGCGTAGCTGCAGGAGGTGGCGTGGGATCAGCGACCTGAGCAGTTGCGTGACCGCCGACGAGCACGCCAGCCAGGCCGACGCAGGTGCAAAGCACGTGCAGTGCGATGGGGCGGACGGCGGCGTCGGATAATCGTGAACTTCTCAAGGGGGGAAACCAGTGGGGGACAGAACCCAAACCCCGCAAACTAACTTATGTAGCGTAAAAAGCTGGGATTTTTTCGTTTCTGGGGGACGAATGCTGTAAGCGCGAGGGTAGAAGTTGTTTACACGAGACCAGCCTGACGTATTCCGGGCCGCAGTTGGTCAGCTGCAGCCCCTTATGCCGAGCAATTCAGTGAAAAGCGATTCAGCCACAGCGCCATCGCGGCAATCACGATTCTTCGCAATTTAGAGGAGTGGCTGGGGAGGGAATTGAACCCCCGACACGAGGATTTTCAGTCCTCTGCTCTACCAACTGAGCTACCCAGCCGAACGAAGCACGCGGCGCATTGCGAGCGCGGCTGCTCACTAAAGCAGAAATCGTCATGCGCTCAATCGCGAAGGCTGCGCTGGCCGCGAGTAGGGCGCGTCAGGCATGGCCGCGGCGGACGACCGCCGCTACAGAACTCCAAGCGGCGCTCGTCGCTGCGGGCAGAAACTCCACGACCGGCGACGGTGCCGTGGCGGAACTGATTCGGCGCTTAGAGAGCGCCGCGACAGCAATCTAAACGAAGCTGCGCGGCGCATTCACGGCGTCGGCGAGCAGGCGCAGATAATGATGGCGCCGCATCTCCACGACTCCGAATTGGCGCAGGTGCGGGGTCTGCCATTGGGTGTCGAGGAGCAGGAAATCGGATGCTCGCAGCCGATCGACCAACGCGCAGAGTGCGACCTTTGAGGCGTCGGTCACGCGATAGAACATCGATTCACCGAAAAACGCGCCGCCGAGCGAGACGCCGTACAATCCGCCCGCCAGCTGATTCTCGTACCAGGCCTCGACGGAATGGGCGTAGCCGAGTTCATGCAAATGCACATAGCTGGCCATGATCTCGGCATTGATCCACGTGTCCTCGCGCGCGGCACAGGCCCGAATCACTTCCGCAAACGCGGCGTTGATCCGGATTTCGAAAACGCGTTTGCGCAGCACCCGCTGCAATCCGTGTGGCACGATGAAATGATCGAGCGGAAGAATCGCGCGCGGGTTAGGCGAGAACCACTCGATCTCGCCGTCGTCCATCGCCATTGGGAAAATGCCCAGGCGATAACCCTGCAGCAGAACGTCCGGCGGAATCACTCCGCGATTCTTCGTGCGCTCGCCGGTTGTTGCAATGAATCGCTTCGTCGTTAACAATCTTGGCTTGAAGCCTCTCTCGGTCGTCCTCGCGCTCACGAGTGTTCTTCTGCTCGCTTCCTGCGCCGACCAGCGGGAACAGATTACCGGCGAAGAAATTGGCCAGAAATTACAACGCGGCGCATCCGGTGAAGGCCGGCTGACGCCGATCGATCGCGGAGACGATCCGAACATCCGTCACAACGTTCCCGAAACTCATCCGTAACGGTGAAGACGATCGCGCCACCCTCCCACTCGAAAATTCTCATCCTCGATTTCGGCTCGCAGTACACGCAGGTGATTGCCCGTCGCATCCGCGAACTGCAGGTCTTCTCCGAGGTGGTACGCTTCGATATTTCCGCCGACCAGATTCGCGAGTTGCGCCCGAACGGAATCATTCTCTCCGGTGGGCCGGCCAGCGTTTACGACAAAGGCGCGCCGCAGATCGATCCGCAGGTTTTTTCGCTCGGGATTCCAGTGCTCGGGATTTGTTACGGACTCATGCTCATGGCGCATCACCTCGGGGGGCAGGTGCGTTTCACCGGGCGCCGCGAATACGGGGCCGGCACGCTCGACGTCACCAACGGCTCGCTGTTGTTCGACGGGCTCGGCGCGCAGGTTGATGTCTGGAACAGCCACGGCGATGAGGTCACGAATCTGCCGAGCGGTTTTCGGGTCGCGGCCCGCACGGAGGGCTCGCCGTTTGCCGCCGTCGAAGATCCGGCGCGCAAACTCTACGGGCTACAATTTCATCCCGAAGTCGCGCACACACCGCGCGGCCGCGAGATTCTGCAGAACTTCGTCTATCACGTCTGCCGCTGTGCGATGGACTGGACGATGGGCTCGTTCATCGACGAAGCCTGTCATCGCGTGCGCACGCAGGTCGGCGAGGCCAAGGTTGTGCTCGGCCTGAGCGGTGGTGTTGACTCGTCAGTCGTCGCCGCCCTTTTGCACAAGGCGATTGGCGATCAGCTCACCTGCATCTTCGTCAATAACGGGCTGCTCCGGGCGCGCGAAGAAGAAATCGTGCAACGCGTCTTCGTCGAGAATTTTCACATCAAACTCAAATACGTCGACGCTTCCGAGCGGTTTCTCTCGAAGCTGCGCGGGATAACTGATCCCGAGCAGAAAAGGAAAATCATCGGGAACGAATTCATCGATGTCTTCCAGCATGCGACCGGGGAATTGTTCGCGGAAGATCGCGCCACTGCCGCAGCTGGCTCCTCCGATGGCGACCACGGGGGCTACAAGTTTCTCGCCCAGGGCACGCTTTATCCCGACGTGATCGAAAGCGTGGCGATTGGCGGCAATCCGGCGCACGTGATTAAGAGTCATCACAATGTCGGAGGACTGCCGGAGGAGATGCACTTCGAGCTGGTTGAGCCGGTCCGGCAACTCTTCAAAGACGAGGTGCGTCAGGCCGGACTCCAACTCGGTTTGCCGAAAGAGATTGTCTACCGCCAACCATTCCCCGGGCCGGGGCTGGCCGTCCGTATCCTCGGCGAAGTCACGCCGGAGCGGCTCCGGATTTTGCGCGAAGCGGACACGATCGTGACGAGTGAGATGGAAGCAGCCGATTGGTATTACCGCGTCTGGCAATCGTTCGCCGTCCTGCTTCCGGTGCAATCGGTCGGCGTGATGGGCGATAAGCGCACCTACGAAAACACGATCGCGCTCCGGATTGTCGAAAGCCAGGACGGCATGACGGCGGACTGGGTGCGCGCGCCTTACGAACTGCTGGCGCGGATCTCCTCGCGCATCGTCAATGAGGTCAAAGGCGTAAACCGCGTCGTCTACGACATCTCGACCAAGCCGCCGAGCACGATCGAGTGGGAGTGAGTCCGATGCCGGGCCGGCGATTGTTCCTGGCAGATGTCGGTTTTCGATTGTCGATTTTCGATTTCTGATTGGTAATCGGCGCTGCCATGGCCGGCAGCGGAAATTCAGAAGCGGAGCGCGTTGCCGAAAACGCGCGCGATGCGCGCTGGGACTTCTGGGGTCCTTACCTTAGCGAGCGCCAATGGGGCACGGTCCGCGAAGATTACAGCGCGGACGGCGAGGCTTGGAATTATCTGACTCACGATCAGGCGCGGTCGCGCGCTTATCGGTGGGGCGAAGATGGCATCGCGGGCATTTGCGATCATAAGCAGCGGCTTTGCTTCGCCTTCGCCTTCTGGAATGAACGCGATCCCATGCTGAAGGAGCGACTCTTCGGGGTAAGCGGTCCACAGGGAAATCACGGCGAGGACGTGAAGGAGATTTATTTCTACGAAGACGCTACTCCGTCGCACAGCTATCTGCAGATGACGTACCGCTACCCGCAAGCGCGGTTCCCTTACGAGGAACTGGTCCAGCAAAACGGCGCGCGGGGAAAGCTCGATCCGGAGTTCGAGTTATG
>JBJMWX010000018.1:0-26133 GCA_045809925.1 Chthoniobacterales bacterium
AGAAGATACGGCGCTCAAATTTGAGGAGGAACGGCGGATGGATCGAGTAGCTCAGATTCAGGAGCGTGTTCGGCCCGGCGAGTCGATCGCGGAGCTTGCGGCGCGAGATCCCGACGCAGCGTATCGCGTCGAGATCGTGCGCGTCAGCTGCCGGGTTCTGATAGAGCAGACAATAGCGACCGCTCAACCCGTGCTCGCGGAGACGTCGCTGGAAGTTGCGGATGCGCTTCTCATCTTCACGCGCATCACCCGATGCCGGCAGCAGTTCCAGCCAGACGGCGTCCACCTTTAAACGGCGCAGCCCGAGCATCCATTGCAGAGGAACTGAGAAGTTCCCGCCGCCTTCCGGATACTTCGCCGTAAACCCGCAGCCGACAAACACCGTCATCCTGCGCAGTTTGACGCAGGGATGTTCCTCCGCAAATTACGCCTCTCTCAGCACCCGTAGCTCAACTGGATAGAGCATCTGACTACGGATCAGAAGGTTTGAGGTTCGAATCCTCACGGGTGCGTGTTACCTCCGCGCGAGAAGCGATCGCCGCGGTCACTGAAAGTGCGGCCGCATCTGCTCGTATTTCTTTTCACCGATTCCCGGCACTCGCTTGAGTTCGTCAGCACTTCGAAACGGACGCGCGGCGATGATGCTCGCCGCCATTACCGGACCAACACCGGGAATTGATTCCAACTCTCGCTCACTCGCCTGGTTGATATCGAGCTTTGCGGACACTGCACCAGCCTCGGGCAGACGAAACACGGTGTAGTGTGGCGCTGGCTTGTCGGCGCGTTGTTTTAACCGGCCGACATTGCTGCCCCACCCGCCGATTTTCTCCTCTTTCGCTGCGGCTTCGAGCTGTTGCAGGTGCTCCTCTTCCTCCCGCGAGCTGGATAATCCGGGTGCGATGATTTTCGTGCCGTGGATCCGTGCCAGACCGTTCCGCACCAGTTGTTCGCCCAGATCGCCGTCCTTCGTTTCGACGAAGGCGTAGTAACGCTCGGTTCGGCTCCGTCCCATCGCGTTCGAGAGACGGGTCAGGACGGTAAAAGGGGCGGCCAGCTTCGCGGCTGTGAACTCCTTCGCCTGTTCGCCGACATCGATCACCTGCGGCGTGGTGACGCCGAAATATTTGGCCTGCTCGAGGAGACGTGACGGATCGGTCACTCCCGTCTCGGGCGCATCAACCAGGTAGAGCCGGAAGATGTACTCTTTGTCGCCGGCAGCGACGTGGACGCTGTCCCCGTCATTCCCAGCATTTGCGATTAGGCGGCAGTCGTGGAGAACTGTCCAGCCAGCGTCCTTTCGCGCACTACCGGCGAATGCCGGGAAACAGAAGCAGAGAGAAAGGATCGGGCCTATGCGGCGCCAGATCATGCCGGCAGTTCAAACTGGCTCATGAGCTTGAACATCTCATAGCGTTGCTGAATTTCGTTCTCTGCCAGAGTGCGCAATCGCTCCAGGCTGAATTTTTCGACGCAGAAGCTGGCTAGGACGCTGCCGTAAATCATCGCGCGCCTGAGATCAGCGAACTCTGGCTTGCCGCCGCGGGACGCGAGATATCCCGCCATGCCGCCGGCAAATGTGTCCCCCGCCCCGGTCGGGTCGTGGATGTCTTCGAGCGGATAGGCACCGCAGCTGAAAAATTCATCCTCACCAAAGAGAAGCGCACCATGTTCCCCCTTTTTGATCGCGACGTAGCGCGGGCCCGCCTTGCGGATGGCGCGACCGGCTTTGATCAGGCTCGTCTGCTTCGTCATCTCGCGCGCTTCGCTGTCATTCAGAATGAGCAAATCGACGCGGGGCAGCAGGGCGTCGAGATCGGCGCGCGTTGTTTCGATCCAGAGATCCATGGTATCGGCGACGACAAAGCGGGCCCGCTCGATCTGATCGAGCACGTGCGATTGCAAAGCGGGCGCGATGTTGGCCAGCAATACAAACGGTGTCTCGCGATAGCTCTCCGGCAGATCGGGCCGGAATGTTTCGAAAACGTTGAGCGCGACGGAACGTGTCTCGCGCGTGTTCATGTCCCACATGTATTCGCCCGACCAGCGGAACGTCTTCCCGCGCACGCGTTGCACACCGGCCGGGTCGATCTTGCGGGACTTCCAAAACTCGAACTCCGATGCCGGGAAATCGTCGCCCACGATGCCGACGAGATTTACCGGCGAGAAGAAACTCGCGCCGAGCGCCGCGTACGACGCCGAGCCACCTAACAAGTCAGCGTGTTCTTCGACCGGCGTTTTTACCGTATCGAGCGCGATGGATCCAACAATCAGGAGTGACATGAAATCAGGCTAGCATGTCAGTCGCGCACCGGGCGTAATCGGCCGTCGCGTATGCGCGGAGCAGCGCGGAAACCATGACGACGCGACTGGCGCCGGCGTCTATCACCTGCTGGAGATTGTCGAGATTGATGCCGCCGATGCAAAAAATCGGAATCGAGACTTTCTCGTGCACCTCACGGATACCGGCCAGACCGATCGGTGCGTAGTCAGGCTTTGTCGGTGTGGCAAAGAGTGGACCGAAGCCGATGTAATCCGCGCCTTCGTTTTCGGCGCGGACTGCCTGCTCGATGCTATGCGTGGATTTCCCGGTGACGCAGCTCTCGCCGATGATAGCTCTCGCCGCCGCGACCGGCATGTCGCCCTGGCCAAGGTGAACTCCTTCCGCCGCAATCATTCGCGCGATCTGCGGGTGATCATTGATAATGAGCGGGACATTCCGCGGCTGCGTGTAGGTGTGCAGCTCGCGCGCGACCTGCTCGATTTCGGCGGGCGGGCAGTTCTTCGCGCGCAACTGCAACATGTCCACTCCGCCATCGAGCAATTGCCGTGTGGCTGAAATCGCATCCGCCGACGCTACGTAGTTCAAATCGAGAATGGCGTAGAGCCGGCATTGACTGAGATCCGTTTTGGCCAAGGCGCGCAGCTATTCGGTCAGGCCGCCGCCGGGCATCGACTTCAGCTCGAATGCTTCCGACGACATGATCCGTTCGACAAAGCCGGTGTCGTAATTGCCGTTCCGAAAATCGGCATTCCGCATGATCGCGCTATGAAACGGCACGGTCGTTTTGATCCCGGTAATGTAATACTCGTCGAGAGCGCGACGCATCCGGCTGATCGCCGCTTCCCGCGTCGCGCCGACGGTGATCAGTTTCGAAATAAGAGAGTCGTAGTACGGGGGCACGACATACCCGGTATAGGCGTGCGAATCGACCCGGACGCCGCGACCGCCTGGGGCGTAGTAAAATGAAATTTTGCCGGGCGACGGCTGGAAATTATTCTCCGGGTCTTCGGCATTGATCCGGCATTGAATGGCGTGGGCGCGCGGCACGGCGTCCGCGACATGGGGCGAGAGCCGGTCGCCGGCCGCGATCTTGATCTGCTCCTTGACCAGGTCGCAGCCGTAGACCTCTTCGGTGATCGTATGCTCGACCTGGATGCGCGTGTTCATCTCGATGAAGTAGTAGTTACTCTGGTTGTCGACCAGGAACTCCATTGTGCCGGCGTTCTGATAACCGACTGATTGGGCAAGCTTCACCGCGGCCGTCCCCATCTTTTTGCGCAGGCCCGGTGTGAGGAGCGGCGAAGGACACTCCTCAATCACCTTTTGATTGCGCCGTTGAATCGAGCAATCGCGTTCGCCGAGATGAACAATCTTGCCATGCTGATCGGCCATGATCTGAAACTCGACGTGATGCGGAGCGACGATCAGCTTCTCGATGTAGAGGTCGCCGTTTCCAAATGCCTTCTCCGCTTCGAGCCGCGCGTTCTGAAACGCCGAGCCGAGGCTGGCGTCGTTGTGCGCCGGGCGCATACCGCGGCCGCCGCCGCCGGCGACAGCCTTGATCATAACCGGATAACCGACCTTACGCGCCACCTTCAGCGCTTCCTGCTCGTCGGCGACGATGCCGTCACTGCCGGGCGTGACAGACACACCGGCTTTGCGCGCGTAGGCCCGCGCAGAATTCTTGTCGCCCATCGCGTGCATCGCGCTTGCCGGCGGCCCTATGAACTTGATCTTGCAGCTCTCGCAGACCTCCGCGAAGTGCGCGTTCTCGGCCAGAAATCCGTAGCCGGGATGGATCGCGTCTACGTCACCGACTTCCGCCGCGCTCATGATACGGTCTATTTTGAGGTAGCTTTCGCTGCTCGGGGGCGGGCCGATGCAAATCGCTTCGTCGGCCAGTTGAACGTGCAACGAATCGACATCGGCCTCGGAGTAAACCGCGAGGGTGCGGATCCCGAGTTCCTTGCACGCGCGGATGACCCGCAGCGCGATTTCTCCGCGATTAGCGACGAGGACTTTTTCGAACATGTAGTTTGCAGGGACGCATCTCCGGCGCGTCCGCGGGACGTCTCGGAGAAACGTCCCTACCTCATCAACGCACGCGGAAGAGGACCTGTCCGAATTGCACTGGCTTGCCGCTTTCCGCCACCACCTCGGCGATCGTGCCGCTCAGCTCCGCTTTAATCTCATTCATCACCTTCATCGCTTCGATAATGCACACTACGGTATCTTCATTGACCGGCTTTCCGACATCGACAAACGGCGGAGCGTCGGGCGAAGGCGTGCGGTAAAATGTTCCGACCATCGGCGATGTAATGTCGCGGAGCCCGGCGCCTTTTTCCTCTGGCGGCGCAGCACTTTCCGCCGCTGCCGCTTTGCCCGGAGCAGCGGCTGGCGCGAGCGGCGCCGGCATTGCCGGCAGGACGGCGATAGGCGCAGGCGCGCTGGTCGATTCGCTCAGCCCTTTCTGGAGCTTCAACTTGAAGCCGTCCTTCTCCATCTCGAAGACGGAAAGCTCGTTCTTCCGCATCAAGTCGATGATCGCTTTGATATCTTTGAGTTCCACGGCGCGAGGAAGGTTTAGGTAACGTGCGTTGGCAGAGGAGGTCAAGCAAACGAATCGGCAGCCGGAAATCGCTTGCCGCCGGAATGACACACTTTTTAGAACAGCTACTGTCCAAGTCGTGAGAAGTTGGTCACTCAGCGCCATCCTGCTGCTCGCTGCCATCCAGGCGGACGCATCGATGGCGATTTACCTTCCCGCTTTAGGGTCGCTCGACGCCGGCTGGGCGCGGCACTTTCTGCGCAACGGCATCAACCACTTCAATTACGGCGAATACGTTTACTCGCTCGAAGAACTCGATAACGCGGTTTCGCACGCACCCAGTCCCGCCGTCGCGGCCTATGCTCGCATGTACAAAGCGCGCGGCTTTTACGCCCTGCATAATCCGTCTAAAGCGCGGGCCGAGTTCGAACAGGTTTTCCGGCTCGCGCCGGACTCGGCGCTCTTCTACGCGATCGCAGGTAGCGCCGCATTCAAAGCGGGTCAACTCGATGATGCACAGTCGTTCTTCGAGCGCGGCTTGAAGGTCGGATCCGGGCACGACCTGCTCCTGAACAACTTCGCCTGGTTTCGTGCCACCTGTCCGGATGGGCGGTTCCGTAACGGCGGGCAAGCAGTCAAGTTTGCCCGCCAGGCGTGCGATCTGGCGAAGTGGAAGGATTCCGCTTTCCTGGACAGCCTCGCGGCGGCCCAGGCCGAAAGCGGCGATTTTCGCGCCGCCGCGGCAACTCAGCAGCGTGCACTAAGCGACAAAGACGCCGAGCGGCTCGACCGTGTTGAAGCCGAAGCACGGTTGCACAGTTACCTTCAAGGGCAGCCGTATCGCGCGAAGACAGGTTAAAGATAGAACAGCCCGTCCCGTCTACCGGCTGGAATCACCGACGATCTTTCCGTCGCGCATCTCAATGCGACGTGAAGCTGCGGCCGCCACTTCGGGGCTGTGTGTGACGACGATCAATGTCGTTGTCTTATCAGCCGCGATTTGCTCGATCAGTTCAAGAATCGCTCCGGCCGAACGCGTATCGAGATTCCCAGTCGGCTCATCAGCGAGCAGCAGCGGCGGCTGCTGAATCAACGCGCGCGCGATCGCAGTCCGCTGTTGCTCGCCGCCGCTGAGCTGGTGAACAAAATGCTCGGCCCGCGGAGCAAGACCCACCCGGGTAATCAGTTCGCGCGCCCGCGCGCTCGCGTCGGGCCACGGCAACCCCTGCAGCATCAGCGGCAAGGCGACGTTCTCGAGCACATTCATCGTGGGAAGAAGATTAAAGAATTGGAACACGATCCCGACGAGTGTGCGGCGGTACTGGGTCAGCGCCTGATCGGTTGCCGAATGCAATCCGAGCCCTGCAACGTACAACTCTCCCCTGCTTGGAGTGTCGAGACCACCGAGTAAATGCAGCAGCGTGCTCTTGCCGCAGCCGCTCGGCCCGGCGATCGAGACAAACTCGTTTTTCTTGATCTCGAAAGAGACGGCGTCGAGCGCGTGCACCTCGCGTTCACCGTTTCTATAGTAGCGCGAGATGTCGACCGCTGAGATCATCGGGGAACGTGGTCTATCGGCTGCCGGCGAGAGGAGCGCAAATGCCGGTCGCGGGCTGCGTGTTGTCGAGGAGACCGACGACTTTATCGTCGTCGATAAGCCGCCATTTCTCCTCGCCCATCCAACTCGTCCTACACGCGCAGCCACGCTTTGGAGCGAGCTGCGCAATCTGCTTGCCTACGAAATCGCCAACGGCGGGCAGGTCTCGATCATCAATCGGCTTGACCGCGAAACGAGCGGTTTGGTCCTGGTCGCAAAAACCGGCGACGCGGCGCGGCGATTCGGTTTGATGATGCAGCGTCAGGAGATCGAAAAACAATACCTCGCAATCGTCGCCGGCTGGCCGGAATGGACGCGGAGAACCGTCGATGCGGCCATCGCGCGTAAAGGTGCTCACGAAGCTTCCGCGATTTGGCTCAAGCGGGCTCTCCATCCTCACGGCGCGCATGCCGTGACAGAGTTCGTCGTCGAAGAACGTCTCATCCGGCCTACTCCGACGGGCCACAAATTCTCCGTAATCCGAGCACTGCCCCGGACCGGGCGGACACACCAGATTCGGGTCCACCTTGCCTCCCTGGGTCACCCGGTTGTTGGCGACAAGATCTACGGGCCCGACGAACGGCTCTACCTGGAGTTCATCGAAACAGGATGGACGAACGACCTGGCGGTGAAGTTGTCGCTGCCGCGCCACGCCCTGCACTCGTCTCGTCTTGCGATTCCGGGTCAAAAAGCGTGGCAGAGCGAGCTGCCGGTCGATTTGCGCCAATGGCGACGCAGCAGCTAAAAGCCTCGCTTGCTCATGATGACTTTGACACCGGTGAACTTTATCGCGTTGTCGTTGAAATGATGCTCGGTCGCCAGGTTCAATCCGCCGAACTTCTGGTAATTGTCCCAGGTCGCCTGAACCCCACCCGCGTCTTTGGGGATGTAGTCCCACGCTTTCGGCAGCTTGGAGGCGGGATCGACATAAAATAGATACTGATCCGTCGGCGTAAGTCCGACGTCCGTAAACTGAAGCCGCAGCGTGTCGCACATGACGCCGTTAAATTCCTTCTGAGTACCCGGCGTCGCAATTACCCCCGGGTCTTTGATCTTCAACGGCGCGAGCAGCCAGTAGGAGTCGTTCACCCATCGCGCATAGCCTTTCTGCCCCTCACCCTCCCGCGGAGGCGATTGCAACTCGACCTTCACATCGTGGTCATTGCCGTCCGTGTCCTTCCATTGCACGTGGTCTGTGCCGCCGATAACATCCCAGTCGTGCTTCACCGACTCCACAGTTTTCCCGGCCGCTTCCATCTGAAACGTGAAGCGCACTTGCCTGACCTTTGGCCAATTCTCGCCCCCGCTCGCCTTCCATACATCGGTCGCTAGATCTGGCGACGAGTCAGCTGCGTAACTGGCCAGCGGAACCAGAGCGAAAGCGCTAAGTACCACAATGCTAATTGCTTTCATATCGACCGATCGTGGCAGGCAGCGCAGCGAATTGCAATCGGTCGAGCGCTCACTATCGTGCCGCCTTCGATGAAAATCCGGATCGTCATAGCTGCGATTGCGACGGTACTCGCCAGCGGTTGTTTCGCCGGTTCGGGCGGGGACAGGCTCTCGACTCGTTTCGTGCGGGATGACCTGAACGCGCCTTCGTTCGAAATTGCCACTGAATCAACTTACATGCTTGGCTGTTTCGGCAATCCGCACGCCTACGAAATTGCGGCGCAGTATGTCACGGCCCGATGGCGCTGGGGGGCGATCCACGATCCGGCTAGCTGGCTCCGCGGTTACAACCAGGTCTACTTCCTCGCCATGGGCGAATATTTTGCGCGCGGACTGGAGAACCACTACTTCGGAATCTCTTCCGGGCTACGGTATAACTTCGTCCGCCCGGGCTGGCGCTTCGTGCCTTACATTTCCGGAGGCGTAGGGCTGGGCTTTGTCGATGCTACCCGCGACCCTGAGCCCGGCGCGCTTGGCCAGGATTTCACCTTTAATATCCTGACCGCCATGGGCATCGCCTGGCAGCTGAACGATCATTGGAAAGCTAACATCGGAGCACAATACCAGCACCTCTCGAACGCAGGTCTCTCGGAACCTGAACGCCCTAACTCGAGCCTGAACTCGGTAGGTCCGCAGATCGGCGTTACTTATTCGTTCTAGCTGCGGTAAAGGATGAGCGTACAGGAGGAAAACGTCCTCGTTATCCGCCGCAGCTTGTTCGACGAGCTGGGTAGCTTTCACGGGTTGTGCTTCGAGCCACGCAAGTACCTGAGCGCCATCCTCTCCCGCGGGCACAACTTCTTTCTAGCTCGCGCCCAGGCGGAGAACGATCCTGCCTACAAACAGATCATACCGTACGTCATCCTGGCGTACGACGATCGTGTCCTGCATTACGTCCGTGGAAAGAAGGCGGGTGAGCAGCGCCTCGTCGCCAAAGGCTCGATCGGCATCGGCGGCCACATGAACGACCAGGACGAGTCGCTCTTCGCGTTTGACGAGAACGCCTACCTGGCAGGCGTGGAACGCGAGGTCAAGGAAGAGATCGTTATCAACGCTCCATTCAGCGACCGCGTCGTAGCTCTACTGAATGACGACAGCAATGAAGTCGGGCGCGTCCATCTCGGGATCGTGCACCTGTTCCGGCTTGAGCGACCGGAGGTGGAAAAACGCGAGAGTATGATCACATCCCTCTCCTTCCTCAGCCCTCAAGAGCTTAACGCGCGTCGCGATTCACTGGAGACGTGGTCGCAGCTCTGCCTTGATCAACTCGGAGAAGTCCTCTCCGCCGGTTAGCGGATGGCCGACTCTTCCGGCGTTCGTTCGTAGGTCAGCGCTAGCTCCTCGAGCTCCCACCGCCCGCGCGGAGAAGCGACCTTTATTGTCACGGTGGCGTGTCTCTCCGGGTAAGTAAGGGTCGACTTAAAGTCTGCCACCGGGGAGAAGAACTGGTTTTGGAAAACGACGTTGCCGGTGATATCCCAACCGGGCTGAGGTGTGCCGAGGCGCTTGAAAGTTTCGATGAATCCTTCCTCGCGCCCCAGGGTGAACTCGGCCCGCCGCTCCCCTGCCACGATCGAGTGCAGGTATTTTTGATCCTTCTGCACGGCGACGCGCTGCACGATCTCACGGGCGAAGGCCCGCGCCTCCGCCTCGCGGTCCTTGCGCATATCGAAAAGGAAGTAGGCGCCACCCGCAAGCACCGCGATGAGGATAATAACGAAAAAGACGATCGAGCCTGATGAGTCGACAGAGTGTTTGCGCATCTTAGAAGCCGAAACCGGTGCCGCGTACCACGGTGCCATTATGAATCAACGCACCGTGTTTTTGAAAGCCCGTATATGCGCCAAAGCGGTTGCGGGAGTTGACCTTGAACTCGACGAGATAGCCGTAGAGAGGCTGGCCACCGCGCGCCGGTAGGTCAGCAGGCTTCGGCTGGCTGGTAAACTCAACGACCGCGCTTGCCGGGTCGAGCAGCTGCGTTTCCAGCCATTCCTTGACGACCGTCATGTAGTCCGACGGATACTCGCCATATTTGGCGGGGTCGGGTGCGGGCTGAGGGGACTGCTGGGCAAAGGCAGAAGACCACGCCACCAGCAGCAGGGCGAGGCCGATCGCTTTCATCCTGATCAGGGCCGCTGGTCGATCGGCACGACCTTTTTTCCGACCGGTTCGCCCACGTACTCGCTCAACGGGCGGAAGAGGCGATTGTCTTCGAGTTGCTCGAGGACGTGCGCGCACCAGCCGGAGCAACGTGCAATTGCAAAAATAGGCGTGAATAAGTCGGTCGGGATACCTAACGAGTAGTAGACGGTAGCCGAGTAGAAATCGACATTCGCGTTCAGGTCCTTCTTCTCCTTCATCAACTTGGCGATGCGCTCGGACATGCGGATCCATTTCGGGTCGCCGAGTTTGTCGCTTAGCTTGATTGCCATTTCGCGCAGGTGCGGCGCGCGCGGGTCCAGCGTTTTATAAACGCGGTGGCCGATACCCATGATCTTCTTCTTCTCGGCGAGCATGCGATCGACGTAGGCATCGACATTGTCTTCGCTCCCGATTTCCTCGAGCATGTGAATGACGCCTTCATTGGCGCCCCCGTGCAATGGGCCTTTCAGGGTCCCGATGGCGGCGGTGATGGCAGAGTAGAAATCCGTCAGAGTCGAGATCGTGACGCGAGCGCTGAAGGTGGATGCGTTTGTCCCGTGATCGGCATGCAGGACAAAAGCGACATCGAGCGTGTCGCTTGCTTCTTTCGGCTGCGGTTCGCCGCACATCAGGTAAAGGAAGTGCTCCGCCTCGGTCAGGTCCTGCCGAACAGGCGGCAATGACTTTCCCTGGCGCGCACGATGGAAGTAGGCGGCGATAACTCCGATTTTCGCCGTGATGCTGCGGGCCCGATACTCATTCACTTCGCGCGTCGCGACGATTTCCTGGTGGCGATCGTAAAGCCCGAGCATGGAGATGGCAGTGCGCATCACGTCCATCGGGTTGGCGGTTTTCGGCGCAGCCTTGATGAAATCGATTACGCCGCTGGGTAGCTCACGTTCGGCGCGCAGCTTCTCGGTAAAGTCATCGAGCTCCTGCTTATTCGGCAGGCGACCTTTCCACAGCAGGAAAACGACTTCCTTGTAGCCGACTTTGCCGACGAGCTCGTTGATGTCATAGCCGGCGTAGATGAGCTGGCCTTTATCGCCGATCACGTCGCTGAGCCGCGTCGTGTTGGCGATGATTCCTTCGAGGCCTCGGGAGGCGACCGGCATCAGCTTTGTCCTTTCATGCGCGCGATCAGCGTGTCAGCCATTCTGGCAGGTGTATCGGCAACCGCAATCCCGGCAGACTTGAGGGCTGCGATCTTTCCGGCAGCCGTGCCTTTACCACCCGAGACAATGGCACCGGCATGTCCCATGCGACGCCCGGGAGGGGCGGTTGCACCGGCGATGAACGCCGCCACCGACTTTTTGCAGTTGGCCTGAATCCACTCGGCTGCTTCCTCCTCCGCCGAACCGCCGATTTCGCCGATCAGAATCATGCCGTCCGTCTCAGGATCGTCGTTGAAAAGCTTCACCGCGTCGAGGTGCGACATGCCGTTGATCGGATCGCCGCCAATGCCGATGCACGTCGATTGCCCGTAGCCGCGCGAGGTCAATTGCCAGACAGCTTCGTAGGTGAGCGTACCCGAGCGGGAGATGACTCCGACATTGCCGGGCTTGTGAATGTACCCGGGCATGATGCCGATCTTCGCCGCGCCCGGCGTGATGATGCCGGGGCAATTCGGGCCAATTAATCGCGAGCGCTTGCCGCGCATCTGCGCTTTTACCCGCATCATGTCCATGACCGGAATGCCTTCGGTGATGCAAATCACCAACTCAACTCCAGCATCGACAGCTTCCAGGATCGAATCAGCCGCACCGGGTGCGGGAACAAAAATTACGGAGACATTGCAGCCCGTCTCCTTGCGCGCTTCCGCGACCGTGTCGAAGACGGGGACTTTTTCGTCAAACTTCTGGCCTCCTTTTCCAGGCGTGACACCGGCGACCACATTCGTCCCGTACTCCATGCATTGCCGCGCGTGAAAGCCTCCCGCGCTGCCGGTGATGCCCTGAACGCAAAGGCGGGTGTTTCTATCGACTAGGACTGCCATTGGAAAATTTGAATTGGGAAACCAGGAAGCGAGGAAAAGGACGCTTCTGAATACTTCCTCGCTTCCTCGCGTCCGAATTCCTGCCTGCTTTCCTGATTCATCCCTGTTTTCGCTTGTGCAGCATCACGCTGTTACCATCCGGATCCGCCACGATCGTGAAGCGACAGACAGGCGTGTCCATCACGTCCATTTTCACCTTGGCGCCTGACTCTTTCACGCGCTCCACCATTGCATCGAGATCGTCACATTCGAAGGCGACCATTGTTCCTTGATCGCTCGTCTTCCACTGCTCGCCGTAGTTGCCAATCCCGAACGTGCCGTCGCCAATCTCGTATTCGATCCACGCGCCGTCGGTGTCGCCGGATGGCTTGAAGCCCAGCACGCCTTCGTAGAAACCGCGTGCCCGCGGAATGTCTGTCACCGGCACGCCGACAAATGCGATTTCATTGATCATTTTGTACCTCCTGCGGCTTTGACCGCTTTCTCCGCGGCATCTCCGAGATCATCAGCGGTAATCAAGGTGAGGCCACTTTCTTTCAATAACTGTTTGCCTTGCTCAACGTTGGTTCCTTCGAGCCTGACGACGAGCGGCACATCCAACTCAACTGCCTTTGCCGCGCTGATGATCCCCTGAGCGATCACGTCGCACCTCGCGATCCCGCCGAAAATGTTGACCAGGATGGCTTCCACGCGCTTGTCCCCTACGAGAATCTTGAATGCCTCGGTGACCTGCTCTTCGGTCGCGCTGCCGCCGACGTCGAGAAAATTGGCCGGACTGCCGCCGTAGTATTTGATGATGTCCATTGTCGCCATGGCGAGGCCGGCGCCGTTCACCAGGCAGGCAATATTTCCGTCGAGTCCAATGTAGTTGAGGCCGTGCTTCGACGCTTCCACTTCCCGCGAATCTTCTTCGCTAATGTCGCGCAAAGCTGCGACGTCCGAATGCCGATAGAGCGCGTTATCATCGAAATTGAACTTGGCATCGAGCGCGAGCACCTCACCTCTATCTGTCACCACGAGCGGATTGACTTCCACCATTGAGCAATCGAGCCCGATGAATGTGCGATACAAGCCGTCAAAGAGCTTCGAGGCAGCTTTGATCTGCGATGATTCGAACCCAAGTTGTTTCGCGAGCTTCCGGGCCTGAAATGGCTGCAAGCCGGCAAGCGGATCGACCGGCTCACGAATGATCTTCTCTGGTGACTTCGCGGCCACGGTTTCGATCTCAACGCCGCCTTCCGTGCTCGCGACGATCAGCGGCGCAGCCGTCGCGCGATCGAGCAGAATGGCAAAATAAATCTCGCGCCCGATATTAACGGAGCGCGCCACGAGGACGGTGTTGACCACCTTGCCGCTTGCACCCGTCTGATGGGTGACGAGCGTCTGCCCAAGCATCTTTGAGGCAAGATCACGTGCTTCCTCCGGCGATTTGCACAGGTGCACGCCGCCTTTGAAGCCATTCGTGAAGGTCCCCTTCCCGCGGCCGCCGGCATGGATCTGTGCTTTGACGACCAGTTCTCCACCACCGAGATCCTTTGCCGCGCTTTCCGCCTCGGCTGGACTGCGAGCCGCCTTCCCTGGGGGCGTGGCAACTCCGAATTGTTGCAGCAACTCCTTCGCCTGGTACTCGTGAATGTTCATCGCTGCAGTGCGAGCACTACGCTACGAACAGGGGCGCAATCAACCGGATTCTAGAAACGGATCGCGATGCTGCCGCGCAATCGGTAATCCGGCACCACCTGGAGCGCCGTGTTGTCGTTGGAAAGAGGCAACTCCGCCGCGAGCTCTCCGCTCACTTTGCCTAAAGAAATCAGAAAGCGGGGCCCGAGGAAAACCGAAGTAATTCCCGTGTCCACGGCAGGAGCGCCGCGAAACTCATCGAGCCCCTTGTGCTCGCCAGAGACCACGGCCTGACAACCGCAGATGGTGTGGCGATTGCGAACGAAATAAACGCCGGGCCCGGCGCTCCAGGCAAAGTCGTTCGCGAAGCGGTACTGATGCGCGCCTTCTGTTCGGGCGGCGTACTGCGCGTCAGCCTGGAAGAAGCATTCTTTGTAACGCAGCGAAGCCTGGCCGCCGATGATTGCATCGTAGGAGCCGGTGCCGAGCGTCAGATCGTGGCCATGAACGGAGCTCTCCGGCGCGCCCGGGATATCGATTTCATGGAACTCCTCCTTCAGGCGCTCCGCGCTGCCGGTCGGGAACTTCACACCGGCGAGGAGGATTGCCGATGCCGTCAGATCCGGATCGTGCGTGATCTCCGCCGTGTTCTTCCCATCGCTAACGGTCTCTTTCCGTGCGAGCGCTTCGACGTGAAACGCCACCGCCTTGACCAGGAGCGAAATGTCGCCAAGTCCTGCCTCGGTGCCGCGGTCGATGCTGAAACCTGCTGGCCGCTCGAAGGAACGGTAAATCAGTGGTGCGTTAATCTGTGCGGCGAACCAGCGATTGATGGTGTAGCCCGCCACCACCTGCATAATCGAGCTGTCGAGATACTCGTCCGTCGGATTCGCGACTTCTTCCCCTTCGAACTGCAGCGTTCCAAAGTGCGTGAACTGTTCGGCTACCGCCGCGTAGATTCCGCGTGTCCAGCTCGGTAAATCTGACGACGCTGCCGCCTGCCCGAACGGCGCGGTCGCATCCGGTTGCGGCATCGCTTCAATCTGCGGCGTATAGCATCCGCAGAGATCGCATGCGTGAATGTCCGCAAAAGCGACCGCGACTCCTAGCAAAGCCAGCGCACGCGTCATTCGCTTGAGAAAGAAGACTATCTGCGCCCCGCGTCAACGTCTTGAGCCAAATGACCGCTACTCTATGATCAGGCCATGCGAATCGCGGTGATTGAGGACGAAAAGAAGACCGCGGCATTTCTTGCCAAAGGTTTGCGCGAGGCTGGCTACACCGTGGAAGGCGCAAGCGACGGCGAAGCCGGACTGCAGCTCATGGCCGGCAGCCACTTCGACCTCGCGATCGTCGACATTATGCTGCCAAAGCGCGACGGCTGGTCGCTCCTTGAGGAATTGCGCCGCGCCGGCGTGCGCACCCCCGTGATCTTTCTGACTGCGCGGGACAGCGTTCGAGACCGAGTCAAAGGGCTCGAGCTGGGCGCACACGATTATCTGGTCAAGCCGTTCGCTTTTTCCGAATTGCTCGCGCGGATTCGCGGCATTCTGCGGCGGGCGCCGACGCAGGCAGACGCAGAGCTGCGCTTTGAGGATCTCGAAATCGACACAACTCGGAATCGCGCGACTCGTTGCGGTCTCGAGCTAAGTCTCACGCCGAAGGAATTTCTCCTCCTCGCTTATCTTGCGCGGTCGCCTGGCGAAGTGGTCACCCGCGCACAGATTGTGGAGCACGTCTGGAACCTGAACCTGGAGCCGGATACGAACGTGGTCGATGTCGTGGTGCGGCGGATGCGCGCAAAAGTCGACGATCCTTTCCAGGTTAAACTTGTGCACACCGTGCGCGGTGTGGGTTATGTTCTCAAGACCAACTGAGCCGCGCTCAATCGCCTCGCAGCTCGTGCTTCTCTTTACGCCCGCGGCGGCGTTTCTCCTTCTCTGTGGGCTGGGTCTGCTTTACTGGATTGTCGTTCGGCACGCCTTCGAGGAGGACAATGCCGTGCTCCTCGATAAACTTGCCTCTGTCCGTGCCGATGTGCAGGAGAGCGGCGGCCCGATAGGATTGAGCAGTGAACTGCGTGCGCCGCGAAGCAAGGAGCGCGCTGCATATTTAGTCCGTCTTTCGTCGGGCAGTGGGGAGGTGGTCGCAGAGTCGCCGGGGATGCAACGCATGCTTCCGATGCGCGTTTTCCCTGCCCCCGATGATTCGAACAAAACGCGCCCGCGCAACATTCGCTCCGGCGACAGGTTGTTTTCCGTGGTCAGCGCAACCGCCACTACAAATGGCCAGACGTTCGTTATTCAGGTCGCGCAGGATCGTAGCGAAGACGAGCGGTTCAGCCGCGAGTTCGGCCTGCTTACAATTGCTGTGCTCGCCCTTGGCACCACGGCTGCCGCGCTGATCGGTGCAACCGTGACACGCCGCGGATTGCGTCCACTTCGGGAGATCACCTCGGCTGCCGAACGCATTGGGCCTGCGCGCCTGCACGAGCGAATTGCTTCGACGCCCTGGCCGGCCGAGCTTGAGCCGCTCGCCACCGCTTTCGACGCCATGCTCGAGCGCCTCGAGGATTCGTTCGGCCGCCTCTCACAGTTTTCAGCCGACATTGCGCATGAGCTTCGGACGCCGCTCACCAACATGCTCGGCGAAGCACAAGTGGCGCTGACGAAAACGCGCGATGCCGACGAATACCGCGCCGTGATCGAGTCCACAATCGCGGAGTCCGAGCGCCTCGCCGCCATCGTCGACAATCTGCTTTTCCTCGCCCGGGCCGAAGCCGGCGACCGCCGGGTCAATTCGCAACAAATCGACGCCCGTGCCGCGGCCGAAAAGCTGGCCAACTACTACCAGAGTGCGGCCGAGGATCGCCGGATCACGCTACGTTGTGAAGGAGAGGGTGAAATTGAGGCGGATCCGATGTTGTTCGATCGTGCCGTCACTAACTTGCTTGATAACGCGCTACGCTTCACGCCCGACGGGGGCGCGATCACCATCGCAATCCGGCCGGACACCGCGGGTACGCGGATTACGGTAAGCGATAACGGTCCAGGGATTCCGGCCGATCACTTGCCGCGCGTCTTCGATCGGTTCTATCGCGTCGACCAGGCGCGGAATTCCGGCGCTACCGGACTTGGTTTGTCACTTGTACAGTCCATCGCTGAGCTGCATGGCGGGCGCGCCGAAATTGCAAATGCCAGCGACGGCGGGACAACGGTTGGCATCTGGTTCCCCTCTCCGAAGATTACAACTTCGTAATCTTTTTACTGGCGGCGGCAGCCACTTCGCGCTAAAAGCCCGCCGCCATGCATCAGCAGAACCGTGTTGCTTCCGCGTGCCTCGCAGGTTTCAGCCTCTGCGCCGCTTTGATTCTTTCAGGCATCGCGCGTGCCCAGGAAATGCCCACCGCGCAGGGAGTCGAAGTGGTCGCGGCACCGATCGCCTCGCCGACGCCGCACGACGATTGGAAGGCGAAGCTCGACCACATCATGAGCGAAGTCTCGGGCACGCAGATCACGGTCACGAAAAAGGCGTCCGTAATTAAGCTCGAGCAGCAGCCGACCGTGGTGAACAACAACCAGCAGGAGCTCTTCACGCGCGCTCCGGGCTTGCTCATCACCGAACAAAACACACCCGGCCAGTTCAACTTCAGCTACCGCGGTCTCGGGAATCCGCAGGAATCCGAATACGTCCTCGCGCTCCAGGACGGCCTGCCGATTTCCACCGACTGGATCGGCTTCCCCACGCTCTATTACCTGCCGCTGCCGCAAAGCGTGAGCGAGATCGAGCTCCTCCGCGGCGGATCGAGTTTGCTTTACGGTCCCGAACCCGCACCGGCGGTGAACTTCATCATGCGGCGGCCCGCGGCTAACACGCCGTGGACTTTTTCAAGCGAGCAAGTCGGCGGCTCCGACGGCCTCTATTCAACTTTCAACGTCATCCAGGAGGCAACCGGGCCGGTTGAGTTCCGGCTCGATGGCGGGTACGTGCGGACCGACGGCCAGCGCGAAAACTCCGATTACGATCTGTGGCAATCCAACCTTTATCTTGGCTACCGCCCGGATGACAAACAACTGTGGGCGGTAGACGTTCACCTCAGCCGGTTCGATGGAGGCGATCCCGGCCGGCTGAGCTATCAGCAGTTTCGGGACGAACCCGAACAGGCCACCACGCCGTTCAACCACAACTGGGTCGATCGCTATAGCGTCGTGCTCCGCCACGATCGTGATTTCGGCGGTGGCTGGTTCATGCAGGCGAAGGCCTGGTACGCGCATCAGGAGATCGATTCGCGCGCGTTGCCCTTCGTCCAGGACGAGGACTTCGACAACGGCGGCGCCGACATTCGTTTCCGGAAGAACTGGGGTGAAGGCACAATCCTGAAAGGCAGCGCCCTCACTTTTGGCGGCGTTGTCTACCATGGGGAAGCGCCATTCACGCAGTACATCAATCCCGACCCCACCGCCTCGCGAGATTCGACCGCAGGCATTCTGCGACTGGACCAGGACCGCTCGAGTGATTACCAGGCGATCTTTGCTGAAAACATTTTCCGGTTCGGCAAATTTCACATTGTTCCCTCGTTTCGGCTCGATCACGAGAGCGTCGATGTAGACACGAACACCGGTCCGTTCGGGTCGCGCAGCGACAGCGCGGATCACTGGGTGCCACTCTGGGGCATTGGACTGGGCAACGATTTCGGCCATTTGAACGAGACCTACTTCAGCGCCTCCTCGGGCTGGCGCCCAACGCGGTTCTTCGACATCTCGTCGCCATTTCAAAACCTCACCGCCGCCAATCGGCCGGATCCGTTCCATTCCCTCGACATAGAAGCGGGGGTTCACGGCACACCGATTCGCGGACTCTGGTATGACCTCGGTCTTTTTTGGATGGAATTTGAAAACCGCACCGAAACACAGCGATTCAGCAGCACTGAGTTCGTCATTGTGAACAGTGGCACGAGTCGTCACCGCGGATTCGAAGGCGATGTCTCCTACGACTTTCTCGCTGGTGAGCAGCCTGCTCCCGAAACGACGACCGACGTGAAGGACGTGAAGCAGGTCTACACGCAACGACCGAGTCGCTTCGATAACATGCACCTGATTGTGTTCAGCAACTTGCAATTGCTCGATGCGGAGTTCACCGAGAGTTCGACCGGCCTGGTCGGCAACACGCCGGCCTTCGCTCCGGATGTGCTCTGGAAGGGCGGCATTACCTTTCGGAAAGACAAAGCCTTCGACGTGAGCTTCACCGGTATCTATGCCTCCGAGCAATTCTGGGCCGAAGCAAACACTGGGACCGCCGTCACGCCTGCGAAGATCCCGTCTTACAAAGTGTTCAATTTGTCGGGCGATTACTACATCACTCGCAATCTCCGGCTGATCGCCGGCATCTCGAACCTCTTTGACGAAAAATATTACTCGCGTGTTTTCTTCAACGGCTCGATTGAACCTGCACCGCGACGCGCGGGCTATGCCGGACTCGCGCTCGAGTTCTAGCCAGGCGCCAAATTTTCGCGGCCAGCAACTTCGTTCAATCCGAAGTGTTAGTACAGTTATGGGACGGAAGCTTCTGATTGCGACACTGCTTGCCGTTGCGGCAATCGTGCCATCAAAACTCGATGCCGCCGCGCGCGGCGGACGGGAAAAATCCCGCAGCCACAAAACGAGGAGCGAGAAAAGCGCGCGTAATACGAACGCGAAATCGAAGAACAAGCGCCAGAAAAAAGAGTCCGGATCCGACCGGGGCGAATTCGACCGGCAATGGGAGCAGGAGCAGGTCGAGCCTACTTTGCCGGAATCCGAGTAGCCTGTAGCGGCGGTCCATGACCGCCGAAATTCCTCGCGCCCTTCTCACATCACGGCGGGCAAAGGCCGCGGCTACACCTACGGTTGGCTTGCAATCGGCGGCTGAACCGGAATGGTTTCGCCGATGTTGAACGACGCGATCGATACCGCCGTCGCCGGCGGGCGGCTGATGCAATCGGCCGCTGATAACATTGTGGCGTTACTTGATGGCGCGGCCTCGCCTCTCTACGCACAAGTGGTTGCCGAATTGGCGAACGCCGGCGAGTGGACCGAGCTCAACGATCGCTTTTACAAAACAATCGCGTTCGGCACCGGCGGCTTGCGCGGTCGCACGATCGGCAAAGTGCTGACCAGGGCCGAGCGCGGCAGGCCTGACGAACTTGGACGACCCGAGTTCGCGTGCGTCGGCACGAACGCGATGAACGACTACAACATCGCTCGCGCGACCCGGGGACTCGTCACGTATTTGAAGGAATGGTTTGTCCACGAACGAATCGCCGGCCGGCCGAAGCTCGTCATCGCGCACGACACGCGCTTCTTTTCGCAAGAGTTCGCCGCGCTGGCTGCGAACGTCGCGGCCGAAAACGGCTGCGATGCCTTCGTGTTCGACGGACCGCGTTCCACGCCGCAGCTGTCATTCGCGGTGCGTCATCTCGGCGCGAGTGCCGGCGTTGTGATTACTGCCAGTCACAACCCACCGCACGACAACGGCTACAAGGTTTACTTCAACGACGGCGCGCAAGTAGTTGAGCCGCACGCGAGCGGCATTATCGGAAAGGTGAATTCTGGAGGGACCGGCGCCGTCCCGTCCTCATCGACAACTCACGGCAGGGTGCCCGTCCAGGCAGGCGGCGTGATCACGCTGGGCCGTGAAGTTGATGACGCCTACATGGAGCGCGTCGAAACGCTGATTCTTAACCCCGAGCTGGTCAAGGCGCAGCGCGAGTTACGCATTGTCTTCACACCGATCCACGGCACCGGTGGTGTTATCATCAAACCGCTCCTGCGGAAGCTCGGATTTGCTTTCAGCACGGTCGCGGCGCAGGACGAATTCGACGGTCGATTCCCAACCGTGAAATCGCCAAACCCGGAGAACGCCGAGGCGTTGCGGCTCGCTGTCGAACAGGCGGAAAAGGAAGGCGCCGACCTGGTCGTGGCGACGGATCCCGATTGCGACCGGGTCGGCGTCGCGGTTCGCAGCGCGACCGGTAAAATGACACTCCTGACGGGCAATCAAATCGGTTCGCTCATGGCCTTTTACCGGGCCAAGACTTTGTTCGAGCGTGGAGTGTTGGACCAAGAAAACGCCGGACGCGCAGTGATCATCAAGACCTTCGTCACGACCGACCTGCAGAAGGCGATCGCGGAACATTACGGCCTGCGCTGTGTCGAAACGCTGACCGGTTTTAAGTACATCGGCGCAAAGCTCGGAAAGTACGAGCGCGAAGCAATCGCGGCTCTCGGTGCGGACCGCTCGGAGAAGCACCCCTACCATCAGATGAGCGAAGAGGAGACTCGCCGGCTGCGCCTCGCGCATTCCTCCTTTTATGTGTTTGGCGGCGAAGAAAGTTACGGCTACAGCGGCGCCGATTTCGTCCGTGACAAAGATGGCAACGGAGCGGCACTGATGTTCTGCGAAGTTGCGGCGTACGCGAAGTCGCTCGGGCTCACGCTCGACGCGCTGCTCGACGAACTTTTCTGCACGTTCGGCTATTTCCAGGAGAAGACGGGCGCTATGACCTTCGAAGGCGCGGAGGGCGCCGCAAAAATCAAAGCCCTCCTCGGATCGTATGTCTCAGCTCCACCGCGCGAAATGCTCGGATCGAAGGTGGCGCGCGTCCGTAATTTCGAGACCGATACCGTCCACGACGTGGAAGGCGACGTCATTCCAAAAGAGAAGATGTTGATGTTCGAGCTCGAAGATCGGACGCGGATCGCGGTCCGCGGCTCCGGGACCGAGCCGAAGATCAAGTATTACCTCTTCGCGCAACACGCGCCGCCTTCGGCCAGCGAGCTGCGGCAGGTGAAAGAACAAATCGGTGCGCGGCTCGATCAGTTGTGGGATTGGTTGCAGGCGGACGCGCAGGAGCGAATCGCGAAGTAGAGTCGAACATGGAACGCGAGATCAAACTGGACGGTGGTGAAATCACGATTCTGAAAACGCTTGGGCTGACCGGCGCGCCGGTGTCCGGCCGAATGCTGATCGACCGGATGGGCGAGATGGAAACGGCCGAGTTTCTCGACACGCTCCAAGGTTTGATTTCGCTTGGTTATGTCGTTTCCGACAAGGTCAATGTGCGGCTGTTGGAGGACGTGGAACGCGCCTCCTTTCGGGTCAATCCATCATACTCTCGCGACCTGAAAGAGGCGCTGCATCCGAACCGGCATCGCCAGGCGGAACGCGATCGGCGGAGCCGGCGCCGCTGATCTCGTGTCCTTCAGGTCAACAGTGCTGCGGCTCTGGCCGTGGCTGGCGGCGATTTGCACCGGGCTGCTTTGCACGGGCTGCTTTGCGCCCTTCAATCTTTGGTGGCTTTGCTGGTTCGCGCTAACGCCTTTGCTTGCCGCGGTTTGGTTTTCTGAGAACAACTGGAAGCGCCGGGGCTTGCGGGACCTGTTACTCGGCTACGTCGCTGGACTCGCGTTCTTCTGGACGGTTTTTTTCTGGCTCACGACGGTCACCGTCTTCGGCTGGTTCCTCCTCGCGTTTTACATGGCGATTTATTTCGCACTGTGGGGTTGGCTGGCCGGTGCGCTGCGACCGCGCGAGGTAAACACCGTTGCGGCAGGGTCGCCTCTCCGTCACGAACACGGAGCGGTCGGAGAGCCGTCCCTGCCGAAAAAGCCGTGGGACCTCACACGGGAGGAATCGCCGCTCGCTAAATCGCCCTGGCTAAAGTCGGGAACGAATCTGCGGCTCGCGTTTCTCCTCGCCACCGCCTGGGTCGCACAAGAGTGGCTGCGCAGCATTGTCTTTTCCGGGTGGGGTTGGAACACGCTCGGCTCCGCGTTGCATGCCCAGTGGACGCTAATCCAGATTTGCGAATTCACGGGAGTCGCCGGCCTTTCATTCGTCACCGCCTTCGCAAACGTCATCGGCCTTGCGAGTATTCGCCGTTTCATCCTCGAAGCGCAGGTGCACCGGACGCGGCCGCATTTCGATCTCACGCTCACCATGACGGGCATCGTAAGTCTGCTCGCATTCGGTTTGCACGCCGCACAGGTGCAGCGGGTCACGAAGCCGGTGCGTGTCGCACTCGTGCAGGCAAACGTCGCGCGCGAGGAGAAATTCGACGTGGCGTTGACCGAGCGAATTTTCGACCGCCTGCGCAGCCTCAGTACCCCCGCTGCCGCCGCGAGCGTGCGACCGGACCTGATGATCTGGCCCGAGAGTTCTACTCCGCTGCCGGTCCTGCAGGATCAGCGGACTTATGACTTTGTCACCCAATTCGCGGCTAGCGCGCGAAGCGATCTTCTTCTCGGCACGATCGATTTCGAAGGTCAAAGCGCCTACAACGCGGCGTTGCTCGTCACTCAAGGCGGGACGCGGACCCAGCTTTATCGCAAGGTGCATCTTGTTCCGTTCGGCGAATACCTGCCGGGCCGTCATCTGGTGCCCTTTCTCGCGCAAATCGTCGACCAAGTGCCGGAGGACTTCGCGGCCGGCGCGGAACACACCGTCTTTCGGTTAACCAGCGGCATTCAGGTCGCGCCGCTGATCTGCTTTGAGGACACTATCGGCGAGCTCACTCGACACTTCGTGCTCGGCGGCGCCGCCGTGCTGACGAACGTGACAAACGACGGCTGGTTTAAAGAGTCCGCGGGCTCGCAGCAGCACCTCGCGAACGCAGTCTTCCGTTGCGTGGAAACGCGGCGACCGCTCGTTCGCTCGGCTAATACCGGAGTCACCTGCGTCGTCGACGAGGTCGGCCGCATCACCCACATGCTGACGGATGAGAACGGCAGCCAGTTCACGCAGGGTGTGCTGACGAGCGAAGTCGCCGTTCCGACCACGGGCGAGCTGACGTTTTACGTGGGCCACGGCGAGCTCTTCGCCGAATGCTGCGCCGGCATCGCTGCCTTAGCGCTGATCTATATCGGAGTTTTCGCTCGGCGGCGGCGGCGGGTTTGAGTATTCCTCTGCGCGCCAATGGAACCGGCAATTTCAGTTCAGGCGCTACGCAAGTCGTACGACGGCTTTGAGGCCGTAAAGGGAATCGAGTTCGAGGTTCATAGCGGCGAGGTTTTCGGACTGCTCGGCCCGAACGGCGCCGGCAAGACGACAACGGTGGAGATTCTGGAAGGGCTCCGGCCGCGCAGCGCCGGGGAGGTGCGCGTGCTCGGCCTCGACCCCGACAGGCAGAAGCTGCAACTCAAGGACCGGATCGGCGTTTGCCTGCAGGCGACGAATTTACCGGACAAGATCCGCGTTACAGAAGCCATTGAGCTTTTTGCAGCGTTCTATTCGCGCAACGCCGACGGCGAAGCATTGCTCAAGCGTCTTCAGCTTTGGGAAAAAAAGGACTCCGCGTATGCGACGCTTTCCGGTGGACAGAAGCAGCGGCTTGCCATCGCGCTCGCATTAATCAACGAGCCGCAGCTGCTATTCCTCGACGAACCGACTACCGGCCTCGACCCGCAGGTGCGCCTCGAAATCCGCGATTTGATTGAAGAGCTCCGCGCTGAAAAACGGACGATCCTCATGACCACGCACTACATCGAGGAAGCCGAGCGCCTCTGTGATCGTGTCGCAATTCTCGATGGCGGCGAAATCATCGCGCTCGGTTCGCCGCGTGAGTTACAGGAGAAAAGCGCTGAGCAGTCCGGAATTGAGATCCAGCTGACGCAGCCATTGCGCGAAGAGGCGTTGCCGCAATTTGTCGATGCGCTTGAGACCACGATTGAAACCGATCGCCGCCGCGTAACCTTGCGTTCGCGCCGTCCCGCCCGGACATTGGTTGAGCTCGTAAAGTGGATCGACGCACAAGGGTACGAACTCGAAGACGTGCGTCTGCACCGCCCCACCCTCGAGGACGTGTTCATCGAAATGACGGGCAAGAAGCTGCGCGATTGATGAAATCGCACCCGGTTGTCATGTCGAGCGAAGCCGAGACATCTGCCTCCACGTCATCCCGCCGAGGATTCGCGGACTGCGTTCGGAATGGCAAAACGCTGAGATGAAAGCCTTCCTCGCCCTGGTCAAGATCGACCTGAAGCTCGCGTCGCGAAATCGCGCCGTCCTGTTCTTCAATTACCTCTTTCCGCTCCTCTTCTTCTTCATGTTCGCGCAGATGTATAGCGCGCGTCAGGGAAGCGTGATCCTTCTCGTCGTCACAATGGTGACGGTGATCGGCATCCTCGGTAACGGACTTTGGGGCGCCGGGATGCGCGCGGTGCAGGAGCGCGAGGAAAATATCCTGCGACGCTACAAGGTGACGCCGATCACGCCGGTGCCGCTCCTTGCCGCGTCGATGATCACCGGCGTCCTGATTTACCTGCCCAGCGTGCTCCTGATGCTCGCCTTGGCGAATCGAATCTATGGCATGTCCATGCCGGCGAACCTCGGTTCCTACCTGGTTTTTGTCTGCATCGCCGCCATGGCGATTCGTGCTTTGGGCTTGATCATCGCGGCGGTCGTCAATTCAAACCAGGAAGCGCAGATCCTGATCAACATCGTCTACATGCCGATGCTCTTGCTCAGCGGCGCAACCATTCCGCTCACTTTCATGCCGGGCTGGCTGCAAACGATTGCCCAGTTTATTCCCGCGACCTATGTCACAATCGGAATTTCCCGCATTCTGCAGGGCGGCGAATCGGTCCTCCAAATTTGGAAACCCGTCTCTGCGCTCCTCGTTGCCGGTGTGGTCGGACTGTTCATCGCGACAAAGCTCTTTCGTTGGGAGAAAGAAGAAAAGCTCCGGGCTTCGGCCAAGCTCTGGGTCGTCGCCATCCTGCTGCCGTTTGTTTTGCTTGGTGTTTACCAGGCGTGGAGCAAACAGGAGATCACGAGAGCCAAAGTCCTGGCCCGGGATCTTCGACGCGGCCATTCCTGGCTCATCCAGAACGCGCGGATCATCGTCGGCGACGGCAAGGTGATCGAGAGCGGCGCGGTTCTCGTGCGAAAAGGCAAGATCGCGGAGATCTACGAAGGGGCGTCACCGGATGAGAAAACGCTGAATGCCGAGAAGATCGACGCAGCAGGTAAGACAGTGCTGCCCGGCCTGATCGACGCGCACGTCCACATCGGCGCGCCAGGCGGTTTTTACAAAGACACCAAAAAGTACGGCGATCCAAAGAACGCTGAGCGCGAACTGGAAGCCTACCTCTACTGCGGAGTGACTGCCATCAGAAGCGCGGGCGACGCCCTCGATTTCATGCAGAAGCTGCGCGGCACCTTCGGAACGGGGGAAAAACTCGGCACCGATTTGCTGTTCTGCGGCCCGATGTTTACCGCTGAAGGCGGTCACGGGACGGAGTACTTCAAACGTCTTCCTGAACCGGCGCGAAGCAATCTCCTCGCGCAATCCGTTCGAATCCCAAAGTCCGTGGACGACGCGCATAAGCAGGTTGACGAGCTTGCCCGTCAGGGAGTGAACGCAATCAAGATCATCTTCGACGCAGGTGTACCCGGCTACGAATTCAACCGCCTGGACGTAAGTCTCGCGCGCGCAGCCGCGGAACAGGCGCACACGCACA
>JBJMWX010000019.1:0-8124 GCA_045809925.1 Chthoniobacterales bacterium
GGCGGCGCGGCGACCGGCGCCCGCATGACTTCAGGCATGAATACGGTGCCCTTGGGCGCGTCCGGCACGCGCGGCAATTTGTCGGTGACGACCTCGACGATTGCGCCGATCGGCACCTGGGCATAGAGCTGCGCGACATCCGCGGATTTCATCCGAATGCAGCCATAGCTTGCGGGTCGCCCGATGAACTTCTCCTGCGGCGTGCCATGGATATAGATGCAGCGGCTAAACGCGTGCGCGTTCTCCGCCTGCAGGCCGCGCAGCCACATGATACGGGTGATGACCGGATCCCGGCCGGGTGCATTTGGCGCCAGTACCTCGCCGGTGAAACGACGGTTGTGAAAGACGGCTCCGATCGGCGCGTGATCGCCAATCTTTTGCGCCACCTGCATGAACCCGAGCGGCGTCTGCATTCGGCCCCAGTTGTCCCCGAGGCCAAACTTCGATGTCGAAACCGGCCAGGTGCCGAGCTTCTGCCCGTTTTCGAGGAGCATCAGCTTTTGCTCCTTGATGCTGATGATGATCCGGCTCGGACGTTCAGCGGGTGCGCCGCTCGAATTCTCAGCGCGCGCGCTGATGACCGGCAGAATCAGGCCGAGAAAAAGGAGCAACCGACCGGGGCACCGCATCGTCCCATTTTTTACCCGAATTCAGCGAGTTGTCACGCCGGGATTGTCACTTCTTCACGCGCCGCGCCGAAAGAGAATTTCGGCACCCAGCGATTGAAGGAGGAAATCGCGACATAGAAGAACCCGAGCTGAAACATGGCGAGGAACGGCACGGAGAGATACTGCCCGTGCTCGATCGCGTACCAAAGGAAGTAGGTAAAATAGATCGCGAACGCGAACTCGGCGATCGGGAGGAGAGTCTTAATCGGCTTGTACTTGCAGCTGCGCCATGTCTGCGATTTGCGCTCGATCCCGTACTTCGGCGTGCGAGTAAAATCGCTCTCGCGGTTGAACATCGCCTCGAGCACGGCGCGCGCATTGTTGATGGAAAGACCAACGCCGAGCGCGAGCATCGCGGGGAGGAGCAGGATCTCTTTCATCCATGTCTTGGGATTGAGCTCGCGCTGCGCGCAAATATAGAACACGGCCACGGAGAGCGAAGCGGTAAGGAAAATCGGCACATCGAGGAGCATGGTGCGTAACCAGCCTTGCGCCGGACCGCCGCTCGACGGATGCAAGAGCACACAGAGGGAGGCGAGAAGCAGGTAGGCAAAATTCGAAGTCAGGTGCGCGGTCGCTTCGATCTTGAGGGCGATCGGCAGTTTACTCCGCCAGACAGTTGGCAGGAGCTTCTTGCAAGTCTGGATTGACCCTTTCGTCCAGCGATGCTGCTGCGACTTGAAGCCATTCATGTCGACCGGCAATTCTGCCGGCGTGATCACGTCCGGGAGAAAGACAAACTTCCAGCCGGCCAGCTGCGCGCGGTAGCTGAGATCGAGATCCTCCGTCAGCGTGTCGTGCTGCCAGCCTCCCGCTTCGATGATGCAGGACTTCAGCCAAAGCCCGGCGGTGCCGTTGAAATTGAAAAAGCGTCCGCTCCGGCTGCGTGCCGTTTGCTCGAGGAGCAGATGCCCGTCGAGGAACATCGCCTGCACACGGGTGAGCAACGAATAGCGGCGGTTCAAATGCCCCCAGCGCGTTTGGAGCATGCCAATAGCGGGGTCGGTGAAATGATGGATCGTGCGCCGAAGAAAATCGCGCGGCGGGACGAAGTCCGCGTCGAGAATCCCAATGAACTCGCCCGTCGCGGTCGCGAGACCCTCCTCGAGCGCACCGGCTTTGAACCCGAAACGATCCTCCCGGTGAATTAATTCTACGTTCACGCCGCGTTCCTGCAGCTCGCGCACGCAACGGGCCGTTAGCTGACGCGTCTCATCGGTCGAATCGTCCAGGACCTGGATCTGAAGTTTGTCCTCCGGATAATCCAGTTCGCTGACGGACTTGAGCAGGCGCTCGACGACATACAGCTCATTGAAGACTGGCAGCTGCATCGTAACCTGGGGCAGCTCGTCGAACCGCGCGATCGGCAGCATCGGTTTGTCCCGGTGCTTGAGGAATAGATAGATGATGCAATAGCGGTGAATGCCGTACGCCGAGAGACCGAGCAGCACGCTCAGGTAACAAATCGTCCACAGAATCGATCCCACGCTTCCTTGCATAACGGTAACAGACTTGCCGCCATTGGAGGCGATAAGGGCGACATGATGGCGCGCGCGCCGCTTGCGTCAAATCAAAAATGCCGTTTTTACCTCTAGAAACACAGGCAGGCGCGTGGCAGATTCCGCCGTCCGTCCTGCGCTGATGAAACGCCTTTTCGCCACGGTCGCGCTGCTCTGCGCGCTCTGCTTTTCCATCCACGCGCAGGAGGAGGTCGACCAGGAACATCAGCGCGAGGAAGTCGGCGTAAATCCCTACACCGCACCGGACGTCGACGAGGTCTTCAAGCAGCTCGAGGACGTCAAGCCGCTGCCCTTCGATCAACTGAAGCGCGATTTTCCGCAGACGTTCCCCGCGGCCCGCGAGCAGCTTGGCCTGATCTTCGGCAGCCTCATCGCCGATGGGTTCCTGATTGTCGAATGCGAGCACAAAGAGCGGGTCGAGGAACTCGGTCGTGTCCTGCTGCGTCAGGCCAAGGCTCTGGGGGTCGGCGAACGCGTGATTCGACACAGCGCAAGTCTGACCGAGCTGGGCAAACGCGGCGATTGGGGACCGATGCGGCGCGAATTGACCCAGACCCAGGACGACGTGGAAAAGAACATGATCGAGCTAAAAGACGAAAAACTTGCCCACCTCGTCAGCCTCGGGGGTTGGCTCCGCGGCTTGGAGATCAGCGCCGGGGCGGTCGACCTCGACTACTCGCCCGATCGCACGCGCGGTCTCTGGCAGCGGGATCTCATTCATTACTACGCGGAGGAGTTGAAGACGCTCCCGCCGAATGTCGCCCATGACGCGCTCTTCGAAAAGCTGCGCGCCGGGATCGATGCGATCCGCGATATCCTCGACAAAGCGCCGCCCGATAACATCAGCCGGGAGGAAGTAAAGACATTGCACCAGCAGGCCCACGACCTGAATCTCGCCATCGCAGGCAGCGGTTGAGATCAGCTCGGCGCGTCTTGCCCTTCAGTCACCAGAGATAGAGATTCGCGGACCGATGTTTTGGCCAAAGCCAATCCGACGCACGGCGGCGGGAGCGGAAAAGAACCGGGACCGCTTCGAGCGCTTTAACATCGTCGTTGCCATCCTGCTCGCAGGCTGGGTTCCCTCGATCCTCATGCTGGTCGTTTCCTACACGATTCTGACCAACACGCTTGAATCCAAGATCCTGCACGACCGCCAGACTTTCGTGCAGTTGATCGCACACATGGTAGGCGACGACCTCAGCCGCACGAGTGGGATCATCGAGTACTACCAGACGCAGCCCGATGTGGTGGAAATCTTCCGCGATCCGAATCCAGGCGGTGCGGCGCAACGCTGGCTCAATGCGACCTTCTATTCGCACCCACGAATCGACGGCATGTTCGTCGTTGCGCCCGACGGCAAATTGATCGCGTCGGTCCCCAGCGTGTCAGGGGAGATAGCACAGAATTTCTCCGCCGCTTCGTGGCGTGAAGGGGCGATGGCGGCGCCCGCCACCTTCGTGTCGCCGGTCCACCCGCGACTCTCAGACAAGCGCATGGCAGTCGATATCGTCGGTGCGGTACGCTCGCAGGACGGCGCCATCGTCGGCTATCTCGGTGTCTCGGTACTCGTCGAGCGAATCGGTCGCCGCTTGTCGTCGATCGAAATGGCTGATCAGTCGCTCTGCCAGGTTCTCGATCAGGCCGGGACGCCGCTTTTCTCGAATAACTTCGCCCCGAACACCGGCGAAGTGCCACCCGCGGACGCGGACGTCATTAAGGATATTCGCAAGGCGAAAACCGGACACCTCGAGCGCCGCGGGCGCCTGTATTCCTTCACGCCCGTCGATGTAACCGGATGGCTCACGATCGTCGAACAGCCAAAGGAAGCCGCCTACCGACCGGTCAACGACCTGTTAAAGAAAATCACCGTGCCGGTGGCGTGGCTGATTTTGCTTACCGCGGTTGCGGCCTGGCTGGCGGGTAAGTTCACCCGGCGACAACGCGAAGCGGCGCGACGGATTGAGCGTGAAGTCATCTTTAATGAAAAGATCCTCGCCAACATGCCGAGCGGCATCGCGCTGATCGCTCCGGAGTCACGCAATTTTTTACAGGCAAACGACGCGTTCGCGCAGATGGCAAAGCACTTCGGTGGCCTTCCGCCGGAACGCGACATTTACGACGCGACCTACGATGAGGTGCAGATCGCGCCGAGCGAAGCAGTCGAACGCGTCCTTCGTTTTGGCGCTCCCTTCCAGCTTGTTGAGCAGCCGTTTACCGACACCGCCGGACAGACACGCTTTGTGAATGTCAATTTGCTCCGGCTCCAGGGCTCGGAACAGCGAATCCAGGGCGTGCTGTATCTGGTTGAAGACAAGACACGCGACGTCACGCTCCGCCAGGAGTTGATCGGCGCCAATGCTGCCAAAGATCAGTTCCTCGCCCTGCTCTCACACGAGTTGCGCAATCCACTCTCGCCCGTGATTGCAATGGTCGCCGAACTGGAGGCGAGCACGCCTGACTCGCCGAACGTCCATCACGCGCTCGACGTGATTCGTCGCAATGTCGAACTGGAAGCCCGGCTGATTGACGATCTGCTCGATGTCACCCGTATCTCCAAAGGCAAGCTCCAGCTCACCCTCGAGACGGTCAGCATTCACGAGACTCTGCAGCGTGCCTACGAAATTTGTCGCGACGACATCGCGCAGAAAAATCTGCGCATCGAGTTTCGCATGCGGGCCGAGCACGAGCACGTCGAAGCCGATCCCGCGCGCCTGCAGCAGGTCTTCTGGAACCTGATGAAGAACAGCGTGAAATTCACCGCGGCCGGCGGTCGGATCATTGTTGAAACCGAAAATCCCGAGCCGGACCGGATCGAAATTCGCGTGACCGATACCGGGATCGGCATTGAACCCGATAAGCTGGACAAGATTTTCAACGCGTTCGAGCAGGGCCAAAGCTCGATTACCCGGCGCTTCGGCGGGCTTGGACTCGGCCTTGCAATTTCCAAGGCTATGGTCGCCGCGCACCATGGCACGATACGGGTGACTAGTCCTGGCAAGGACAAAGGCGCGACCTTTACAGTCCAACTCGATACAGTCGAAAAACCAGAGCAGGTCGATGGGGAGACTGTGTCGCCGTTCCCCGAAACCGACGGTGCACGGGCCGGTGGACGCCGTCATCGCCTGCTCGTGGTCGACGATCACGTCGATACCTGCACCGGAATGAAAATGATGCTCCAGCGACGCGGCTACGATGTGGAGCTCGCCCACTCCGCGACCGAAGCAGTCAGCAAAGCCAGGGCGGACGATTTCGATTTGTTGATCAGCGATATCGGTCTGCCCGATCGTTCAGGTTACGAGTTGATGAAGGAATTACGCGCGATCAAAGGACTTCCGGGAATCGCGTTAAGCGGTTACGGAATGGAAAATGACGTGCAACGCGCCCGCGCCGCTGGTTTCGCACAACACCTGACGAAGCCGATCAACTTCGACCAGCTGGACGCGACGATTCAGCGCCTTCTGGAACCGCAGGCGAGCTATCAGGCCTGATTGCCAGCGAAACAGCGTTTTGCCTCGCGCTGCTGCCGATCAGCCTATGGGCTCGGGGTGGCAGATGCGGCCGGTTCCGGAGTTGCTGCCGTAGCCGGCATCGCGCCGCGACGGCCGCCGTGACCTCGACCGGGCTGCGCCGCTTGCGCCGCAGGGGGAGCGGCAGCGTTGGGATCTACGCTCACTGACGGCGACACGCCGGGCGCGGGCTGTTGCTGTGCAGCCGGCGCGGGAGGAACTGCGGCGGGCGGAGTCAAGGCCGGAGCCGGACTGAATCCGTGTGGACGTTGTCCTGCTCCGCGCTGTTCCAGCTCGCGCGTTTTGCGGGCGTTCTCGAACTCGCGTTTCAATTCTTGATCCCGAGCTTTTGCTCCGCGGGTACTGAAATCAACCGCGCCCGCCGCAGGCGCGGCAGCCGAGGCGGAAGCGGGCGCAGCCGGTGTAGTGGTCGCCAATGGCGAGTTGGCTGGCTCTGCGGAGACGCTCGGGCCAGGTGTGGGGACCCTCGGTGATCGCGGCACTGTTGGCGGACTCGAGAACCGAGTAGCTGAGGGCGAAGCTGTTCGCTGCGGGCGTGCCGTTGCAGCCGGTGTTGCTGTTGCTGTTGTTGTTGTTGTTGCAACAGGCGCTGCAGTCGCGCTCTCCGTTGGACTCGCCGTTGCCGTCGCGCGCGGAGTAAAACGCGGATGCGGGGTCATCGTCGCAGCGGGCGACATCGTCGCGCTGCCTTCACTCGCGGGAGTCACCGACGGCAGCGGCGCGGTGCGCGGGGTTGCTGTCGCAACCGGGCTCGCGGAGGGCGCGGCTGTCGCGGTCGGCGCTGCACTGGCCGGGGCGGCCTTCGCAACTGTTTTAGGTGGCGCATCGGCCGGCGGTGTGGCTTCTGATCTCATTTTTGCGCGTGCCTGGTCAGCGGCGGCGCGATCGGAGATGCCGCTCCATCCATTGTCCGCCCTGGATTGTGCGATGTGCTGCCTCACGCTGCGCGGCCGATCGTAACCAGCCGCAGGCGCGAGCACCGGCCCCGGCATGGCGATCACTTCGCCGCGCACGACCGGCTCCGGCCTGTCGACGACAGTCGTCTCGCGCTCAAGCCGGTAACGCCCGATCGGCTGCTGACTGCGCGAACGCAGTTCGTCGTAATTCGGGCCCTGATTCACGATCGTGGTGTTGCTGTAGGTGATGTTTGTGACGTTGGTTGTCTGGTTAATGATCGCCACGTTCTGCTGCGGTGGAACGACCTGGCGGGCCAGCCGCGGCGCGCCCACTTCTTCAGCTCGGACGAAGGCATACTGCTCCGGGCCGATGTCGTAATAGTTGTCCGCCCAATTATGGATGCCGCGACGGCGATCGAACCGCGCCTCAGGCGGCAACGGCGCCCAGCCAACGTAATCACCGCCCGTGCGCCACGAGACCCATGCCGGTGCCCATTCGTCGCCCGGAACCCACGCCCAGCCGACATCGCGAAGCCGCACCCATCGGCCGTAGTGATAGGTCGCCCAGCCAAACGGCTCGTCCGAGATCCACGTCCAGCCTGCATCAGTATAAACCCAGTGGCCATCGGTATAGGGCCGCCACGCGCGCGACTCCCCGGCCGCGTTCGGCTGCCAGACATAACCGTAGTCATCCGTTTCGAACCAGGCGCCATACGGCTCGAGTTTTTCATAGAACGTTCCGTAGGAGGCGTTCGAACGCGTTTCGGTCGTCTCGGATCTCTCGCGCACGCGGGTCGCCGGATTGGTCGTTTTCTGTTCGGCGGCTTCTTCGCGTTCCCCGACCGCTTTCTCGCGCTTGTCGATATCGGCCTGCTGCAAAGCAAGCTGCTGTTGCTGCTGCGCATCGTGTTCAGCCGCGATTCGAGCCTGGACTTCGCGTTCGACCTCGGCTTTCCGCTCCTCCTCCGTTTGCTGCTTTTGGCAGGAAACAAAAAGCGCGAGAGCCGCACAGAGCGGAAAAACGAAACATCTTTTCATGGTGTGATTAGACCGACGCGGTCCTTCGTTATTCGAAACTAAGCGACGCGAGGGCTGTCTCGGGTGTGCGACTTACCGGGTTTGCGCCGGGGACGGCGACGGCGTGCTAATCGTAACCGACTCCAGTTTATCGCGGCGGTTTCGTTGCACGTTGGCGTAGATCGCAAGCAGTCCGAGCGCGATCAGGATCGCGATGATGAGCTGGATAGCCGCGCGCGGCGCCTTGGACGGTCGTGGTCTTTCTGCTGCCTCGTTCATTCTTCCTTGATCGCGGCGATCGCTTCCATGACGCGGTTGCTCAATCGTGCGTACAACTGTTTTCCGGCCGGCTCGAGATCGGCCGCGGTGAAGCGGATCGGCTCGCCGACGACGACCGTGATCGGATGCAAGCGGAGCCTGCCACTTCCACGCGGCAAAGCTTTATCCGCACCGAAGATTCGCATCGGCACGACGGGCGCGAGCGTCTTTGCAATGA
>JBJMWX010000020.1:0-7463 GCA_045809925.1 Chthoniobacterales bacterium
CCGCCGGACGCGAGGTCGACGAGGAGATGTTCGCTTCGTACCTGAACGCGCCCGAGATGCCCGATCCAGACCTGCTCATCCGCACATCCGGCGAGCTGCGATTGTCGAACTTCCTGCTTTGGCAGCTCTCCTACACAGAAATTTACGTTACGCCGAAACTCTGGCCCGATTTCGGCAAGCAGGACCTGATCGAGGCCGTGCAGGACTTCGCGCGACGCGATCGGCGGTTTGGGCTGGTGTGATTTAGACGAACGCCTCCGCGAGTTCGTCTACGAGCAGCCTGCCTTTTTCGGTCACGACAATGTTCTCGTCCCGGCGGCAGACCAAGCCCAGCTGGACGAACTCAGCCACCGAATCCGGCCGTTCCGAAAGCCACTCAGCCGGAACGCCGCTGTTGGTGCGGAGCAGAAGTGCGATGCGCTCGCTCTGCTTCATCCCAGCCGTCAGCGCTTCGCGAGAACTGATCGCGCTCTCGCCGGCGAGGACCCGCTCGGCATAGCTGCGATAATCCGGCACGTTCTGCCAGCGTTGGTTGCCAACGGTAGAGAATGCGCTTGGGCCGATACCGAGATAATCAGCACCTGCCCAGTAGGCACGGTTGTGAATCGAGGCGTGGCCGGCTTGCGCGTAATTCGATGTCTCGTAATGCTCGTATCCTGATTTGCCGAGCATCTGCATCGCAGCTTTGAAGAACTCGGCGTCAGCTTCGGAATCGCTGCGGTATTCTCCGGTAGCCTGGCGGCGGAAGAAGTCGGTGTCTTCTTCGTAAGTCAGGCAATAGGTGGAGACATGATCCGGCCGAAGCGCGATCGTTCTGGCAAGAGTTGTCTCCCATTGCTGCAACGTCTGGCCCGGCAATCCGAACATTAGATCGATGTTCACGCTCGGGAACCCTGCTTCGCGCAGGATCAGAAACGATGCTTCTGCCTGCGCGCTGGTATGTTCGCGGCCGAGCACCGTGAGCAAATCGTCATTCCACGATTGCACGCCCAGGCTGACCCGGGTGACGCCCAGCGCGCGCATCATTTCGGCTTTCAGTCGTGAAACGCTGCCTGGATTGGCTTCGATCGTCCACTCGCGAAGGTGCGAGAGCTCAACCGCCTCTCGAAGCCCTGAGCCGAGTCGCTCGAGCTGTGCCGTGCTCAGCGCTGTCGGTGTTCCTCCGCCAAAAAAAATCGTCTCCGGCTGGAGATCGAAATCGATCGTGGCTTTCGCGGCTTCGCGCAGAAGGGCCTCGCAAAAGCGGCTCGCTTGCGCAGCGTCAGGGAGCGTCTTGTAAAACGCGCAGTAGGGGCAGATTCGCGCGCAGAACGGAATGTGGACGTAAAGATGGCGGATCACCGGGTGCATTCGACGTTGGACGTTGGCGCTTGGACGTTCGACTTTTTTCGAGTGTTCGCCAGGATCACACTGTTCCTCTTGCTCGGTTGCGTCTCCGCCTGGGCCCAGCAGCCGGGCGCGACACCTTCCATGGTTTACGAAGTCGCCGACGCCGGCGCAGTGAAACAGTATCGCACAAACCCCGCCCTCGTTCGCGCGATGGTTGATCGCCTCGTCCTGGCCGTCACCGGTCAGGCGGATCTGGCGAAGGCATGGGGATCGCTGGTTGCGCCGAATGACCGCGTCGGAATCAAGATCTCCGCTGCCGGCGGGGAACTTTTCACGACCCACCGTGATGTGGTAAACGCGATCGTAGAGGGCCTCGTCGCAGCCGGGCATTCACGCGGCAGCATCATCGTCTGGGATCGTTCGCTGGCGGGCGCGAGCGGCGCCGGTTATGATGGGCGTGCGGAAGGCTACCAGCTGCGCGCGATCCCGCCACGTGACGGTTACGATGCGAAGGCAGTCTTCTCCGCGCCGATCCTCGGCAATCTGGTCTGGGGCGATCTCGAGTACAAAGCCGGCCGAACGATGCCATTGCTTTCGGACACCGAAAACACGAGCAGCGAGAGCCATTTTTGCCGCATCGTCTCGAGTGAGGTGACAAAGATCATCAACGTGCCTGTACTGAGCGACAGTGCCACGAATGGGATCGCCGGATGCCTTTACAACGTGACCATTCCGAATGTCGACAACTGGCGGCGTTTTGCCCAGACCACCGGGTTCGCCGCCTCGGGAATTCCCGAAATTTACATGCAGCCCCAGATTGCAAACAAGGTCGTGCTCAACATCATGGACGCCCTTGTCGCTGAGTATGCCGGCGGACCGGCATCGCAGCCGAACTACGCAGTCCACTTCGAAAGATTATTTGCCAGCAAAGATCCGGTTGCATTGGATACCGTTGCGCTCCGGCAGCTGGAGCAATGGCGCGTGCGCGCTGACCTGCCACCAATTCACGAGCTGGCGACGCACGTCAAAGTGGCGGGCGATCTCGGTCTCGGGAACGCCGATCCTGCACGCATCGTGGTGAAGAAGCTCGCACGCTGATGTCCAAGCGGCAGTTGCGCGGCCCGCTCTTGCGTTCTGTTTCGCGGTCGTTCTTTCTCTCAATCCGCATTCTACCGGTAGCGGTGCGCGAGCCGGTTGCGCTCGCTTATTTGCTCGCGCGCGCCACAGACACGATCGCTGACACGAAGGAGGTAGGGCTGGGGGAGCGGCTTGATGCACTCCCAAAGTTTTCCAGCGCCATCAGCGGGGCCGATGCCAGCCAGCTCGCTGAGCTCCGTAGCTCGTTCACACCGCTCCAGCAAAATGCCGCAGAACGCGTCCTCATCGGCTCCATTCCTCAGTTGCTGGAATGGCTGAACGATTTGGGCGATCAAGACCGCGAAGACGTCCAGGCGGTGCTCGCGACTATCACGCGTGGTCAAATGTCCGATCTGCAGCGATTCAGCGACGCGACGCGGATCACCGCGCTGAACACCGCGGCCGAGCTCGACGAATACACCTACCTGGTTGCCGGTTGTGTCGGTGAATTCTGGACGCGGATCTGCGCGCGAAACGTGCCGCGGTTTGCCAGGAAACAGATGTCGGAGCTGCTTGCGTCCGGCGTGGCCTACGGAAAAGGGCTCCAATTGATCAACATTCTTCGCGATACAGGCCGTGACCTGCGGGCTGGTCGCTGTTACCTGCCGGCCGACGAAATTGCGGTGGCGCCCTCGGAACTGCTCGCCGCGCCGGAGGCGGCTGCGGATGTTTTGTGCCGCTGGCTCGACATCGCCGAACGCGGATTGCTGGATGGCATTCAATACGCCGATGCTGTGATCAACACGCGAACCAGGATTGCGACGGCCCTGCCGGCGTTGATCGGCCTTCGCACCTTGCGGCTGCTTCGCTCTGCCGGGACGCGCGTTTTGCATGCACACATTAAAGTACCGCGCGCAGAGGTGCGCTCGCTGGCCTTGCGCGCTGTGATTGCACGCGCTTCTCCCGCGTTTCTGACTAGAGAAAGTAACGCCGCTGCTTCTCGGTAATAGGACGGCCGAGTCGCTCGAGCACGAGCAGCATGTCCTCCCATACTTTGCGTTTCTCGGCCGGCGCCTGGTTCCGGAGCAGGTAAGACGGGTGGTAGGTGATCATGAGCGGCATCGCCTGATAGGAATGCCACTTGCCGCGCAGTTCGCGCATGGGGCCGCGCGTGCCGAGCAGTCCCTCCACTGCAGTCGCGCCGAGCGCGACGAGCACTTTTGGCTGCACGATCGCCATCTGTTCGGCAAGATAGGGCAGGCAGGTCGCCATTTCCTGCGGCGTCGGTGGGCGATTGCCGGACACCCCGCGCGGCATGTCAGGCCGGCATTTCAGCACATTGGCGATGTAAACGTCGCTTCGTGTAAAGCCCATTGTTTCGATGATCCGGGTGAGCAGTTGACCGGCGCGGCCGACAAACGGTTCACCTTGTGCGTCTTCGTCCGCCCCCGGCGCTTCGCCGACAAACATCAGCTCCGCATCAGCATTCCCGACCCCGAAGACTGTCTGCGTCCTGCTGCGGGCGAGGTGCGGGCATTTCGTGCAAATGGAAACGGGCGCGGCGAGCGCAGCTAATTTCTCGGCTTTGGTCAATCGACCCGAGGCCGAACCCGCCTGTCGGAGCGGGGATTTCGGGACAATTTCGGCGACATACGCCAGCCTTGCTTCCCGTAGCATCGCTACGGCGGAAACGGATGCACGAGGCGCCCGATCCGACCCGTCGCGAATTTGCTCCAGCGCTTTGATCACGAGGTTGAGCCCGGAGCTAAATTCAGTCACCGGGCGATCATGTGAATTTTTGCGTGTGCCGCAAATCCTTTGATCATTCAGCGGTGAGCACACGGCTGTCCGACTACCAATATGAACTCCCGCCGGAGCTGATTGCGCAGCGGCCGCCCGCCCGGCGCGATGCCTGCCGCCTCATGGTATTGCACCGAGGGGAGGACCGGATTGAGCATCGCCAGTTTTCCGAACTCGCATCATTCATCGGCCCTGGTGATCTGCTCGTCCTGAACAATACGCGTGTCGCCCGGGCGCGACATTTCTCGGACGATGGAAAGGTCGAATTCTTATTTCTCGAGCAAATTGCGCCGCGCCGATGGAGCTGCCTGGTAAAACCGGGAAAGAAAATGCGCCGCGGCGGGAAAACACGAATCACGGGAGCCGAAGTGCGGATCGAGGAGGTGAGCGATGACGGATCGCGGGTGCTGGCGACCGACAGCGATATCGATTTCCTGGATGCCGGTGTGATGCCGCTGCCGCCCTACGTTCGGCGATCGAGCGATGCGGACGATGTGGCGCGCTATCAAACGGTGTTCGCTGCGCAACGAGGGGCAGTCGCAGCGCCAACGGCGGGGCTGCATTTTACCGAAGAGCTGCTCGATCAGTTGTGGCACGCATTCGTCACTCTGCACGTCGGGCCCGGTACGTTTCGGCCCGTACACAGCGAGGACATTCGCGAGCATCAAATGCACGCCGAGCGGTTCTCGGTCTCAGCGGCGGCGGCAGAGACGATCAATAGCGCCGAGAGCATCATTGCCGTCGGCACCACCAGTGTCCGGGTCCTCGAATCGGCTCGACGTGATGCTGGCAAAATCGTCGCGCAATCCGGCACGACCAACATCTTCATTCATCCGCCGGGAAAAATTCAGCACGTCGACGCGTTGCTAACGAATTTTCATCTTCCGCGCTCCACCTTGCTCATGCTCGTGAGTGCCTTCGCGGGACGTGAGTTCGTGCTGCGCGCCTATGAGGAGGCGGTCCGGGAACGCTACCGCTTTTACAGCTATGGCGATTGCATGCTGATCCTGTAACGTCCAGCGGCATGCAGGCAAACGAGAGGCCGCGGGGCGAATTGGTCATCCGCACCATCGCCATGCCCGCGGACACCAATCCAAGCGGTGACATTTTTGGCGGCTGGATCATGTCACAGATGGATCTCGGCAGCGGCATTCTTGCACTCAATCAGGCAAAGACGCGCGTCGTCACAGTGGCGATGGAGGGCATGTCCTTTCTCCAGCCGGTCCGCGTAGGGGATCGTGTTGCCTGTTACGCCTGGGTGGAGAAAATCGGCCGGACGTCGATGCGGATCCCCGTTGAGGTGTGGGTCGAACGCTATATGACCGGCGAGCAGGTCCGCGTAACCGAGGCGGTCTTCATCTATGTCGCGATCGGCAAGGACGGCCGGCCGGTGCCAGTGCCGCGCGACGCGTAAATCGCTCGAAGCAGACGAATGCGCAATCACTCTGGACGCATTCCGGAGCTCGAAGGCCTGCGGGGCGTGCTGGCGTGGACGGTTGTCGCGTTCCACATCGTGATTTGTTCAGGCTGGTTTGGGCCGACGCTCGGCGGGAGCAACCTCTTCAGCGATGTGGCGGAAGGCGCAGTGGACGCGTTCATCCTACTGAGCGGATTTGCGATCACGCGACTGGTGCTGGTGGAGCGCGAAACGTATCGCCGGTACATCTGGCGGCGGGTCTGCCGAATCTATCCTGCCTACTGGGTCGCACTTGCGATTGCGATTTCGCTGAACGGGTTGCTTGCGGAAAACCTGCGGCATTTTCTGCCCGCGCCGGCCGCGCAGGCCTACGTTCAAATCTGCGAGATCGGTGCGCTGCGCGCGCAGATCGACGTTCCGCTACACGTATTCCTCTTGCACGGACTCGCGCCATTTTCATGGTTGCCGGCTGCGCCGTACACGTTCCTCGGGGTCGCGTGGAGTTTGTCGCTCGAGGAGCAGTTTTATTTCCTTGCGCCCGCCGTCATTTCGTTTGCAACGCGGGCGCGCGTGACCGCGATCGCGCTAGGGGTGATCTGCTTGACGACCGCACTTTGCGCGCGGCCAATAATCACCACGTTCTCGAACGCCTTCCTCCCTGCGAAAGCGATTTTCTTTTTCGTCGGCGGGCTCAGCTTCGTCGTGCTGCGGAACGAGCAACCGCGAAACCGGGCGACGCTAGGAATCGCCGCGCTGTGCCTGATCCTGTTTTGCTTCTGGTTCGCGGGCACCCGTAGGCTGGTTGAAGCGGTGCTGCCGGCAGCGATTTGGGCGCTCGTGATGACCAGCATCGCGTCCGCTCGCTTTGGCGTGGTCAGCCGGTCGTTGCGCTCACTTCCGCTGCAATACCTGGGACGCAGCTCCTATAGCACATACTTGTTTCACGCGCCGGTAATCACAGCGATTCAAGCCGTGATCTGGCGCGTCGCGAACCCGGCAACACACTTGACGCTCTTCGTTCTTACCGCGCCGCTTTCGATTGTGATGACGCTGCTGGTTTCCTATCTGTCATGGCGCTTCATCGAGCGGCCGTTCCAGCGGCTCGGCTACGCGCGATTCGGGATGCTGAAGCGGCTGCCGAGCTAGGCGACCTTGGCGTGGGGTGCACTCGAGCAGGGCTCGAAGTGGCCGGTCGTGACCAGCAACTCCAGCGCCTCGTAAATTTTAAGCTCCGACACCGCGCAGCGTGTGTACAACTGCGCGATCGCGAGCGGAGTGCTGAATGCCATCTGCCAGATTTGGGCAGCCACCGTCCCGGTGTCGTTCGGCATATCCGCCGGACTGCTGAAATTGAGCTTACGACGATGCAGTGTTGCAGCGCGGTCGGGGAATCGCTGCTTCAGTTGCTCTAGTTCATCGCGCGCCTGAATGGCACGGATGAGCAGATCGCCCGCTTCACGGGTAATCACATCCGACTGGCCGGCAGAGCTGACCCGACCTTCAGAAGAAAACAGGAACGTGCCGGTGAGCGTCTCGGTCAGGAACAGTTGTGTGAAGGCATCTTCTCCGGAGAGGTGCTGGAATTGACCGGCGTGCGGCTGGCCCTCGACGAAGAAGAAGACCGCGGTGAGCTCGCCTTGGTCGCCGAAAATCCGCAGCTCGCCGGTCTTACGCGAGCTAACGATCGTCTGATAAATAGCGACGAGGTCGAAGTTGGCCAGATTCCCACTCAGCTCCAGGGCTTCGTCCTTCTTGCCCGCGGCATCGGCTAGGGCGCATTGCAGGCGGCGCGCGAGATGTTCGGTGAGGAAATGGAAGAATGAGGGCGCGCGCCGCATCA
>JBJMWX010000021.1:0-20728 GCA_045809925.1 Chthoniobacterales bacterium
GCTGCTTCGCCAACTTCTTCTCGCCGCTACGTCAACAGTCGCACTCGCGCTGCTCTCCTCCTGCGGCACGACAGGCGGGCCGCGCGTCACGCGCCGGCTGCCGGCATTTGAGCCGCCGATCGCCAAGGCCGATTTTCAGACCGTCCGCACGACCGCTTATACCCACACCGAAGGCGATCACCTCGCCTACGGAAATCACAACGCGCTCGGCGGCGAATTACGGGCCGCGACCGCGCCGGGCGGCCGCGCCGAGTACGTCCCGCGCGCTCTGCCGGTCACCGCTGATGGAAGCGTCGAATATCAATTCGCTGCTTCTTCTTCGAAGCGAATGTCGACCGACAACGATGACGAGGACGCGCCGGCGCCGAAGGCTAAGGCGGTGAAGGCGAAACCGGCTAAATCATCGAAAGCTTCGAAGAAGGAAGCGTCAAAAAAATCGAAAGAGAACGCTCACGTTGCGAAGAAAGAAAAAGCGAAGTCGCGCGACGAGAAGACGAAAACGGTCAAGCGGGCGATTGCGGTCAAGCGCGCGATTGCAGTGAAAAAGTCGAAAGCGCCGGTCATCGGCAGCGCCGCCGCGGACTGGGCGCGCTGGCCAGTCGGCACCACGTTCCGTGTTTTATCGACCGGTCAGGTTTATCGAGTCGATGACACCGGCTGGGCATTGTCCGGCCGCAACACGATCGACCTCTACATGGCGAACGCGCGCGACATGAACACCTGGGGAATGCGCGAAGAAAAAATTCAAGTTCTGCACTGGGGCGATCCGGAAGAAAGCGCGCGCCTGCTCGCGTCGCGCCAGGATTACAAGCACGCCCGCCGGATGCTGCTCGAGCTTTCAGGCCGCTACGACGAAGCCGCGCAGCTGGAATAAGCTCCTTCTACGCCTCGAAATCGAGCACGACCTTTCCGGAATTGCCGGACTTCGCGAGCTCGATCGCTTCTTTGAACTCGGTGAATGGCAGGCGGTGTGTGATCACCGGAGATATGTCGAGGCCGCTCTGGATGAGAGCGGTCATTTTGTACCACGTCTCGAACATCTCGCGGCCGTAGATTCCTTTCAGGGTCAGGCTGTGAAACACGACGAGGTTCCAATCGATCGCTGCCGTCGTCGGCATTATGCCGAGGAGCGCAATTTTGCCGCCGTAAAACATGTTCGGCAGGATGTCGGCGAACGCGCTGGGATGACCTGACATTTCGAGCGCGACGTCGAAGCCTTCCTTCATTCCGAGCTGCTGCATCGCGTCAGCGAGTTTTTGTTCCTTCACGTTGAGCGCGACGGTCGCGCCCATCTTGCGCGCCAGGTCGAGTCGGTACGGGTTGATGTCGGTGATGACGATGTGACGCGCGCCGGCTTGTTTCGCGATTCGAATGGCCATGCAGCCGATCGGGCCGGCGCCGGTAATGAGCACATCTTCGCCGACGAGATCGAACGAGAGGGTGGTGTGAACGGCGTTGCCGAGCGGGTCGAAGCACGACAGCACATCGAGCGGGATCGAGGGATCGGCATGCCACACGTTGGTCGCCGGGATGGCGACGAACTCCGCCCACGCGCCGGGGCGGTTCACGCCTACTCCCTGCGTGTTTGGGCAAAGATGACGACGCCCGGCGAGACAGTTGCGGCAATGGCCGCAGGTGATGTGGCCTTCGCCAACCACGAGATCGCCTTCCGCGAATCCGCGGACGTTTGATCCGACCTGCGCGATCTCGCCGACAAACTCATGGCCGATCGCCATCGGGACCGGGATCGTCTTCTGCGCCCACGCGTCCCAGTTGTAGATGTGAATGTCGGTGCCACAGATCGATGCGCGCTTTGTTCGAATCAGCACATCGTCCGGACCGACCTGAGGAACCGGAATTTCCTCGAGCCACAGCCCCGGCTCCGCCTTGCTCTTCACGATCGCGCGCATCGTTCGCATCCAGCACTAAACCGTCATCTCAAGCGAAGTCGAGAGAGCCGCCGCTTGCCTGCGTCGATCGCGTGGCTGCGGCACCGCTGGAATGACATTGGACAAAGTCCGCGTGCCTTCGCATGCTGAATGTCCATGCCGACCGCCGTCGAACAGCCCGCCGGTGCGCCAGCGACAAAGCAGCGCTCGGTGTTTCTGCTCCGTTTTCTCAGCACCATCGCGCTCTGGAGCGTGGCGCTGCTCATCGCTTTTTCCGGGCACGAAGTCGCCTACTGGGGATTGATCAGCCTCTTCGGATTGATCGGGCTGTGGGAGTTCTACAAGATGCTCGACCGGCGCGAGCTGCCGAATTTTAAGATCACCGGCCTGATCTGTGCCGCGGTCATGCTCTGCGGCAGCTTCTATTATTTCTCCCGCGTCGGAATCGCCCGCTCCTACGACTTCGAGATGGCGGTGCTGCTCTTCTTTTTACTCACCGTCTTCGCCCGCCAGATGTTCGAGCGCCTGCGCGACGACGCGCCGCTGCGGACCATGGCCTACACCCTCTTCGGCCTGCTCTACGTCGTCTGGCTCTTCAATTTCATGACGAAGATCATTTACGTCGTGCCGCGGGCGCCGGATGGCACCGTCATGGGTCACTTCTACTGCCTCTATTGCATCGCACTGACGAAGTTCAGCGACATGGGCGCTTATCTCACCGGCAGCGCGATCGGCCGGCACCAGCTGATCCCGCACATCAGTCCAAAGAAAACGTGGGAAGGATTCGTCGGCGCTCTCGCCTTCTCTTTGCTCGCGAGTCTCGCGCTCTTGAAACTGATGCCGCATCAACTGGTGGCGCTGACCTGGACGCACGCCACGGTCCTTGGGCTGCTCCTCGGATTCGCGGCCGTCATTGGCGACCTGGCGGAATCGGTCATCAAACGCAGCACCGGTGTAAAAGATTCCGGCAACATGCTGCCCGGCATCGGCGGCGCGCTTGATTTAATCGACAGCCTCTTGTTCACCGCCCCGCTTTTGTTCTTCTACCTGCGGCTGGTGATGCACGTCTCGTAGCACGTCTTCGGCGGCAGCACGCATGAAACGCAAGCGCGTCGTCGTTCTCGGCGCCACCGGCTCGATCGGCGAAAGCTCGCTGAAGGTCGCGCACGACATTCCGGATCGGATCGAGATTGTCGGTCTGGCTGCGAAGAGCAATGCGCGAAAGCTGGCGGAGCAGGCGAACGCGGTGCGCCCGGAAGCAGTTTGCATCGCCGATGAAACCAAGCTCGATGAACTGCGCGCGGCACTGAGCTACGAGCCGCACATTTTCGCCGGCGAAAGCGGGCTCGTGGAAATCGCGACGCTCGCGAGCGCCGAAATGGTCCTGGTTGCGATCGTCGGCACGGGAGGATTGCGCCCGGCTCTGGCTGCGATCGAAGCGGGCAAGGATCTTGCCGTTGCCAGCAAGGAAATCCTGGTCATGGCGGGCGAAGCAGTGACCGGCGCCGCCCAGCAACGCGGTGTGCGCATTCTGCCCGTGGACAGCGAGCACAACGCGATCTTCCAATGTCTCGACGGCCGCACATCTGACGTGCGCCGCATTGTCCTGACCGCATCAGGAGGGCCGTTTCGCAACACGCCCAGCGAGCAGTTTGCTCAGATCACGCGCGAGCAGGCGTTGAAACATCCGACCTGGAACATGGGGCCGAAGATCACGATTGATTCGGCCACGCTCTTTAACAAAGGGCTCGAAATGATCGAGGCGCACTGGCTTTTCGGCGTCGAGATGCGACGCGTCGAAGTGGTAATCCATCCGCAGAGCATCGTTCACTCGATGGTCGAATTCGCCGACGGTTCGGTGCTCGCCCAGCTCTCCCACAGCGACATGTGCTTCCCCATCCAGTACGCGATTACCTGGCCGGACCGGGTGCCGAATTCGCTGCCGCCGCTCGACTTCGCCAAACTGGCCAGACTCGAGTTTTTCGCCCCGCGCTACGATGATTTCCCGGCTCTCAAGCTCGCCCGGCAAGCGGGTGAGGTCGGCGGCACGCTTCCGGCTGTTTTGAACGCCACGAATGAAGTGGCGGTCTCAGCTTTTCTCGATGGCCGCAGCCGTTTCCCGCAAATCTGGCAAACCGTCGCTGAAGTGATGGAGCGCCACCGCGTGATTGCGCACCCAAATCTCGATGCCATATTGGCCGCCGATCAATGGGCGCGCGACGAAGCAACGAGACTCGTTGAAGAGTTAAAGGCTTAAAGCGTCGGAACGTTTGTGCTCTTCCTTATGTCCTCGGCTATTCCGCTTCAACGCTTCAACAATTTAACGGTTTAACCGCCGCCCATGATCCTGCACGCCGCACGCGTTGTCCTCATCCTGCTCGAGGTCATTGTTCTTTTTAATCTGCTCATCGTTGTCCACGAGCTCGGGCATTTTCTGGCCGCCCGGTGGCGCGGGCTCGTCATCGAGCAGTTCGGGATCTGGTTCGGCAAACCGCTCTGGAAGAAGCGGATCAACGGAGTCCTCTATACCTTTGGCTCCCTTCCGTTCGGCGGCTTCGTCAAATTGCCGCAGCTCGCACCGATGGATATCATCGAGGGAAAAGCCGATGTCGATCGCGAATCGCTCCCGCAGATTTCCGCGCTCGACAAGATCATCGTCGCCGTTGCTGGACCGCTCTTCAGCCTACTGCTCGCGGTAGCGTTCGCCGCCATCGTCTGGGTCGTCGGTCACCCGGTCAACGAATCGGACGTGACGACGACGATCGGTTACATCGAAAAAACTTCCCCAGCGTTCAAGGCAGGGCTGCGCGCGGGAGACAAGATCCTCGAAGTGGACGGGCAGCGTGTAACGCGCTTTTCAGGAATGAACGACAGCGTGATTTGGAACGTTGTCCGAAGTGAAGGGCCGACGATCCCGTTCAAGGTCCAGCGGGGCAATGAAACGCTTGCCGTCGATGTCGTACCGTACAAAGCCGAGACTCGCGGCTGGCGACGCAAGAGCGTGCGGCAGGTGCAGATCTATCCAGCGCAAACCGCGGTGATCGAGAAAGTACAACCGAATACCCCGGCCGCGGCCGCAGGATTAAAACAAGGCGACGTGATCCGCGGCTTCAACGGCACGCAGATTTTCCACCCCATCGCGCTCGCTGATTACATCGAAGCGCATCCGGACGAGATGCTCACGCTCGATGTTTCGCGGGCCCGTCAATCGCTCCAGGTTCAGGTGCAGCCGAAGATTCTGCCCGGAGAGAAAACAGCGCGGATCGGTATCCAGTGGGACAGCGGCGGCATCATGTCGGTCGGTCACCCCAATCCGCTCGAGCAGGTTTACCACAGCGTCACGAGCACGTTAAACACGCTCGGCGCCGTCGCCTCGCCGAAATCAGATGTGAAGCTGCAGCATATGAGCGGCCCACTCGGGATCGCCCGCGTCTATTACATGTTGTTTGAGAGCGAGTACGGCTGGCAGCTCGCCTTGTGGTTCAGCGTCATCCTGAGCGTCAACCTGGCGATTCTGAATATGCTGCCGATTCCAGTGCTCGATGGCGGGCACATCACCCTTGCTTTGGTGGAAAGTGTGCGGCGCAAGCCGGTCAATATCCGGGTGCTCGAGATCGTGCAGACCGCCTGCGCCATTCTCATTATCGGCTACATGGTCTACATCACCTTTTACGACGTGCAGGACCTGCCCTGGGTGAAGGGCAAGCTCGATAAGCTCGAGCATCGCGACCCAAACAAAGCCGGCGCGGACGAGTAGCGGCCGGTTTTGCGCGGCTGCCGCGATGCCGCTATAAAAGGACATGAACGCGGCAATGACTACGACTGGTTTCGAGCTGAGCGGCCATCGAATCGTCAAGACACTTGGCGTGGTACGCGGGATCATCGTCCGTTCCCGATCGATTGTCGGAACAATCGGGGCCGGCTTGCAGACGCTCGTCGGCGGCAACATCACCATTCTGACCAACCTTTGCGAGAAGACGCGGCAGGACGCTCTCGAGCAGATGATGGAGCATGCCCGTGGTCTGGGCGCGAATGCCGTCATCGGATTGCGATATGACGCGACCGAAGTGATGCAGGGTGTGACGGAAGTCCTTTGTTACGGCACCGCGGTCGTGGTCGAGCCGACATAGGCGATGCAGTACTGCGCGAATCCATTTTCCTACCAACGGCGCGCCACCCGTGAGGTGCGGGTCGGCAATGTCGGGGTAGGGGGTGACAATCCGATCCGCGTGCAGTCGATGATCACGTGCGACACGATGGACACCGAGGCGTCCATCGCCGAGACGATGGAGCTCGCCACCGCCGGTTGCGAGATTGTGCGAATCACCGCGCCGACAGTGAAGGATGCGCGGAACCTTGAGCAAATCGTGCGCGGCCTGCGTGAGCGGGGCTGCGACGTCCCGATCGTGGCGGACATCCATTTCAAACCGGAAGCGGCAATGGAAGCAGCCAGGTGGGTCGACAAGGTCCGCATTAATCCCGGCAACTATGCGGACTCGAAGAAGTTCGCGGTCCGAGAATATACCGACGACCAATACGCGGCGGAGATCGTGCGCATCCGCGAGCGGTTTGCGCCCTTGGTTCGCCTCTGCAAAGAGCGCGGCATCGCGATCCGGATCGGAACGAACCACGGCTCGCTCAGCGACCGCATACTGAATCGCTACGGCGACACGCCGCTGGGAATGGTCGAGAGCGCGCTCGAGTTCGCGCGCATTGCCCGCGAGATGGATTACCACGCGTTCGTGTTCTCGATGAAGTCGAGCAACCCGAAAGTGATGATCGCCGCGTACCGCCTGCTCGTCGCGCGACTGAACGAGGAAGGACCGGATTGGAATTACCCCCTTCATCTCGGAGTGACCGAGGCAGGCGAAGGGGAGGATGCCCGGATCAAGAGCGCCATCGGCATCGGTTCACTCCTGGCCGACGGCATCGGAGATACGATTCGCGTTTCCCTGACCGAAGACAGCATTCACGAGATCCCCGTCGCGCGATCGCTTGTCCGCGTGATCGCGGCGAACGCGCAAAGGTGGAGCGGGACCTCGGGCAATGGTGGCGCAGACCGCCCTCGCTCGGAGACCCCGGTCCACCTGCCGTTCGATCCATTCTCCTACCAGCGGCGGCGGACCGATCGAATCGAGCGCGATGGCGTTGCGCTCGGCGGCGAAGAACTGGTCCGCGTGCTCGTGCGCGAGGACAGCTACAACAAAGTCGCGCACAAGATTGATCGGCTGGGCGACTACAAGCCGGAGATCGTTTATGAGCACGCGGGTGTCGCGGAAGTCGATCCGCGCGACGAGCCTGCGGTCACGGAGCTGAATGCTTCAGGCGATTCGCGACTGGTGACGGTGCGCGATGGCGTCGATCTGCCAGTGATTGCCGCGTTTCGTTTGCTGGCGGCAAAGCTCGACGCGCGCCATCCGATCCTGCTCAAGGATGCTCTCCGAAGAAAATGGGAGGGAGTTCAGCGTCTCGATGATGGCGGCACTGAGGCCGCTCCTACTTTTCTCGACACTCTCCTCGTTGCGGCCACGAACATCGGCGCCCTGCTTTGCGATGGGGTTGGCGACGCAATCCTGGTCCAGGGTGAGGAAGCGCCGGGCCAGTCGTTGCGCCTCAGCTATAATATCCTGCAGGCTGCGCGCTCGCGCATTTTCAAGACCGATTACGTTGCCTGCCCGAGCTGCGGCCGAACGCTCTTCAACCTGCAGACCACGACGCAGCGGATCAAGGAAGCGACCTTGCACCTGAAAGGCGTCACCATCGCCGTCATGGGCTGCATCGTGAACGGCCCCGGGGAAATGGCCGACGCGGATTTCGGCTACGTTGGGGGGGCTCCGGGGAAGGTGAATCTTTATGTCGGCAAACAGGCCGTAAAATTCAATATTCCCGAATTGGAGGCAGTCGATCGGCTGAAGGATTTAATTCGCGAACACGGCAAATGGATCGAACCTGCGGCACAACCAGCTGCGGAAGCGCTGGTTAATTGAGCGAATAAAACACGTCCGACATGCGTCGGAATACGAAACGAAAATAGCAAATTATGAAACGTATTATTCTCATGCTGGTGCTCGCGGTTACCTGCCTCGTCCCGATGGTGGCGCCTTCCACGGCTCAGGCGCAGGTCTCGATCGAAATTGGTGATCGCCCGTACTATCGCGGCAACTGGTACTGGGGTGGCGCGCACAACGTGCGATACTACTGGGTCCCGGGCCATTGGGCTGGATACCACCATCGCGTCTGGATCCACGGCCACTATGTGCGCCGCGACCGCCGCTACTGGTACTAGGCAATTCAACGCGCAGAAATGCGCACACAAACAAGCTTGCGCGCCGGCTCGCCGGCGCGTTTGCTTGTACCCGTGAAGCGCATCTGTCTCGCAGTTCTGATTTGTAACATTGTCGTGCTCGCGGCCTGCTCGCGCTCATCCGACACCACCTCTGCAGCCGCGTCGCCTACGCCCAACCCGACGCTGCAACAGCAAGCCGCGCGTCAGCAGCAGGCGATCGCCAATGCCGCGGCGCAGCGCAGTAAGCAAGCTGGAACTGCTAGCGCAACTCCGGCTTCGGCGTCACCCACGCCATAGCAGAGAGCGGGGCGGTCGTATCGCCCGCCGATAGGTTGGCAGTCGCAATTTTTAAAAAAAATCTGCGAAAAAAGCTTGTCAATTTTCCGCACAACCCCCAAAAACGGCGCTGCCGCGCGGGGCCCGATGCGTCGCCTGGCAACATCTCCACCATCAAGTCCAAAGCCCAAACTCCATGTCCACGCCCAAGAAGCTCCTAACCCTCATTGCCATTTCGGCTGCCACAGCCGGAGCATTCGTGTTCTCCGGTGTCGCGCAGCAGAAAAAAGGTGAAACGAACGCCCTCGGCGTAACCAACGCCGCCCTCACCCCGATCTCCGCGCAAGCTGTCGCGTTCGCCGAATCGGAGGCCCTACGGGACCTGCCGGATGCGACCGAGGAAGAAATGGCGGCGTTCGAGCCACGCGACATCAATGAAGACAACGTCATTCCTTTCAAGAGAGTGAATGCGGCGGCGATGAGCTCACGGTGGCCGGCTGTCGATTCCGCCCTGCCGGGCCCGAAGGCGGCGGTCGCCCCAGCGGCGCCCGTGGGCACCCCGCTTGCGAATTTCGACGGCATGGCAGACGCGGATGGGGACGTGACATTGGGCGGCCGCGTCGCTCCATCCGACCAGAACGTTGCGGTTGGCCCGAAACACGTCGTTCAGAGCACGAACGTTGGTTTTCGTGTCTGGGACAAGAGCGGCAACCCGCTGACCAATCCGAAGCTGATCAGCAAGTTATTCGCGCGGATTGGCGGCGTTTGCGCATCGACCGAGCGGGGCGACCCGATTGTGATCCACGATCGCATGGCTGACCGCTGGCTGCTCAGCCAGTTCGATTTCGCGAATGGCAATGCAGCACCATTTTACGAGTGTATCGCGATCTCGAAGACCGGCGACCCGACGGGCTCTTATTACCTGTACGCGTTTCAAACGCCAACCGAGCAACCCCCTGGCACGCCCGGGGCAGGCACAGGGCAGAATTTCCCGGATTACCCCCACCTCGGGACGTGGCCCGACGGCTACTACATGACGGTCAACCAGTTCGACCGTTCGAACCCTCCGGGATTCCAGTTCAACGGCACCGGCTGTTACGCCTTCAATCGCGCCAAGATGCTGGTCGGCGACCCGACCGCGAGCTTCATCTACTTCAACCTAAACCTGGCTACACACAATGAAGGCATCGCGTCGATGCAGCCTTCGGACTTTGACGGATTTATCCTTCCGCCAGGTGGCGCGCCGAACGTCTTTGTCTACGAGATATCGGACGAACTGGAAGCTCCGCCCTATAACGTCGATGCGCTCCGCATGTTCAATTTCCATGCCGATTTTGCCACCCCGGGTAATGCGACTTTCACCGAACGAGCCGAAAGCCCGCTGGCCGTCGCAGCCTATGACGCCCGTTCACCTGAATACATAACAGGCTCGCGCGCTGAAGCGAACCAGCCTCCACCAGCGGCAACACCGGCGGGAACGCCACCGGCAAACCAAGGGGATGCTTTGAACGTGATCAACTATCACGTCATGTATCGGCTGCAGTATCGCCGCCTCTACAACCAGGCGACGTTGGCTTCTACAAGCGAGAACCTCACGCTCTCGTCAACCGTTAACGTGAGCGGTGTAACCCCTGATACGGCTAACACCTACCAGGCTGGCGTCCGCTACTACCAGCTTCGCAAGACTACTTCGGCCGCCCCATACTCCGTCTTCGATCAAGCTACCTTCAATCCTCAGGCGGGTACGCCGGGGACAGGGAACAACCGTTTCCTGCCGAGCGCGGCGATCGATATTCAGAACAACCTCGCGGTAAGTTACAGTCTTTCGAGCAGGGCGACATTCCCTTCCATTTACTACGCCGGCCGGGATTTCGGCACGACGGGCGCGCTCAGCGGCGAGCAGCTGCTCTTCGCTGGTACCGCCTCGCAAATCGGCTCGGGTAACCGATGGGGAGACTACCAATCGCTCCAGGTCGATCCGACCGATGATTGTACCTTTTGGACGAACAACCAGTATTACAACGATCAAACGGTTGTTTTCCAGAGTGGTAACCCTCCGGTCCCTGGGAGTTTTAACTGGCGGACCCGGATTGGATCGTTCAAGTTCCCGACCTGTACCGCACCTTCGCAAGGTACTCTGACCGGAACCATCACCTCTTGCGAAACGGGCGCTCCCATCTCCGGAGCCATCGTTCAGCTGAGCAATGGCTTCTCCGGCGCGACGGGTCCGGATGGTAAATACAGCATCCAGCTGCCCGCATCCTCAGCCGTCGCGACTGGCGTTTCCTTCAACGCCACGGTAATCGCCCCTGCGCGGAAGTGTAACCCAGCGGGTCCCTTCTTAGTGACTATCCTTAATAACGAGCCGACGACGCTCGACGCTTGTTTGAATGGAACTCCGCTGATGCAGCTCGATCCAACCGACGCGAATGCGGTGCAGATAAACGGACCTAACGGCAGCACGGTTTATCCAAACTCCTGCATCACGACCAACGTGCGGCTGCAGAACAATGGCTGCGCCACGACGAAGAACATGACCGCAACGCTGAGTAGCAACACGCCCGGGGTTCATATCACCAATCCCACGGTTACCTACCCGAACACGCCGATCGACGGCCAGTCGTTCAATTCGGTGCCATTCCAATTGTATGTCGATCCGACTGTCCAATGTGGCACGTCGATCAGCCTGACGGTCACGCCGGACGCCAATGGCGGCGCGAGCCCGAGCACATTTACCATCCCGGTGGCTTGCGGAAATGCCCCGAATCAAACGCTGAATGGCCAGCTCGATCCGACCGATCTAAAAACGACTAATGGTCGTATCAGCCGCAACGGGGTGCCGAGCGATTGCAGCGGCAAATCTTGTCCCGGCGCACTCGGTGCCGGCCCACGGGATTACGACAGTTACACGTTCACGAACGGCCCGGGCAACGCGTGCGTAACCGTGACGCTGCTTTCACCTTCGTCCGCCCCGGCTATCCAGGCGGGTGCTTATCTGACCGCCAACGGTTTCAATCCCGCGAGCGCTACGTTCTGCGAGAACTACCTCGGGGACAATGGAACATCCCCGTGGAACGCGGGACAGTCGTTCTCCTTCACAGTCCCGGCGAATGCTGCGTGGCAATTAGTGGTGATTGATACGGGCGGTGCCACGGCGACTCAAGCCTACTCGATCCAAGTCTCTGGCATGTCTGCTCCGCCACCAGCCGGCAACGGACCGTGCCCAACGGGTGGAGCAGGCGGGATGACGACGCAGGCACAGCCGAACGCCGCCACAGCCGGCGATTCAATTAGCGACATGGCTACGCTCACTGGCACCTCGCCGACAGGCACGATCACGTTCAAGTTGTTCAACAACGCGACCTGCTCTGGTACGGCGCTGTTGACTTCGGTGAAAAACGTCAGTGGAAGCGGTAATTACGTGTCGGATTCCTATCCCAACGCGCAAGCCGGCACCTACTACTGGCAGGCGACCTACAGTGGAGACGCCAATAACCCCGGCGGCACCACGACCTGCGCTGATCCGAATGAGACTGTAGTGGTATCGGAACCGGCAACCCCGACGCCGACGGCGACCCCGACGGCGACCCCGACGGCGACCCCGACGGCGACACCGACGGCGACACCGACGGCGACACCGACGGCTACGGCGTCACCGACACCCACGCCGACACCGACCCCACCGGCCGAAGCGCAAAACATCTCGACGAGGGCCGCGGTCGGCACTGGCGAAAATCAGACGATCGGCGGCTTCATCATCACCGACGCGCCGACGCGAGTGCTGATCCGTGGCATTGGACCTTCGCTAACCCAGCAGGGCGTGACCGGAGTGCTCAATGATCCGTACCTGGAGCTGCACGGCTCGGACGGCTCGCTCCTTGTGCACAACAACAACTGGAGAGACTCCCAGGAAGCTGAGATCGCTGCGAGCGGCCTGCCGCCGAAATTCGACGTCGAGGCTGCAATCGTGATCACGCTGCCACCGGGAGGCTACACCGCGATCCTGAGCGGCAATAACGGCGGCACAGGTATCGGTCAGGTCGAAGTCTACGACGTCGACCCGAACGGTGCCGTAGGGAGAATGCGCAACCTGAGCACGCGTGCAGATGTCCTGACTGGCAACGGGGTGACGATCGGCGGGTTCATTCTCGGCGTCGGCGCCGGCGATGAAAGTATGATCATCCGTGGCCTTGGCCCGTCGTTGACCGCCCGCGGCGTTACCAACCCGCTGGCTGATCCAACGCTCGAGCTGCGGGACAAGGATGGAACCCTGCTCATGTCGAACGACAACTGGGAGGATGACCCGGACCAGGCAGCCAAGATCGCTGCAGCCGGGCTGGCGCCAACCGATCCGAATGAGTCGGCTATCGCCGCGACACTGCCGCCAGGTAACTACACCGCGATTCTCGCGGGAAGGAACAACGGCACGGGCGTCGGCCTCGTCGAGCTCTTCTTCCAATAAGGCGAAGCGCTAACTGAAATCTTAACGGCTCCAGTGGCTCGTCCGCTGGAGCCGTTTTGCTTTGCCGATAGCTTCTGCGTTCTGACGCGCTTAGACCTTGGACCGACAGGCTCGGTGCCGTCTTAACGTATCCCGCAGTGGAGGCAGTCCGAACCGCGAGCGAAGGGAATGAACTAGTCTTTCTCCCCGCCTTCCGCCTCGCGCCGCGGCAAGGTTTGCGCGCCGAGAGCCCAGTGGTCGCCCTGTTTAAGCCAGAAGTGCCGAATCTGCACGAACTGCGCCCTCTGATCCTTCGTCTCGATACCTGTGACGGGGCGCGCCAGGCCCTCAAGCACCACCGCCTGACGGTCCCGACGAAAGCGGCGCTCAAGCTCTATCTCGTACGATGGCAGCTTACCCAGCCTACACCGAAGCAAGGCCCCGCGTTTGCTGACGGCCCACTCGCCGCCCTCTTCCGCGCTCATGTACTGATCCAAGAGCAACCGGTCGAGCGCGCCCGCGTCGTGCTTTTGAATCACGGCCGCGAGCTGCTCCTCGGCTTTGATAATTTCCGACATCGTTTTGTCGTCCACCGAAGGTGCCTGCTCGGCGGCAGGCTGTTTCGGCTCGGGTGATTCCTCCGCGGCCAACATGGGTTGAAGGCCGGCGCTCAATAAAAATACAAGAGCGAGCCGGCCAATGCGGTAGCCCGCCTCAGGCATGGATGAATCGGTTTGCATATCGGCAGGACTGAAACTCACAAAAGCCCGCTGTTGCAATGCCATTGCACCTGACTGATTTCTCCGGCCGCGACTTTGACTTCAAAAGGCCCGCACCCGCCGAACCCTGGCTTACCCCCCTTTGTCCCGACCGAGTAAGTACCGGGTGGCAAAGCGATCCGAAAGCGGCCCTGCTCATCAGTGACAAACGTGGTCACGATTTTCCCGCCGGCTCGTATTACGAACTCCGCAGCCCGCATTGCCGCTGAGTCATTTTCGCCGGCGCGAACGGGGCCGCCATCGGTTGGGCTGATTGTCACCGTGCCGGCGATTCCTGATTGGGGTTGCGGATCCGGCACAGCTTCAGCCATTGCCGTTGTTAGGACAGCCAGTGCCAGGACGGCGGGCATGAGAGAATGCATGCGATAACGTAGACGCCGCCTGGCAGATTCCAATTCAACCTCGTTCCTACTTTTGCTTGCCTCGTCCGAGAGCTGCCTCGATTTCGGAGCGAATGCCGTTTTCCACGTCGGCCTCAAGCTGGACCCGGCGACCGTTCAGAAAAACCGCTGGCGTCCGGTCAATACCAAGCGAAACGGCACGCTCTGCGTCTGCCTGAAGCCGCTGCGCTACTTCCGGGCCGGCGGCGTCGCGAACAAATTTGTCCGCGTCTAGGCCGAGCGTGGCGGCGCATTCGCGGAAATACTCCTTCGGATCTGCGGCGCGGACCCACTTGCCGCGGTTCATGTAGAGCATGTCGTGCATCTCCCAAAACTTGCCTTGCACTCCCGCCGCCTCAGCCGCTCGTGCCGCATCCGGTGCGTGTGAATGCTGCGGGAGCGGCCGCTCCCGGAAGATCACCGCAAGATCTTTTCCATAGTCTTTTTCCAGATTCTGCACCGCCGGCCAGAGCAGGAAGCAGGGCAGGCATTCGAAGTCGCCGAACTCCTCCAGCGTGACGGGCGCAGTGGCTGTGCCCCGGATGTGCGGCGGTTGAGCGCCGGGTTTGTCACTCGCGGCGACTACGAACGATGCGGTCTTTTGCCGGTAAGAAACCACTCCAATTCCAACGGCCATCACGAGCACGACGACGATTATTGCCAGCGGCAGATAGCGTTTCATTACTTCCGGTGAAAGCGCCTACCGTAATGCGGGCGGGACGGTTTACCAGAGCATCATCCTGCCGCCACGTGGCTGCGCGATTGGCGAAAAAAAGCTTCTTTTTTGTCGGTTATCCGATTGGATCGACGCCCGGTTTACCGACGCGGTTTTGCTGAGCGCGACGGCCAAGTGCTGGCGCAGCAAGGAGCGATCACGATCGCGAAGCAGCGATTGTGAAAACGCTCTCGCCCGGCGCTTACACGGCGATTTTGGCCGGGAAGAATGGAGCGACCGGCTTCGGGATCGTCGAAATCTACAATTTGTCGTCGGTTCATTAGCGAGCCGAAGAAGAGGCTGGACGTGGCACTATAAATCGCGTAAAAACCACGGGTGTCCCTCCCGATCGCCGCTCGACGCGGTGCGATGCGTTTCCTCCGAGTGCGCGAGGCTGCGGCCTTCTGCCTGTGCTCGATCGCAGTGGCTCTTACGTTTTTGGCTGCCGCCCATGAAACCGCCGACGACGGCCACGAGAACGGGCGACCGCGCTACGCGGCTGTGGGAGACGGCGAGGCGAACGAGCTCGACCGGCTCGAGGCGCAGTGGGCAGCGCGATTAAGCTATCCGACCGGCCGGTTCAATCCGGCGTGGGTGCGCGCAGCAGCGAAGCAGGATGCCAGTCTGATACGAAGCATTCCGTCGGGTAGACAGTCCGCACAGTTGAGTCTGGCTAACAGCAGCGCGGTCGCACTGAGCATCGGCGGGTTCACATCGCTCGGTCCGCAGCCACTGAGGATGACCGGCTGCACGGATTGCTACGACTACGGAAATGCCGCCGGCCGCGTGAATGCGATCGCTGTCGATCCGGCTACGACAACAAGCGGTTCGATAATCGCCTACGCTGCTACGGTCGGTGGAGGCGTTTGGAAGACGACGAGTTGCTGCACTGGCTCAACGACGTGGAGCGTGACGACAGACGATCCGCTGCTCGGCACGACCAGCATCGACGCACTTGCCATCGATCCGAATGACCACAACACGATCTACGCCGGCACAGGCGACCTGAACTACGGCTCATTTTCAATGGGCAGCCAGGGTATTCTCAAAACGAGTGATGGTGGTGCCAGTTGGAAACTTTTCGGTCAGGACGTGTTTGGCGCCGCGCTGCCCGAGCCAGCCGGACAGTTCCCGCAATACCAGGCCGTCGGAAAACTTCGCGTCGATCCAAACTACAGCAATCGAGTGGTGGCTGGCACGAAGACGGGTCTCTACATTTCTTACAATGCGGGTTCCAGCTGGACGGGCCCATGCACAACGAACGGGTTCACGTCGCAACGGCAGGATATCACCGGGCTTGAGCTGACAAATATGGGCAGCGGCGTGACGCGCATTGTTGCCGCGGTCGGCGTGCGCGGGTTCGCCACCACAGTCCAGTACAATCTGGATCAGAACGGCGCCAACGGAGTCTACCGCGGCACGATGCCGGACAGCGGCTGCCCATCAGATTTCACTTTGATCAGCCGCAACGACAACGGCTTTGGCTTCGGGACACAGGTGACCGGCAGCCCGTACGCCACCGCTGACGCAATGAATGCCGGATCGGGAATTCCCTTCGGCGGAGTCGGCGCCGGCAATCAACTTGGCCGGATCGATCTCGCCATCGCGCCGACGAATCCGAACTACATCTACGCGCAGGTCCAATCGATCGCACCGAACGACAACACCAGCTGCGCGAACAAGCCCGGCTGTCAGCTCGGTGTCTGGGCGAGCGTCGACGGAGGTGAATCGTGGAGCTTCCTGCAAGGGTCGGCTGGCGGATCGCTCAGAAGCTGCGACGGCACTTCCGGCGACGACAATCAGAACTGGTACGACCAGGTGGTGGCGGTCGATCCTGACAATCCGGACCGGATTTTCGTCGGCACCTACGACATCTGGCTCGCGGCGCGCAACGGAACAAATTTTTATGACCTGACCTGCGGTTATGATTACGCCAGCGCGCCGGTCCACGTTGACCAGCACGCCCTCACATTAGTGCCAGGCTCAGCGAAACTTCTGCTCGCCGGGAATGACGGCGGCATTTTCGGCAGCTCGGATTCCAACAATGCTGTCGCCGGTGTCGCTCGCAATACGTGGTTTAACATGGATGGCGGGCTGAATACGATCGAGTTCTACTCCGGCGACATCAGCGGTAATTTTGCGGCTTCTGGCACACCACAGGCGGTTGGCGGTGCGCAGGACAATGGCACCAGCGCAGTTGCGTTCTCCGGCAGCCCGGCCGCGCCAACCGAGTGGCAGGGCGTCCGCGGCGGAGATGGCTTCTATGCGCGTATCGATCCGGTCGGGACCGGATCAAACCTCCGGTATTGGGCCGGACAGAACGACGGGGCGCTCTATCGCTGCGTCAGTGATTGCACAAACGCAGGCGCCTCCTGGTCAAATGCGACCGGTGGTTGGGCCAAAGACACAAAGTCATTCATTCTCCCGTACGATCTTTTCCACGGTGGAATTCCCGGAGGCGACGATTGCCCGTCGGCAGGCACTCCGGGTGGCTGTGGTCACCTGATCGCGGGAACGACGCGAGTGTGGGAGACGACGAGCGGCGGCGCGAGTTTCACACCCGGTTGGTACGTAACGAACAATCCTTCCACTCAGAATATGACCAAGCAGGCCCTGGGGGACCGCTCGTTCATCAACCAGGTGAAGTACTCGCCAAAATTCCAGAGCGTTGCGATCGCCGGCACGAATGACGGCAATGTCTGGATCGGGTTCAATCTCGGGACCGGCATTTCAGGCCAGGCGGCTTGGATCGATGTCACGGGTGGCAACATTGTTCTTCCCAATCGCCCGGTGCTTGGCATCGCGATGGATCCGTCCAGCGCCGCGCCGAATCTACCGGCTGGCTACGCCGCAATCGGTGGCTTTAATGCCAACACGCCCGGCACGCCGGGGCACGTTTTCGCGGTGAGCTGCACGAGCGGTTGCAGCTCGTTTGGCTGGGCGAACAAGAGCGGCAATCTGCCGGATATCCCCGTCGATTCGATCATCGTAAACCCGAAGTATCCGCAGCAGGTATTTGCCGGGACCGATTTCGGCCTCTACTACACCGACGACATCACGGCGAGCGCTCCGGTCTGGAACAAATTCACGCAAGGTCTGCCGAACGTGATGATCTGGGACATGCAGATCGATCGCGGGAGCACCACGTTGTCGGTCTGGACGCGCGGACGCGGCGCATTCGTGTGGCCGCTGCCGAGTGGAGGAGTCCCCAAGCCCTCGCCCTCCACGCGCGCGCTCAATATTTCGACGCGGCTCGATGTTGGGACGGGCGAGAACCAGGCGATCGGCGGTTTCATCGTCAGCGGCAGCTCTGCCAAACGCGTGCTGGTGCGCGCTATCGGACCATCGCTCGCACAGGCCGGCGTCAGCGGTGCGCTGCTCGACCCAGTGCTTGAGTTACATGCGGCCGACGGCAGTCTGATTGGCGCGAACGATAACTGGCGCGACCCTGATGCAGCGGCAATTGCTGCCAGCGGTATTCCGCCCAATGACGATCGCGAATCAGCGATCATCGCCACCGTCGCACCCGGTAATTACACGGCGGTCGTGAGTGGAAAGAGTGGGAGCACGGGAATTGGGCTGGTCGAGGCGTATGATCTGGATGCCTCCAGCTCGCCCTCGAACCTGGCTAACATCAGCACACGGGGGGTTGTCCAGACGGGCGGGAAAGTGGTGATCGGCGGTTTTATTCTCGGTGACGCGAGCGAAAGCGCGCAGATCCTGATCCGCGGACTTGGACCCTCGCTTGCGCAACAAGGAGTCGTCACTGCGGTGAGCGATACCACGCTCGAGCTGCGCGACAGCCAGGGTACGCTGCTTGTGGCGAACGACGACTGGAAGGACGACCTGGCGCAGGCAGACGCGATTCGCGCCACCGGTATTCCGCCTCAGAACGATCGAGAAGCCGCGGTTGTGAAAACGCTTTCGCCCGGCGCTTACACGGCGATTCTGGCGGGGAAAAATGGCGCTACCGGCGTAGGCATCGTCGAGATCTACAATCTGTCGTCGGTTCGCTAGCGCACGCGCGGTGTTTGACCAGAGCGCCGACAGTGCGCATATTCGGCGCCTCGCAATTGTAGGGCAACCGCTTCGGTTGCCAATTTGTTCGGCAGGCGGAGCGCCTGCCCTACAATTCGCCAGAACACATGGATAAGATCCGCAACATCGCCATTATTGCGCACGTCGATCACGGCAAGACCACGCTCGTCGATCAACTGTTGCGCCAATCAGGCACGTTCCGCTCCAACCAGAAGGTGGAGGAGCGGATGATGGACTCGATGGATCTCGAGCGGGAAAAGGGGATCACCATCCGCGCGAAGAATGCCGCTTTCCAGTGGAACGGCTATCGTGTCAACATCGTCGACACGCCCGGGCACGCGGATTTCGGCGGAGAAGTGGAGCGGATCATGAAAATGGTCGACGGTGTGCTGCTGGTGGTCGATGCGCACGATGGGCCCCAGGCGCAAACCCGTTTCGTTCTCCGAAAAGCGCTGGAGAACAAGGCCAAGCCGCTCGTGGTGATCAACAAGATCGACCGCGAAAACGCCCGCCCGCACAAGGTGCTCGACATGGTGTTCGACCTCTTCGTCGAGTTAAAAGCAACGGACGAGCAGCTCGATTTTCCCATCATCTACGCGAGCGCGAAGGAGGGCTTCGCCCAGCGCGAGCTGCATGAGAACAACGAGGACATGACGCCGCTCTTTGAGGCAATCGTGAAGCACGTGCCGCCGCCGACGATCTCGAGCGAGCCGTTCTTTCAGATGCTCGTTTCGAACCTCGATTACAGCGATTACCTCGGGCGAATCGCGCTCGGGCGCATCGTCAGCGGCCGTGTCGGCGTCGGCGATTCCATCGTCAGCATTCACCGCGACGGCCGGCGCGAACGCGCGACCGTGACTGGCCTCTACACGTTTTCCGGAATGGGGCAGACGGAAGTGAAACACGCAAGCGCTGGCGAGATCGTGGGCCTGACGGGTTTCGAAGAAGTTTACATCGGCGAAACATTGACGGATCGCGAGGAGCGGACGCCGCTGCAGTTTGTCGATATCGATCCGCCGACAATCCGGATGCGAATTTTGGTCAACGACTCGCCCTTCGCCGGACGCGAAGGTAAATTTGTCACGGCGCGACACGTGCGCGAGCGGTTGATTCGCGAGACCCGCGGCAACGTCTCGCTGCAGGTGAACGACACGGAAGCGGCGGGCGCGTTCGAGATCAACGCGCGCGGTGAGATGCAGATTGCGATCCTCGTCGAGCAAATGCGCCGCGAAGGATACGAAGTGATGGTCTCGCGGCCGGAAGTGATTTTTCAGCGCGCGGAAGATGGCTCGCTGCTTGAGCCGATCGAGAATCTTTACGTCGAAGCGCCGAACGACAATCTCGGCGACGTGCTGCAGTCGATCGCCGGCCGCAAGGGCGAGATTGTGAGCATGGACCACCACGCCACCCGCGTTTCAGTGGAAGCGATCATTCCCACGCGCGGCTTGATCGGCTTTGAAAGCGATCTCGTGAACCTCACCCGCGGCGAGGGCATCATGAGCCACCTGTTCCGCGAATACGCGCCGTTTAAAGGTGAGATGGAAGGGCGCAACCGCGGTGTGATGATCTCGATGGAACCCGGCATCAGCACGGCCTACGCGCTCAACAACATCCAGGCGCGCGGGAAATTGTTCGTCGGTCCGCAGGAAGAAATCTACGCCGGTATGATCGTGGGCGAGAACGCGCGGCCCGAAGATCTGCCGGTCAATCCGTGCAAGGCGAAGCATCTCACGAACATGCGCAGCCAGGGCGACGGCAAAGGCATTCAGCTCGAAGCGCCGCTGAAGATGAGTCTCGAACGGGCGATCGAGTACATTGGCCCCGACGAGTACGTCGAAGCGACGCCGAAGTCGCTGCGCTTGCGAAAACGCATCCTCGATGCGACGGCGCGCAAACGATCGACGCCGTCCGTAGTCGCGGCCTA
>JBJMWX010000022.1:0-16590 GCA_045809925.1 Chthoniobacterales bacterium
CGCATGCCGATCGCTACACCTATTTGCCTCAGATCGGCCTGTTGTTGGCAATCGGCTATGGTCTCCGGCGGTTAACACAAGGCTTCCGCGCTCGCCTCCAGATGATGACGTGCGTCGCGCTCGTTGCGTTCCTCGCCCTCGGCGTCGCGGCCTGGCGCCAAACGCAACATTGGAAAAACAGCCATACTCTCTGGACACATGCAGCGGCGGTGACACGCGAAAATGAGGTCGCGGAAAACAACCTCGGTATCCTGCTGCAGGAGGAGGGCAAGCTCGACGAGGCGATCGCTCACTATCAACGAGCCGTCGCGATTCAGACGGAAAGGGGACATTCGCGCTACAAACTGACCTTGGCTTTATCCGAGAATAACCTGGGCAATGCGTTCTTGCGGGCCGGTAATATTGATCAGGCGATCGCGCATTACCGCACGGCGATTGACTTGCGTCCTGATTATGCCGACGCCTTTTACGATCTCGCGATCGGTTTGTCTGAAGCGCATGACTTGGACGGTGCGATCGAGTCGTTGCGGCGCGCGATAGATATTCGCGCCGACGACGCCGCAGCGCACGCGCGGCTCGGCGACCTGTTGCGGCAGAAGCACGCGCACGCGGAGGCACTGGTCCACTACGAAAAAGCGGTCGAACTGCAGCCCACCGCTATCTGGGCTGAGGAGAGTCTGGCGTGGCTGCTAGCTACGGCGCCGGATCCTTCAATTCGGAATGGCGCGCGCGCTCTCAGCATAGCGCAACACACGCTTGAGCTTCCCGGAGGCCAGAGCGGACACACGCTTCGAATTGTCGCCGCGGCATGCGCTACGCAGGGCAATTTCCCAGAAGCAACGCGGACAGCGGAAAGAGCCATCGACTTGGCCAGCAGAGAAGGCGATGTGGCGACGCTGAACTCATTGCGCGCCGATCTCGAGCTGTATCGCGCGAACATTCCGCTGCGCGAGCTTTCGCCGGTTCAATGAAAACGGTTGATTCGAAAATTGATCGGCGGCTCCTGATCGTTTTCTATCTCGCGCTTGGTGCGCTCACCTCGGTCGTCTTCGCTCGCGCGCTAGGCAACGATTTCGTCAATTACGACGACCAGAATTACGTTTATCAAAATCCCGCCATTACCGGTGGCTTAGGTGCGGACGCGCTGCGCTGGGCATTCACGCACATTCACGCGCAGAACTGGCATCCGCTCACGACGCTCTCGCACATGCTCGATTGCGAGCTCTTTGGTCTCGCGCCGCGCGGGCATCATTTTACGAACATTTTCCTGCACACCTGCACGGTGCTGTTGCTCTTCCATGCTCTCGTGCGATTTACCGGCGCACCATGGCGGAGCGCCTTCGCGGCCGCAGTGTTCGCAATTCATCCTCTGCGGGTGGAATCAGTCGCGTGGATTGCCGAGCGCAAAGACGTGCTCAGCGGCGTTTGTTTCACGCTGACGCTAATCGCCTACGCGGCCTACGCCGATCGGCGGACCGTGGCTCGGTATCTCGTCGTGACGGTCGCCTTCGCACTTGGTCTTTTGTCCAAACCAATGCTCGTGACATTGCCGTTGGTCTTGCTTCTGCTCGATTATTGGCCGCTTGGACGCATGTCCAGCCTGAGACATACGGCTACCTGGCTCGCGCTTGAGAAAATTCCACTGCTGCTGCTATCGGCCGCCTCATCCTACGCCACGCTGTTGGCGCAGAAGCAGTACATCGGTTCCGGAGAGGAGCTTTCTCTAGGCACGCGCGCCATCAATGCGGCGCTGAGCTACGCCATCTACCTGCGCCAGATGTTCTGGCCGGTGGGCTTGGTCCCGTTTTATCCGCATCGCGAACACAGCGTAACAATACTGGAGGTCATCGGCGCGTTCACTGTCCTCGTTGTAATCACGATCGGCGGCATCATCTGGCGAAAACGAGCGCCGTATTTGCTCGTCGGCTGGTTGTGGTACCTCGGCATGCTCGTGCCCGTAATCGGCATCGTGCAGGTCGGCTGGCAGGGGCACGCGGACCGCTACACTTACCTGCCGCAGATCGGGATCGACGTCGCGCTCACCTGGTTGGCCGCAGATTTGATACGGCGGTATCGCGTTCCACGGAGTGCCGTTGTGAGTGCCGCGGCGATGTCGATTGTCGCGTTTGCCTCTCTCGCGTTCGCGCAGGTTTCCTACTGGCGCGACAGCGAAACGCTCTGGAAGCATACGCTCGCGGTGACCCCGGAGAACGACGTCGCGGAGAACAATCTCGGAATCGTTCTCCTCGCCCAAGGGCATGCTGACGAAGCGCTCTCGCACTATGAAGCAGCGTTGAAGTTGCGGCCGGACAATGCCGTCGCGCACGCCAACCTCGCCAACGTTCTGATTTCTCGTGGTGAGCTCACGAGCAGCATTGCCCATTTACAACGCGCGCTCGAGCTGGAGCCGGCGAACCCGGATGCCGGGAATCTGCTCGGTTTCGTGCTGCTCCGCGAGGGCAACGTCGGCGCGGCGATTTCGCAGTGGACTGCAACGCTGACAAAAAATCCGGAGAACGGAAACGCACGCGGCAATCTCGCCTGGATCTACGCTACGCACCCCGACGCTTCGGTGCGCAACGGCACTGAAGCCGTTCGTCTGGCGCGGGAAGCTGCGAATATCTCCGGCGGTCGCAATGCACTCGTCCTTCGCACGCTCGCTGCGGCTTACGCGGAGAATGGCGATTTTTCAGACGCCATCGCAACGGCCCGCAAAGCGCGCGATTTGGCTGAGGCGCAGAAGAACAGCGCGCTCGCGACCGAGCTCGACGCGACCATCAGGTTGTACGAAACAGGCAAACCGCTGCGCGATCCGTCGCTTGCAAAGCCGCCGAACGGTCCCTAGCGCCGCCGTAACAGATTGCCAAAACTTCGGCGGATGTGTTATCATCAGCACGATGAAATCGACTATGCGGCTCGCCGTCGCGGTCGTGTGCTGCATTTTTGCAGCATCTGCTTTCTCGGGCACGTCTGGCCCGGCGAGCAGCGGAGTGAAAACCAGTCAGCGCCCGGCAAAGGTGCGGAAGGTCTGTTACGTCATGACGTCGACCTCCGGCATCCCGGTTCCGTGCGAACGGATTTTCACGCCGATTCCGACGACGGCCATCGCGCTCGATGTGATCCAAGGCGGTCACTAACGAGGGCATTAGCAGGACGGTTCTGAACGTTCGGGCATTCGCCCGCAGCGCGGAAGGGTAGTTTTTCCCCACGCTGTCCAGCTTTCTACCGCTGGCGGTGCCATTTACGGGAGCGGTACTGGCACGGCGGCTGCTATAAAAACCATAACGTTTATGGTGACTGTCAGCATCCAGCCGTTTGCTCCGAAGCGAATCTTCCTCCTCGTCGCTGCCATCGTCTGCCTCGCTTCGGCCGCCTGTTTCGCGGACCCGCTATACATGAATGTCCGCTCGACGCCCTACGACCGGCAGATGACGCGCATCGCGCCGGTGCTGCTGTCCGACCAAACCGCTAACGACGGTCTGTCGCTCTCGCTCGTGAACGATTGGATGCAGGAATTACGAGGCATACCGTACGGATTTTCGCAGGAGTGGAAGACACCCGAGGAAGTGGGCAACGGCGCGCCGGCCGATTGTAAGGGCAAGGCGGTCGCGCTTTATCATTTGATGCGCTCGCACGGCGCGGCGGATCTCCGCCTGGTCATCGGCAAACGCACGCTCGCCAGCCAGACAACGCACGCCTGGTTGACGTGGGAGAAAGACGGTACGTCCTACGTGCTCGATCCAACAATTAACTGGATGGCATATCGCGCAGAGGTGACTGACGGAATGTATCTCCCGTTTTACGCGTACGACGGCGGCCGGAAATATCAGGCAGTTCCGGCGTTGCTTTTCGCGAAAATTTAAGAGCTCTTCGGAGCGGCGGCACAGCAACGAATTGTAGTAGCCACGGCGGTGGCTAATGCGCTACAATTCGGCTCAATTGCTTAGGCTGGGCGCGAGACAAAAGATTTGTGTTGCGCAAAAAGCCGCAAAATCTTAGGATCCTTCTTGTGGATATGGAAATTATGAACACACTGGGCTCACCACTTCGCCGAGTTTCGTTGTCTGCCGCCTCCCTGCTCGTTGCCACGTGCACCGGCTTTGGCGCAGATCTCCTCCTGCACAAAGTACCGTCGTCCAGCCCCTCCGTGCCTGACGCCGTTAGCGTCGCGTTCGTCAACTACAACGCGAACGCGGGCCCGCAAGCCGGCCCCCGCGCATTGTATGTCAGCTCAGGCGCGGATCTGAAGCAGGCCGCCAATATCGTCGACGGTCAGCCAGCGACTTCGTTCAACTTTGCGGCCGGAGATCAATTTCCGACTGCGGTGATCGATCTCGGTAAAGCGAAGAACATCAACCGAGTGTCGACCCTGTTTGCGGCCCAGAAAGGCACGATGGCTGTCTACGTGCTGCGGGCCCTGCCTGAGAGCGGCGCGGACGAAGAAGCTGCCGACCTTCCAAACACGTTTAAGGTTCCGAGCGACGTCGTTGCGAAGCTCACGCCCGTGGCGCTCGTCGAAAATGACGGCACACGTGGTGATGTGGCAGCGGAATTTCCAGTAACCAGCGGCCGCTACGTCATCGTCCGCTGGAACCCGGCGCTGAAGGATAGTGCGTTCACGCTGGCGCAGGTTGCAGCCTCCGGCCCGAGCGACGATACGGCCGCCAGCAAGCATCGGTACAATGATGTGGCCGACAGCAAGACGGTGGCGGACAGCAAGACAGTCGTCGACACGAAAGATGTTCCGGAAGAAGGCCCGATCGGAGAAGGTCCTCCGCCACCCGCGGAAGGCCCGCCACCCGGCCTGCCTCCTCCTCCTCCGTTTACGTTCATCCCGCAGATACTGCCGGTCAGTCCGTAAACCAAAGCGAGCTTCAACAAAACCCGCCAGCTGGTAACACCGCTGGCGGGTTTTTTGTTTGTCTTCCGCGCGTCGGTTCCTGGCTACAGTTTGCCGCGGAGAAGGCGGAAAACGAACGTGCTATCGATCGTACCATGGAGAGCTTCCGTTCCCGCCCCGCTGCCGAACGCGACCACGTCGTCGACGGTATTGAGCGCCGTCTTTGCGTAGGCTGCGGCTGGCTCTTCCGGCGGATGAACGTCCGGCTCTTCGTCGGTCGCTGATCGTTGCCGCGTCGGCTCGACGAGTTTCGATGCCCCATATGAGGCGGTGCCGTTCGGCCCTGTTGCCCAGGTCAGCCATGGATCACCGGTCGAATTCAGGCCGAGCACTGCGATTCCGCGGTCTTTCCGAAACGGAGAACCGCTCATTGTCAAACCCCCGATACCGACGTCGCCGCAGACCACGATCATCGAGCCTTCGCCGACGTACTTCTGCGCAGTCGCAACTGCCCGATCTAGCTCGACTGTTTCGGCAAGTGTGCGTTCCCCGTTGTTCTCCTGTGCCGCTTTTCGCATCAGCGCCGCGTCGACAACGAGGACGTAGCCGGTGCGATTGTATTGGAGCAGTTCAATCCCGCGACGGACCATGTCGCTGAGACTCGGCTGATTGGACCGCGCTTCGAGCTGATCGGAGTAGGCCAACTCTGCGGCCGCGAAAATGCCGAGCAACTTGGGTTGCCGCCACCGCGGCACATTTTCCAACTCAGCCTTAGTGCGTACAAATTCGGTGCCGGCCCGGCGTAGCTCGAGCAGCAAATCGCGACCATCGGCGCGGTATCCACCTTTGTCCTGGGCAGTGAAGTCGAACGCGCCGCCGCCAAGAATCACGTCAATTTTCGCATGCTCCACGAGCTCGCGCGCCACCGCGTCGTGATCGTTCGCCTCCGACTGATGCGCGAAGAATGCGGCGGCAGTCGGGTCGGTAATGCGGCCATCGGTGATCAGTCCGGTCGAGCGTCCTTCACTGCGTGCCAACTCTAGAAGGTTTTCCACGGTTTTGTTTTCGCGATCGCGACCGAGCGCACGGTTGTTCGGCTTGACACCGGCCGCGAGCGCCGTGGCCGCCGCGGCTGAATCAGGTGTCGCGAAATCGTTCGAATGATTCGTCACCAGCGCCGTATGTGGTAACGCGTCCAGCGCGAGCGGAGTATCCGCGCTACCGGCGTAAACCCGCGTTGCCGCGATTCGCCCCGGGGTCAGGCCTTCACCGACGAACAGGACGATCCCGAATGGCTTCTGCACGACCCAATGCTGGAAGTAGAGAACGCCGAGACCGGCAAAAACGAGGAGACAAAAAAGGGCAAGCAACTGGTTGCGCCTCTTCATTCGCTGATGAAGCGGCCCGTGCTGCGCCTTGTCAATCCCGGCCGCTCAAATGCGCTTGTGCAGCCGGCCCGATCTTACCAAGCTCGCGACGATGGCGAAACCAGTGATGCTCATCATCCGCGACGGCTGGGGGATCAACACGGGAGGGGCTGCGCAGCGGGACGAGAATGGCGACGCAACGCTGCTCGCACGCACGCCATTTCACGATCAACTCTATCGCGAATACCCGGGCAGCAGGTTAAGCGCAAGCGGGCTCGACGTCGGACTGCCTGAAGGGCAGATGGGCAACTCCGAAGTGGGGCACCTCAATCTTGGCGCCGGGCGTATCGTTTATCAGGACCTGACGCGGATAAATAAAGCGATCGCCGAGGGTGAGCTCGGCCAAAATCCGCTCGCGCAGGCGACGTTCGCGAATGCGCGCGGACATCGGCTCCATTTTCTCGGACTCGTTTCCGATGGCGGTGTTCACAGTCACTACAAACATCTCGTCGCACTTGCCCAAGCAGCGCGGGCTGCAGGTGTGACCGACATTTTCGTGCATGTATTTACTGACGGCCGCGACACCTCCCCGACGGGCGGTGCAGAGTTTCTCGACTCCTGCGCTGCCGGCCTGGCGGGGAGCGGCGCGCGAATCGCGACGGTCGTCGGCCGGTATTTTGCAATGGATCGGGACCGACGCTGGGATCGCACCAAAAAAGCGTGGGATGCGATCGTTCTCGGACGCGGCGAAGTTTGCAGCGGCACTCCGACTGAGGCGCTGCGTGCTCAGTACGATCGGGGCACAACCGATGAGTTCATGCCGCCGATGATTTTTGCCGAAGCGCACGAACAGCGCGTCCGCGACGGCGACACGGTTTTCTTCTTCAACTTCCGCGCCGATCGGGCACGACAGCTCTCGCAGGCGTTCCTTCTCGCCGATTTCAACGGGTTCGATCGCGAAGTTTGGCCACGGGTCAACTACGTCACCCTGACGCAGTATGATGTCACGTATCCATCTCCTTACATTTTTGCGCCGGCAGAGCTCTCGCACATCCTCGGCGAGATTGTCAGCGCAGCCGGGAAGACCCAACTGCGGATCGCCGAGACGGAGAAGTACCCACACGTCACCTACTTTTTTAACGGGGGAGTCGAGCGCCCCTTCGATTGCGAGGACCGAAAAATCATTCCGTCGCCGAAGGTCGCGACCTACGACCTGCAACCGGAAATGAGCGCTACGCAAGTCACCGAGGAAGTGCTCGCACGAATGGAGAATTACGACCTGATCATTTTGAACTTTGCTAATCCTGACATGGTTGGCCACACCGGCGTGGTTGCCGCGGGCATCAAAGCCGTGGAAACGATCGACGCTTGCGTGCAGCGCATCATCGAGAAATTGCACGAGATCGGTGGGGCGGCCTTGATCACCGCCGATCACGGTAATTGCGAGCAGATGAGGAATGCCGATGGCTCCCCCAACACCGCGCACACCACGAATCTCGTCCACTTCATTTATGTCGGTGCCGACGCTTCGCGGTTCGACCTGCGCGACGGCATTCTCGCTGACGTTGCGCCAACCATTTTGTTCCTGCTTGGTCTGCCCCAGCCGACGGAGATGACCGGCCGCAACCTGCTCGTCCGGCGGGTCTAAACGAACGAGCATCGCGGGCGTGATTCCTTGAAGGCGCGCTACCGAATTGCTCTGGCGGTGACGGTGGTTCTGTCGGCCGCAGCCGCGCTCGGCTGGCTCGCCAAACGCGCCCCGGGGATCAATTTCCTACCCGCTGATTCCCGCGCCGAATGGATCGTCTTTCCAACCGCCGTCGATGTTTCGTCCCATTCAATTGCCAGTCTCGACGTCACCTTCCGCCGTGATTTCACGGTCGAGAGCTTGCCGCGGACGGCGTTGCTGAGCGTTCGTGCCGCGAAACGTCTCGATCTGAAAATCAACGGCGTTGATGTGGAGGTTCCCGAAACCCGGAACTGGAAACAGATTGCGGACGTCCGGATCGAGCGGCTGCTGCGCGTCGGCGACAACACCATTGAGGGGCGGGTGTTTAATGACAACGCGCCGCCTGCTCTGTGCCTATCGCTGAAAAGCGACAACATCGTCCTTCAAAGCGACGCGTCGTGGCACGCGTTTTTTGCCGGCTCCTCCTGGCGCGCGGCGGCGCCGGTGTCGCAGTCACGGCTGCCAGGTGCGGGGAATCCGATCGCAAGTTCTGAAACCTCGCTCGCTGCGTTTGGGCGCATCTGGCCACTCTGGATCGCGTTCGCCACCCTCGCGCTCGCTGTGTTGATTACAGGGCGAATCTGGTTTGATCGCGCCAGCATGCGCGTGCGCACCACGTTCCTGCCGCTTACCGCAATGTTGCTGGCCGTCTGCTGGTTGGTGCTGTTCTACCACAACACGCCGTTGCTGCCGTTTCACGTCGGCTTCGATGCGCAGGCGCACGCCGACTACATCAAGTACCTCCAGGATCGCCGCGCTCTTCCGCTTCCGAAAGATGGACTGGAAATGTTCCAGCCGCCGCTTTTCTACGCCGCCTCCGCCGCGATTCTGTCAGCAGCGCAAACCACCGCCGATACAGCTGCCGCGATCTGGCTGGTGCGCGGCTTCACAATGCTCGCCGGCGTGGCGCATTTTTTGGTCGTTGGACTAACTGTGCGGCTGCTCTTTCCAGCGCGTTGGGGGGCGCAGCTGGTGGCGCTCGGATTTGCCGCACTTCTCCCGATGCAGGTTTACCTCTCGCAGTTTTGCACCAACGAGACGCTCGCTGCCCTGCTCGTTTCGGCAGCGGTGTATCAAACGGTCCGCATCGTCGTCCGCGATCGATTGTCGTGGAGCGCCGCCATTCTGCTCGGCATCACGCTTGGTGCCGCGGCCCTAACGAAAGTGACCGCATTCCTTGTTGCGCCAATAATCGTTATGGCGCTTGCCGCTCACATCGGCCGAACGCGAACGACGTCGGTGCGCGTCGCACTGCAGTTACTGGCAATCCCGCTGCTTACTACCACGCTCGCAGCGTGGCACTACATCCGAATTTGGAACGCGACCGGCGCGCTCGTAATTGGCGGTTGGGATCCCGCATCGGGGTTTCGGTGGTGGCAGGATGACGGCTACCGAACGTTTCCGTATTTCCTGCGGTTTGGCCGCGCTCTCTTTCATCCGCTCTTTGCCGCGACGGCGTCTTTTTGGGACGGAATTTACGCGACGTTTTGGGGCGACGGACTTTGCGCCGGAGTTCCGGATCTGGCGGCTCGCCTGCCATGGAATTACGATTTGATGAACGCGGGCTACCTGCTCGCAATCGTACCCACGGCGCTGCTCATCGCTGGCGCGGTGACCGGCTTTGTGCGGCTGATTCGCGAAGGGTGGGCGGCGATTTTCCTCATCATCGCAACGGCCTTTGTAATCGGGTGCGGAGTCCTCTATTTGAATCTGAGTGTGCCTGCCTACGCGTCGGTCAAGGCATTCTATGCCTTGCCTGCTCTAACGGCCTTGGCGGTCTTCGTGGCGCTCGGGTGGGAAGCGATTACGCGCAGCCGTATTATTCTTCAGACAGCGTTCGGCGCATTGCTCGCTGTGTGGGCGATGAACAGCTTTGCCTCATTTTGGGTGCTCGACTCCGCGCAAGAACATCTTTGGCTGGGTTTGAGCAACATGACCGCTCGCGGCGCGGCTGCGGGCGTTTCGGATTTCGAGATCGCATTTCAGCGCGATCCGGGAGACGCGCGAGGCGAAGTTCTTCTTGCAGCCGCGCTGGACGCGAGCGGTCGCACTGCCGAAGCAGTTGAACATGCAAGGCGGGCGGTTACGCGCGAGCCAGCCAACGCCGGCGCCCGGCTTCAGCTTGCCAGCTGTTTCGGCCGAGCAGGTGACTGCGAGGGCACAAGCCAGGCGTCGCGCCGCGCTCTCGAGCGGGGCGGCGAAAGCGTCGCCGCATGGAAGCTCCTTTCGTTTTGTCTGCTGCAGTCGCACTCGACCGAGGAAGCGATCATGGCCGCGCAGGATGGTCTGGCCGTGTCCCCGTTTACCGCCGATCTCCATTTCAATCTCGCTGCGGCGTTTGCCGCAAAGGGCGAGTATGCGAACGCGGCGGCGCAATTCGCCTACGCGCAATTGCTTCGGCCGGATCTGGAGCAAATCGTAGAGCGTCTTCGCGACGCCCTTGCGGCGGCCGGATCCACACCGGGCGCATTGAAGCAATTGGCGCAAATCGCGCCGGATTCAGCGATCCTGCTCGGCAATCTCGCCTGGCTGATGGCAACCAATCGAGACGACGGACTGCGCGACGGTGCGATGGCGGAGCGGCTTGCGCGGCGTGCCTGCACATTGACCAGCTACAACGATCCGGAACTGCTCGTCTGCTGGTCCGTCGCTCAGGCAGAGGAAGGCAGGTTCAACGACGCGATTGCAACCGGCGAGAAGGCGCTCGCCATCGCACGAAGCAGACAAGCGAACGCAGTCGTGGAACTGACCGAGGAGGCGCTGCGTGCCTTTCGTGCCGGTGAGCGATTTCGCGGAGGCAGGCAGTTAGGCCGCTAACTGCCGGGCGTTCGTCACTTCCTCAAAAGTAATCTCGAAAGTGCGATTGAACTGGCGTGTCCCGGCGGCCGCGATCCGCTCGAGAAAACGACGTCGCTGGTCCGGGGTTGCCTCGTGCAAGGCAGGCTTGCGCGTTAGCTCCAGGCCGTTGCAGCGTTCGGTCAGCACGCCCCACGCATGCGGCGCGCGCACCTTGCGATCCAAGTGATCAGGTAAGACCAGGTAATAAACGTCGGCGCACCGATAGCGGACAAGTGTCTCGAATTTTGTCCCGGCGTGGAGCTGTTGCTGCAACGAACTGCACTCGCGCACCACGCGACGATATCCGCGGTGACCGATCGCCTCGAAATGATACGATTCAAATTCCGGAAACAACGAATCGCCGAGGCGCAAATGTGGGTAGTGGATGCGAAGATGTTTTTCAAGAATCACGCGGCGCGCCAGCAGTTCGGCGAGGCGCGCTCGCGCCTCCGCGCTAACGCAATTATCGCGCTGCAAATCGGGCAGGGTCTGTTTGCATTCAAAAATAGCGGTGCATTCGCGCCTCCGGCCCTGCGGACGGTAGGCAGCGACATCCGCTCGATACCGGCAGCTGGGCAGGGTCACTTCGGCCGCACAGGCCGAGTAACCTTGCGCCTGTGCCCAGATCAGCGCCAGGCGCTTCAACCGCGCGTGCGCCTCCGTTTCGCCCCGGCGAACCTCTACTCTCGAACCCATCCCGCCAGCTCTTTCGCCCAGTAGGTGATGATTAGATCCGCTCCGGCCCGTTTGAGCGAAGTCATGATCTCGAGAACTGCCGCGCGTTCGTCGAAGCAGCCTTTCTCGGCGGCGGCCTTGATCATGGCGTACTCCCCGCTGACGTGATAGACCGCCGTCGGCTTCTCGAAGCGGTCGCGGACCCGCCAAAGAATGTCGAGATAGGGCAAGGCCGGTTTGATCATGAGAATGTCCGCGCCTTCCTCGAGGTCGAGTGCTACTTCGCGCAGGGCTTCCTCCGCATTTGCTGGATCCATTTGATACGATCGGCGGTCGCCGAACTGCGGCGGGCTTTCCGCGGCGTCGCGGAAGGGACCGTAGAAAACGGAGGCGAATTTAGCCGCGTAACTCATGATGGTGATGTCGCTGAATCCCTCCGCGTCGAGGGCCTCGCGAATTACGCCGACGCGGCCATCCATCATGTCACTCGGCGCGATGACATCTGCGCCGGCGCGCGCGTGCGAAACGGCTGCGCGCGCGAGCAACTCAACCGTCTCATCGTTCAAAACATGGAAGTGGTCGCCGTCCGTCCGGGTCACGCCGCAATGACCGTGACTCGTGTACTCGCATAGGCATACATCCGTGATGACGACAAGGTCGGAGCAGCGCTCCTTGATGGCGCGGATGGCCTGCTGGATAATTCCATTCTCAGCGTAGGCGGCGCTGGCTTGCTCATCTTTTTGCGCCGGTATGCCGAAAAGCAGGACAGCCTGAAGGCCAAGATCGCGCGCTCGCTCGGCCTCGTCGGCTATCTCGTCTAACGAAAATTGAAACACGCCGGGCATACTCGCAATAGCGCGCCGACTACTGACCTTCTCGCTGATGAAGAGCGGCAGGACGAAATCGTGCGCGTGCAGAGTTGTTTCGCGGACGAGATTGCGGAGTGCAGGTGAGCGGCGCAATCGCCGCGGGCGATGAACGAGTTTGCGCACGAGCCGAGGCTACCCGCCTCACCAAGCCGTCGCAAGCTTGCCCCCAAGCTCGACAACTTGTCATTTCGCATGAAGTCGAGGAACCTGCGTGGATGCCCGGCCCGCATCACATGCGCGAAGCGTGGACGGCGCAATGTTCGCTACGCTGGACATGAAATCGGCCTCTCGCGATCATTCGTCTGACCGAACTCCGCGCCGGATGTCGACCGCCGATTATCTGCTCATCGACATTAGCAATTCGTTTACAAAGCTCGCGTTTGCGACCCGCGATCACGTCGGTAAATCGTCACGAATTCCGACTGCCGGACTTTCCACAGCCAGGGTGCGGCGAGTGCTTGGAGGCCGCGCCAGGGCGGTCATTGTGTCGTCCGTCGTCCCGCAAAAGAATGCGGTGGTGCGTCGCGCGGCGGCTCGCGTGCGCGCGTTGTTCATCGACAGTTCGACCGACCTGGGGATTGGGATTGATTATCCGAATCCGCGGACGATCGGCGCCGACCGGCTCGCCAATGCGGCAGCGGTCGTTGCGCTCTATGGGTCGCCCGCGATCGTGGTCGATTTCGGAACGGCGGTAACGTTCGACGTAGTCTCCCAGGAACGTTGCTACATTGGCGGCGTCATCGCGCCAGGTCTTGAATCAATGACCACGTTTCTTTACCAGCGCACCGCATTGCTGCCGAAGCTCACCCTGCGCGAACCGGCCGCTGCAATCGGCAAGAGCACGCGCGCGGCCATGATGGCGGGCGCAGTGCACGGTTACCGCGGCCTTGTGGCCGAGATTCTGCGTCGGATTTGTGCGGAGAATTTTGCGCGCCGCAAAGTGAAAATTGTTGGGACCGGCGGTTACGCCGAATTGATCGCGCGGCAATTGCCGGAGATCGATGTCGTGCACCGAAACCTCACTCTGGAAGGGCTGCGGCTGATCGCGAATCGCAATTTTCCCTGACGCCCGCCCGGCGAGTCGAGTTCGACCGCGTTGCTCGCCACCTGCACGATACAGTTGCGAGAGGCGTCGATCTTGCTTTGCTCCGCTCGGACTTGATCGCGTTGCGCACTCTCAAATTTACGGAAGAAATGGCTTGTCAGAGAAGAGGGAGAGCGGTTCTATGAAATCTGGCATGAAGATCCGGAAATTCGCGACCATTTCGCTGCTCGTCCTCAGTTCTTTTGCGGCGAATAACGTAGCTCCTTCGAAGGCCGAACTCGAGTCGATGTACGACCGCGCGTTTAAGGAATTTAACGCCAATAATTACGATCAGGCGCTGAAAGAGCTCGATGGAATCGATGCGCGGCAGCCCGACCTCGCCGAGTCGCAAAACCTGCGCGGTGTGATTTGCATGCGCCAGCAGAAGTATGACGACGCGGAGAAGGCGTTGCAGAAGGCGCTGGCGACGGATCCGAAATTTTGGAACGCCCGATTCAACCTCGCCGAGATCCCATTCCTGAGGAAGAACTGGACGGAAGCGCGCAACCGCTTTCAAGGACTGCTTTTTGGGAATGATCTCCAGCTGCAGGGCGAAGCGCTCCAGCTGATTCAGTATAAGGTTCTTCTCACTTACCTCCTCGAGGGAAAAGAGAACATGGTCGACTCGATCATGGCCAAGCTCGAGCTTGCGCCCGATACACCTGCTGTCCATTACGCGAACGCCGCGGTCGCGTTCCAGCGGAAGAACGACAAGGAAGCGCGCGACTGGGTGGACAAGGCGGAGAAGAATTTTTCGCCGCAACTGAACAAGCTTTTCGCCGAGTCCCTTTACGAAGTCGGCTGGATGGAAAAGCCGGCGGGGCAGGGAAGATCGTCGGTCGAACTGACCTCGGCTGCCGATCGCGCGGCAAAGGCCAAGGCCTTTGCGAAGTCGAAGTTTGAGCAGGCCGAGCAGGCATTCCAGCAACGCGACTTCACCGCCGCGCGCAAAGCACTGGACGAAGCCGATGCGGCCGATCCGAACCAGCCCGCCTACGTCAATTTCCGGGGTGAGATTTTGCTCGCCCAAAAAGACTTCGAAGGCGCGGAGGCAGCGTTCCGGCAGGCCCTCAAGGTGGATCCGAAATTCCGCGAAGCGCAGTACAATCTCGCGCAGATTCCGTTCAAGAAGAAGGAGTACACGAAAGCTCGTGAACGGTATGAGGCCCTCTTTAATTCAACGCCGGCGCCTGGCGGGGACAAGAACCAGGCCGGACAGCTGATCAAGTTCAAGATCTATCTCACCCTGCTCCTCGAAGGAAAAGACAGCGCCGCCCAGAAGATGATGGAGCAGTTCCAGTTTACCGGGGACACGCCGGCACTGTACTACGCGCGCTCTGCCTGGGAGTTCAAGCACGGCAATGCCGCGAAGGGAAACGACTGGGTGACTTCGGCGCGCAAGATCTACTCGCCGGCGATGAACATGGTGTTTGCCGACGCGTTTTACGATCTCGGCTGGCTGCAAAACGCCTCGCCCGCAGCGGCGCAGGCATCTTCTGAACTCGCCAAAGTAGAATCGACGCCCAGCATCGAACCGACACCGATTCCAGGGGCGGCCGTCGCAGCCAACGCTGGCAAGCAGCCGGCGCAAACGCAAAAGGCTGCTGAAAAAGCCGCTGAAAAGGGCGTGCCAGGCATGGAAGCGACAACCCAAAGCTCTCCGGTTGTTGTTGCTCAGAACAAGGTGGACAAAGCTGCGCCAACGCCGGCTGCCGCGGTTTCGCCGAGCGTAGAGACGCCGAACGCGGCCAATGCGTTACCTGAAGAATCGCGCGCACCATTGCCACCGGAGACGGAACAAAGCGCACCGGCGGCCACGCAGGCGCCCGTGATCGCATCCACCGGGAATGAGCCCGCCTCCGGCACCGCGGCGCCTGCAGCCTCTGCTACAGGTGCTCCGCAGGTTGCCACGACAGCTGTGTCGGCGACACCTGCGACGGTACTTGCGCCTGCGCAGGTGCGCGAATGGTCTCAACCCAGTGCCTCGGATTCGTTTTCGCGCTTTCTCGAACCGCGTGCATTACTCGCCGGTGGATTGTTCCTCGGTGGCGTCGCGATCCTCGGGTACCTGGGTCTTCAGGGAATGCGTCGCCGCGCGGCTCGCGCGCCGATGCGTCATGTTCCCGCGCCAGTGACAGCGCCGAAATTCGGCCCCGCAATACGGCCGACCGCAGCATTCGATGAGCGTATCGCCACTCGCACCGCGATCATTGCCGGGCCGCGCCAGATTTCGCTGCAGCTGAAGGCTTCCGAGCCGTCAGTGCGCCGTGCCGCCGTTCCGTTCAGCAAGTCCAATCGTGTCTTTGGGGCGGGAAGCGGGAGTTCAGCCAGCCTCGTCACTTCGCGGACCGAGCGTACCTTCGCTCCGGAACCGGAGTCGGCTGTCGCGCAACCGAGTGAAGCCGTCGGCGGCGCAGTCGAGAGTGACGTCGCTTCCGAAACGGAACCGGTAACCGCTCGGGCTCACGAAGCGACGCCAGAGTCATTCGTGCAGCCGCCTCCTGCGTTCGAGCCGGAGGCTGCCTTTGCCCACGACGGCTATGGTAATGGTCAGCATGCCGCGAACGGCGCACCCGAAGATGTAGTTCCGGTATTCGAGCCCGCCGAACTGCCGCCCTCTTTTGTCGATCCGATGCCGGCGTCGATCGAGCCGGAACCCGTCGAGCCGCCGCCGGCCGACTTTGTTGCGGAACCGGCGGTGGAAGAATCGGCCGCCGCGGAAATGATACCGGCTGCCGAGGCCGAACCCGAGACGACTTTTGTCGACGCGGCTGCGGTTTCCGAACCCATGACCGAGAGCGCGCCGACGTTCGATGCGCCGCCCGAGCCGCTCGAAACTGCAGAATCCGAAATTGAGCCAATTGGCCAGGGCCAGCCGGTCCCGCACCTGATACCTGCGGGCGAGGAGACCACCGAGACGGTGGAAGATGCGCCTCCTGCGCCGCAGCCGTCTCGCTTCGCGAAACTGGTCGCCGCCGGGGCAGCGCTTGCTGGCGTAGGTGCATTACGCCGTAGCAGCGCGTCGGAGGAGCCCCAGGTTGCGCCACCGCCGATCGAACCGCAACCACAAGTCCTTGCTCCCGCGCCAGTCTCGGACGAGCCTACGCCTTTCGAACCTTTAACCCAGCAGACAACACCAACCGAAATCATGGCTCCACCGAACCAACCAATACCCGCTCCAATGATCC
>JBJMWX010000023.1:0-17971 GCA_045809925.1 Chthoniobacterales bacterium
CAGAGGTCCCAATCGCCCCATGGTGGAATGTTTCGCGGCTGGAAATGGTAGTTCGCAATCCAGAGCCAGCTTTTCGCGAATGTCGATCGGTCGGCTGAACTGACGCCGGGGGCGGAGAGTACGCGGCGAATGCGGTATTCGCCGGAGTAGATACCGGGATAGACCCCGGTCCGCTCGTGGACACGCTGGACGAACCGTGCCGCCTGATCCACGCGCATCGTGCCGCCGGGGTAATGGCCGTTCTTTTCGAAATCGAGAACGAGCAGGACCTGCTCCGGCCGGCCATCAGGCGGCGCGCTCCGCCAGGTGCGCTCCACTACACTTAAGAAGTGATCTGCCTGCCGGACCGGATCGGAAGCATTCGCATAGTGATAGGCCCCCCAGAGCAATCCCGCGCGTGTCGCCTCGGTTTGCCGGTCGAAATATTTCTCATCACGAACGAAGGGCGGGTAGCTCGACTCATGAATCACGGCGACAATCCCTTGCTCGCGCATGGCGGCAAAATTCGGGCGCATCAGATCGTAGTGCGACAGGTTAACGATGCAGTTGCTGCCGGCAGCGTCGGCAGCTGCAGTCCAGGCGAGCAAAGCAATAGCTAGAAAGCTGGTTTTGAAGAGTCGGGACATCGGTGTTGTAATTAAACGTCGGAAGGCGCGGAGCCGGTTGCGGTAAATTCGGTGTCGTAGCACTCGAGGTACTTGATTCCCGAGCCGGTGTTGAAGATCACGATATTGTCATTCCCTGCGAGATCTCCGGCAGCGACGAGCGATTTCACCGCCGCGAAGCAGGCGGCTGCCTCCGGTGCGACAAACAGCCCATCGCTCCGGCCGATTTCGCGAGCAAGCGCGATCATTTCCTCATCCGCGACGGCGATCGCACCACCCTTCGAATCGTGCAGGATGCGAAGGATCAGAAAATCGGCGACCGCTTTCGGCACACGCAGGCCGGACGCACAGGTATGAGCATTCGGGAATTCCTCTGCGCTGCTTTGGCCGGCTTCAAACGCACGGACGATTGGGGCACATCCACTAGCCTGCACGGAGAACATGCGCGGTCGTTCTCCGCCGATCCAGCCAAGCGCCTCCATCTCGTCAAACGCTTTCCACATGCCGATCAGACCGGTGCCGCCGCCGGTTGGATAAATAACTGCGTCGGGGAGTTTCCAGTCGAGCTGCTCAGCCAGTTCGTAACCGAGAGTCTTTTTGCCTTCGAGCCGATAAGGCTCCTTCAAGGTCGAAACGTCGAACCAGCCCTGGTCGTTTTTCCGGCGCGCGATCTCTGCCCCGCAGTCAGTAATCAATCCATCAATTAGCGTAACGTGCGCGCCGACGGCGCGGCATTCCACGATGTTGGCGCGCGGAGTGTCGCGCGGCATGAAAACGTGAGCCTCCAGTCCGGCACGCGCCGCGTACACGGCAAGCGCGCCACCTGCGTTACCGGCGCTCGGGACCGCCAGCTTTGTTGCGCCGAGATGTTTCGCCATCGATACGGCGGTCGCCATTCCGCGTGCCTTGAAGCTTTGAGTCGGATTGGTTGACTCGTCTTTGACCAACAGGTTTGGCAGTCCCGTTTGCTCGGCAAAGCGGGGGACGCGGAGCAATGGCGTTCCACCTTCACCGAGAGTCACTGGCTCGACGTTCGCAGGAAGGGGCAGCAGTTCCCGGTAGCGCCAGAGCGAACGCTCGGCACGTCTCGAGAGGACGTCGCGGGGCAATGCGCGCGATGCCGCCGCGAGATCATACTGCGCAAGAAGCGGCTTCTGGCACGCCGGACACAGATTCTGCAAACGCATGGGGTCCTGCCGGAGAGCGCAAGAAGAGCAGACGAGGTGTGTTAGGAACATGCTGGAGCGCCGGGTGGATTAAGTTGCCGCTGACTATCGCGGCCTCTACAACCCAACTGTAGTGGCTCGCACAAAAACGCAACGCCCGTGGTACCGGCCATCGCTTAGCGCGCAAATATTTATCGGGCTTGCCGTCGGCGTCCTGATCGGCTGGCTGCGGCCCGAGTGGGGGAATGCGAGCTACTTTTTGCGGGACATTTTCCTGAACCTGATCAAATCGGTGATCGGGCCGCTCGTCTTCTCGACGCTCGTGGTCGGCATCGCGGGCGGCGGCGACCTGCGCAAGGTCGGCCGAATGGGCGTGAAAGCGCTGATCTATTTCGAAGTCGTGACGACGGTGGCGCTTTTTATCGGCCTCGCCGTCGTAAACGTGATGAAGCCAGGTGCGGGCATCGCCCTCGCGGCCGCGAACACGACGGAAATCCAGAAACTCGGCGAGAGTCATCCTCGCACCCTGGTCGAGACAATCGTTCACGTTTTTCCGTCGAGCGTGGTCGACTCGCTCGTGCGGGGCGACATCCTGCAGATCGTCGCATTCGCGGTCCTGTTCGCCATGGCGGTCTCGGCGATTGGCGAGAAAGGCCGGCCGATGCTGCGGGCAATGGAAAGCCTCTCGCAGGTGATGTTCAAGTTCACGAACTACATCATGCGCTTCGCGCCTTTCGGCGTCGCGGCGGCAATGGCACACACCATCGGGACGCAAGGTCCTGGCGTCCTCGTCAGCCTCGGTCATCTCATTCTGGCCTACTACCTGGCAATCGCGCTTTTCCTCGTCTTCGTCTTTGGCGCGATCATGCTCATCCTCCGCCTTCCGATCGGGAAATTCGCACGCGCGGTGCGCGAGCCTGCCGTGCTCGCTTTCGCGACAACGAGCAGCGAATCCGCCATGCCCAAGGCAATGCAGGCGATGGAACGCCTGGGGGTGCCGCGCCGCATAGTCGGTTTCGTGATGCCTACCGGCTATTCCTTCAATCTCGACGGCTCGATGCTGTTTCTCTCGGTCAGTTCGATGTTTATCGCCCAGGCGGCGGCAGCGACCACCGGCCAGCAGATGAATTTCGTGCAACAGCTCACGATGATGCTGACGTTCATGGTCACGTCGAAAGGACTCGCCGGCGTGCCGCGCTCCTCAATTCTCGTCCTGCTCGCGACGCTCGGGCATTTGTTTCCGCCGGCGATCGCCGCGACTGGCGTCGCGATCCTGCTCGGGATCGATTCAATCATGGACATGGGCCGCTCCTCGGTGAACCTGATCGGCAATTGTTTGGCGACCGCCGTTATCGCGCGGTGGGAAGGTGAATTCGACGACGCTCGGGCCCGTGTTTTCGGAACACGCGCGGAGGCAGAGCTCGACCTGCGCAGCGGCGAAGTCGCCTTCGCTGAAGCGGTCGGGCAGGGCGATTAATCGGACGAATCCGCCTCGGGCGGAGTCGGGGAGTGTCTTGCGTTTGCCGCGCGACCTCTTGGGCTCGGTTGCGAGAACGCCGACGGCCGCGCGGGGTTTACCGGGTGCGTCGCGCGGTAATGCTTTGCCGCGAGCCCAAGGAGAAAGGCGCTGACGAGAAAGCAGAGCGCTTTTGTCTCCGCACCGGTCAGGACGAAAACCTGCCGACCTGATTCTCGCCGGTTTTTGGTCACTGAGCAGGGCGCCTGACGTGGAGTGAACGGTAACGCCCGCGGATATTCTCGTCGTAAAACCGTGTTTTTGATCCGGCGGCAAGCAGCTCGCGGTAGGTATCGACCGGCACATCGAGATAGCGATAAATAGCGCCGTTTCGAAACTCGATCTCGAGAGCGTGCAATCGCCTGCTGTAACCGATGGACGCGATTGCACTCGAGGCAACCTGCGCCCGCCGAATTCGGGAGAAAATCGGATCTGACGGTGCCGCGGTGCTGTCGTGCAGGACGAGCACGCAAAGGCCCGTCAGCAAAAGACGCCGTGCGTTCACGTCGGCGTCGTTCTAGCGGCCGGAAAACGCCCGGTCGAGCTACTTCGAGAAGTTCAGCGAAGCCGTCTCGTTCAGCAGCTCATTCAAGCGGCTAAGGTCGACCGGCTTGGGCAGGACGGCGACCGCGCCGCAGCCGTAGCCTTCGTCACGTGCGCCTGAGACGAGGACGATCCGGGCGGTCGCATCGCGTGCCAGGATGTTGCGGCAGGCAGTCGCGCCGTTTAAACGCGGCATGTAGTAATCCATCAGGACTACGTCGGGATGGTGCTTTTGATATGCGTGAATGGCATCGAATCCAGAGCCGACAACCTCAACGACTTCATGGGCGCAGGCGCGGACGAGATCGGCCAAGGTGGCGCCAACGCCCTTTTGGTCATCGGCGATTAGCACACGCATAACGCCTTTTGCAGAAGATTTCGTGCCAAACAGGCAGTACTTTTACTCGAAAATGATTACCGGCCGAGCGGCGCCGTCACTTCGGCCCCGGCCGGCGGTGTAAACTCGAAGGTCGACGGCGGAATCGGTGCACGGCTTTCGTTTGTGTAATTGGTTACGATTCGGTCGCCGTTCGGCTGCAGCATCTCGGTCCGCTCGACCTGCAGATCATTGTTCAGATGGATCGTAAATGTCTGCAGGAAGCGTTTCATCGACGGATTGCGCGGCTGCAGCTGCAGAACGTTTCCGCTGGCCTCATGTGTTCCCGTGATGTGGTAAAGGTTTTCCACGTTTTCAAGATTCATGCTCGCGGTCAGCGCCGCGATACCGGCGTCGAGCGGCGAGCGCTTGCCTAACGAGTAGCGCTCGGCCGACTTGAAGTTCGGGTAATAAATCCAGAGCTGCTGTCCGTCGCTGACCGTTGTGCTGGGCGAGCTGCCTTTCACTTCCCGCCGAAATTTGTTGGGCGATTGGAACCAGACTTTTCCTGAGCTGCTGATCGGTTTGTTGAGCAAATGCACATTTTTCTGCTCGGTGAAATCCGCCTGGACCTGCGGCGCGGCGGCGCGCTTTTCGCGAATGCGGCCGAGAAGCGCCTTCACATCGGCCGGTGCAAGCGGCTCGGCTGAGGTGAGTTTCGCGCAGGCGAAAATCGCCATCATAACTAAGATCAAATTACGCATGCTCGGGTGATTGAACGCGCGGCTGCAAAGATTCTTCGCGCCAGCTCTTCGGTTCAGCTGCCGCGGCCGCGGGCAAGGTGAAGAAGATGGTTGCAGCAAGGCTCCAGAACAAGCCAATCGCGCAGGCATAGCCAAGGCCGCTGAGGGTCGGGTTGTTGGCAGCGCCCAAAGATCCGAAACCGCAGATCGCAGTCAGCGCCGCGAGGATCACTGGTTTGACTACTCCCGCTACATCGTGGTCGAGCTGGCGTGCTTTTTGCCAGACGAGCAGCACATAGATCCCGTAGTCGACGCCGATGGCGAGGACGAGGCGAAACGCGAGCACGTTGAGCAGGTTGAGCGGGATATTGAGCAGCTTCATCGAGGCGATCATGCCGCCGACGGCCATCGCGAGGGTGACGATCTGGATTAGCCAGAGTCGCCAGTCGCGATAGAGAACGGCGAGGAATGCGGCGTCAAAGATCGCCATCAGCGCACTGATTAAGATGAGCTGGCGACGCGACCATGGCACGAGGTCGGTCAGGGTAAAGCTCCAGCCGGAAAGCACCATCGGCACCCCGACGACCGGCAATTCGCGCCGCAGCATTTTCTGCTGGCGCCGGGTCTCGACCGGATGGTTTGTCGTAACGAACCCGGTGGTAAGGAGCGGGTCGTGCGCGAAGTAGCGGTCGACGAGGAACCACCAGCTCGAGTTCGCGGGCAGGAGTGTCCGCCAGTCCGGCAGTTTGACCGACAGGTAGCTCGCGCCCTGCAATTGATCGAGCAACATAAAAGCAGGGACAAACGTGTCGCGGCTAAAGCCCTCCTCCGCGATCGCGCTCTCAAGCGCGTCGCGCAACGCAGGAACGCTCAGCGTGCCGAGCTTACGGCGGTTCTCCAGCTCGCGCCGCGGTGACATGGCAAGCGCCGCCGGGGTGGAGAAACTCTTGATCTGTCCGGCTCGTTGCACGTCCGCCCAATGCGCGGCGACGCGCTGCCAGTAGTCATGTAACTGCTGCTCGTTTTGCCCTTTGATCATTCCGATCACCGGCTCCCAGCGCGTCGGCATCTTCTGCATGATCGCTTTCAATGCATAGCCCGCGTCGCTCCGCTTCGGTTCCATCGAGCTCGTGCTCACGTCGAAGATCAAGGGCACCTGCGGGGCAATCGCGACACCGGTGAGGAGAAGCAAGATCGGCGTCGCAATCCAAAGCATTGGTGCCGGGCGCAAGACCGTCCACCGGACGTATCGCTTGACGGCTTCAAACATGAAGTCCCGGCGCAGCTGCGGGTTGCGCCTCGGCAGGAAAAGGAAGAACACCGTCATCATGAAGATGCCGGCGAAGGAGATGCCGAGCGCGATAAGCACTCCGAGCTGGGTAAAGCCGTTCGACCCGGCGAGAAGGAGCGCAAGAAAACCAACCGCGGTTGTGAGTGCGCCGAAGAAAACCGCGCGTCCGAGACTTCGGACCGATTCGGCGATGGCCGCGCCATGATCGCCTCCTTCATCACGCGCCTGCTGATAGCGGCCATAGATCAGGATCGCGAAATCAACCCCGAGCCCGATTAGAATGGCGCAGAATCCAACCGTGACCATGTTCAACTCACCAAAAATCAGCAGACCGCAGGCGAGCGCGACGAGGCAGCAAAGCAGGAGCGCGAATCCCATTCCGAGCAACGGCACCCAGCGCCGAAACCCCAGATAAAACACGCCGCCGACAAGAAACATTGAGCCGAGGACGGTGATAATGATGTCGTGGCGCATGCTGAGCGAAATTTCCGCGACGTAGGCCGAGCGGCCCGTGACCAGCACCTGAAGCGGGCCACCCGACCAGCCTTCGGTCGCGCTGCGCCGGAATGCGTTCACCTCACGCATCAATTTCTGGCAATCGAATGCGCTGATGCTCGTTTGATTAGTCACGGTCAAAAAGACGCGCATCGTCCGGTCGGATGAAGTGAGCGGCTGGTCGTCTTCGATCGCGGCATTCTCGGCGAATGGCTTCAAGGCAGGTGCAAGCACGCCAAGCGGGTCGAGCGTTAATTCGATTTGCGGACGAGGGGACCCCGCTTCCAGCTCCTGATGGAGGCGATGCAGCCGGTCCCGGATCTTTTGCGGCTGGAGAAGCGCAATCGTCTCGCCGAAGGCCTGCGGTTCGAGGTTTAACAAGAGCGGCAGCGCGATCGCTTGAAGATCGTGAATGCCTTCCGGAGTTTCCATCGGAGCGCCGGCCAGCGCTCGCGCACACCACGGTTGCGCGCGCAGCTTCTGCGCAAACTGGGGCGCGAATTCCTCAAGCTTATCGACATCGTCAGGCTGGCAGAGAAGCGCGAAGGTCAGGGCGCGAACCTGGACGAAATCTCGATTGTAAACCTTTAGTCCTTCGACCGATTCGAAGCCCTTCGGCAGGAGATTGAGCACCTCCGTATCGAGGCGCATGCGGGTGATCAGGACCGCAACCGATCCGGCCGCCAGCACTGCCACCGCACTCCACACCACCGCGCGGCGTTCGGTGACGAAGTGCGCGATCGTCGAATGAATCCGCATATCAGGCCGCGATGCTCGCGTCAGAGCCTAGCGCGGTCAAAAACGGAACGTGAACGTTTCGCCTCCGGAGCTGTGTCGCACCGTGGCCTGATCGCCCGAATTTGTCAGCACCTCGCGCAACGCAATCCAGCCGCGAAGCCGCGCGGGCGCCTGAGCGGGAGGGCCGGACCAGCTGCCGCGGGCGAGCGGTCCCGAAACCCGCACAAACGTCGGGTCCTGCCGTATCAGCAGGAGCGTCACGCCAGGGCCTTTAGTGAAGGTCAGCTCGAAGTCGCCCTTGTTCGAGAATCGAACCAGAACCTCACCCATAATGGACGATTTCTGCCCGTGGTAGAGGAGCTGGCCACTGCGCGCCCGCCAGTCGGCGGCAGGATTGGCGAACTGGTGGATGCTGGCGCAACTCGTCAGGGCCACGGCAAGAACGAAAAACAGCGCGCGAGCAGTTGTCTTCATGCGGCGATTGACTCGGTAACTTCGGCGAACGTCTTCTTCGGAACAAGGGCGAGGCGCGGAGCGATCGGGAGCCATCTTTGTAAACGCACGAGCAGGTAGAAAACTTCCATTCGCCAGCGAACGGCGAAGCTCGTTCCGATGTTTCCGCCGAGGACCGCATTGACCGCCGGCGGGATCTGCAGGACGTCCTGAGGGCTCAGGAACACTTCGATAAACTCCTTCGTGTACCAGGCGTCGACAAACCGCAGGTAAACATCCATCGCGCGATTGATCGTTCGCGCATAGCGGCGGAAGAGTCCGCGTGCTTTCGAAGGCCGATCGAGCACAACGTTGAGCGCATCCGCCGCCTGTTCGCCCGCCAGCACCGCGAGAAAAACCCCGCTGCTAAAGACCGGATCTATGAAGCCCGCGGCATCGCCGGCGAGCAACCAGCGGTCACCCGTCAGCCGCGTGCAGCGGTAGGAAAAATCGGCCGCTGTATAGACGGGCGAGACACGACGTGCGTTCTGCATTCGACTGGCAATCAGGGGCTGCTCGGCCAGCGCCGCTTCGAGGAATTCCGTCGCGCTGCATCCCGCGCTGCGAAAGACAGCTCCATCCAATACCACTCCGAGGCTCATACGCGTCGGGCTCAGCGGAATCATCCAAAACCAGCGATCCATCGCGCGCACCATGCGGGTCAATGTGCCGTCGCGGCCCGGTTCGCGTTCGACCCCGTCGTAATGCGCAAAAGCCGAAACCTTTTGCAGGTGCTGGTAGCCTTTCTTGAGCTTGAACTTGCTTGCGAGAATCGAGTTTCGTCCGCTCGCGTCAATCACGTAGCGGGCCTGAATCTCACGCCGGCCGGACTCGGCCGCGCAAAGCTGAAGGGTCGCTTCGTCACGCGAAAAGTTCACCTCTTCGACCACAGTCTCTTCGTGCACCTCGGCGCCATTCTCGGCCGCGTGGTCGAGCAGAATCTTGTCGAACTCAGCGCGTGTCACCTGATACGACCGATCGGTCTGCGATCCGTAGCCGTCCTCGAAATAGAATTTCACGCCTTCTTCCGAATCGGCGCCACACATCTCGCCGCCGAATTTATCGACGAAGCCGGCGCGCCGAAATTTCTCGTGCACGCCGAGCCGAGTGAAGGTTTTCATGCTGAAGGGGAGCAGCGATTCGCCGATGTGGAAGCGCGGAAACTTGTCCCGTTCAATGACGATGACACGGCGACCGGCGCGAGCGAGCAAGGTGGCGGCGGTGCTCCCGCCCGGCCCACCTCCGATGATTGCAACGTCGTAGAGCTGCGCGCCCATTCGGCGCGAAGCTAAGGTGTCACGGCGCTCGTGCCAAGCGCGACGCTGTCGCGCCGATCATAGACCGGCGCGACACTCTGACTACATTGGCCCCCGATGAAGTTGCTCGACCGCTATATCAGCAGGCAGCTGATCGTGAGTGTCCTCTTCGCGATCGCCGTGCTCAGCCTCGTCCTCGTGGTCGGCAATATCTTTCGGAAGCTCCTCCCGTTGCTCGTGAACCACGACGTCCCGGTGGAATACCTGCTCACCTTCATCGCCTACGTCCTCCCATTCTCGCTCATCTTCACGATCCCCTGGGGTCTGCTGACCGCAATCCTGCTCGTCTTCGGCCGGTTATCCGCCGACAACGAACTGGTCGCGCTGCGCGCCAACGGCGTCAGCATCACGCGCATCTGCCTTCCGCTGGCGGCACTTGCCGCGGTCTGCACCGCCCTTTGCGGCTGGCTCAATGTGAGCGTGGCACCGGCTGCGCAGGAAGCGATGCGCAGCACGATTTTCGATTTGGCTACGCGCAATCCAATGGCGCTGTTTGGAAGCGATCAGGTCATCGATCAGTTCCCCGGCCGAAAAATTTACGTCGGCAAGAAAGAAGGAAATCAGCTCGAGAACATTACGGTCTTCGAGCTTGATGACACCAACATGCCGATGCGCGTGACACACGCGAAAACCGGTGTGCTGCAGGCCGACCTCGAAAACAAACGGATCCTCATGAAACTCTACGATGCCCGCTATCAGCAGCGCGACGAGAGAGCACCGTACGACCTCGCCAAAATCCGCGACGGCATCAACATGCAGGAAGGCACACTCCCGATCAGCCTGGAGGACTTGTACGAAAAAGAAAAGCGCCGGCCGAGTCGTTCTGCTCTCTCGCTCGAAGAGTTGCTCGAGCAATTAAAGACGGACGATCCCAAAGCGCGCAGCGCAAGCCGGACCGAGATCAGCAAACGTTTTTCCTTTCCATTTTCCTGCATGGTCTTCGCACTGGTCGGCGTGCCGCTCGGCATCACGGCCCATCGCCGCGAAACTTCCATTGGCTTCGCACTCAGTCTGGCCGTCGGCGTTTTCTATTTCCTCTTCATCATTATCGCCGACACGCTGCGGACGAAACCCGGCTTGCATCCCGACCTGCTGGTCTGGTTTCCCAATGTGCTCTTCCTGGTCATCGGGACAGCCTTGTTCCGTCGGGTGAGCAAGCGCTAGGCGACGGATTGGAAACTTGCGTTCACGGCGATTGTTTCGCCGGCGGTGAGCTGGATCTCGCGGATCTGAATTTCGCCAAGCGGCAGCGCGAGAAGAGAAAAGGAACGCTGATTGAGCCGCTCCAGGTGCGGCCCGAGAACCCCGCAGGCGAGGGTCCCGAGTGCGCCACTGCCCGTGCATTTCAGCCCGGAGATCGTGGCGTTGAAGCGCTCGTCGATATCCAGCTCGCCATCGATTTGCAACGTTGCGCTCAGGAACAATTTTCGTGCGCGGAGTCGCACTTCAGCCGCGATGGATCGCGCGCCATGTTGCTTCACATTCAAGGCCACCGATTCAACCGCGACACCCTGTTTTGCCGCCTCCCCCTTTGCGAGTTCAGCAATCACGGTCTCGAGATCACGCCGTCCGACCGATGCTTCGAGCCGGCCGTTTTCCGCCGCACCGAGAACGAGCACGATATCCCCGTCGGGTGCCGTCCCGGCCTTGAACCGCACCGCGTCCGCATCCAATCGTAAGTTAACGCGCCCGCCGGCGAGCTCGATAGCCTTGCCGCTCATGGAAAAACGCTGCACGTCGAGTGCTTCGCTGCCTTCGCGTTGCGCGAAAACCGGCCGCGGCGGGTCGGGCCGAACCTGCGCGCCGTCGAGTGTGATCGCAAGCTCCTCGATGCGCGGGAATTTGAAGGCGCGGACCGCGACCGGATCGCCCTGGAGAATGAACAGCCGGCGGAGAGTTGCGCGCAGCAGCTCAGCCAGTTGGTCGGGCGAGTCGGGAAAGGTCTTGGTGAAAAGGGGAAACACCGGCCGAAGGTCCATCGGGCTTGGCCCGGCGTCCACCTCGCAGACAAAATTGCTTGCGGGACGGCACTTTTGAGCTACTGTGCGCGCTCCGTTTTTATGGCGAAAACATCCTGGATCAATCGCAACGACCGCAAGCGCGCGACCGCGAAGAAATACGCGGCGCTTCGTGCTGAGCTGAAGGCGAACAAGGATTATGCCGCTCTCTCACAGCTCCCGCGCGACGCCAGCCCGACGCGTGTGGTTAATCGCTGCCAGGTGAGCGGCCGTCGACGCGCATTCATTCGCCGCTTCAAGGTTTCACGCCTCGTTTTTCGCGAACTGGCATCCGCCGGTCTGATTCCGGGCGTTACGAAGTCGAGCTGGTAGACGGCCGGCGCGGCAGGGATTCGGATGCAGGGGATGCATCCGTCTGATGAACGTTTCATTTCTTCTCTTGATTGGCTCGGCGCCGCTCGCTGAAGCCGTGGCAGAACACTGGGACCAGCCGAGCCTGCTTTTCGCCAAAATCGCCGCGATTGTCGCCCTCGTTGTGCTCAACGGATTCTTCGTTGCCGCCGAGTTCGGGATTGTAAAAGTACGCACGAGTCAGCTCGACACGCTGGCGGAGGAGGGGAACCTGCGGGCTGCTTTCGCGCGGCACGTCCGCAATCATCTGGACGCCTATCTCTCGGCCACTCAGCTCGGCGTCACGCTGGCGAGCCTCGGGCTGGGCTGGCTTGGCGAGCAATTTCTCGCCGGCATGCTGCAGCCGGCCTTTGCCGTCGCCCACATTCATTCGCGCGCGCTCGTCTCGTCCGTCTCGATCACGCTCGCGTTCATCGGGATCACATTTCTTCACATCGTCTTCGGCGAGCTGGCGCCGAAGTACATTGCGAACGCAAATCCGCTCCGCGCCTCACTCGTGCTCGCCCGCCCGCTCGGCGCGTTTTATTTCATTTTCAAACCGGCCATCTGGTTCCTGCACAAATCCTCGATTCTCGTTTTGGAGAAACTGCTGCGCTTCAAGCGAGCGAGCGGCACCGAGCTGGCGCATAGCGAAGAAGAATTGCGGTTGATCGTAGACGAGAGCGAAAAGTCGGAGGAGGTCTCGGCCCTCGGGCGTGAGCTGCTTGTCAACGCGCTCGATCTCCGCAGGCGCGTGGTGCGCGACATCATGACCCCGCGCGGCGATGTTGTTTACCTCGATCTCGACGAATCGTTCGAGCACAACGTGCAGAAGGCGCTCGCCTCCAAACACACCCGCTTCCCACTTTGTCGCGGCCACCTCGATAATGCGGTTGGCCTCGTCCATATCAAGGAATTGGTCCCGATGATGCGTGACCCGGCGCCGGACCTGATGCGGATCAGACGCGACCTCACGCCGGTGCCGGAAATGATGTCGCTGGAAAAGCTGCTCAATCTCTTTTTAGGCAAGCATGCGCACCTCGCCATCGTCGTCGATGAATATGGCGGCACCGTCGGAATGGTGACGCTCGAGAACGTGCTCGAGGAACTCGTCGGCGACATTCAGGACGAGTTCGATGCCGAGAAGGAAGAGTTTCGCGAAATCAACGAGAACGAATTTGCCATCGACGGCGCGGTCGGTTTGTACGAGCTGCACGACATGGCTGGTCTCGAGCTCGAGAGCGCCGACGTGAGCACGATCGGCGGTTATGTCACGCACCTGCTTGGTCATTTACCGAGACAGGGCGAACAGGTCCGGATCGAGAATTATCTCGTCACTATCACCCAGACAGACGGGCGGCGCGTCCGCCAGCTGCATTTCCGCAAAGTCGGGGATCCGGCTTCGGCTCACCCGATCGTGAAGCCGGACGTCGCGCTCTGACTGGCGCGAGGATGGAGTTGAGAGTCGAAACGGAGATCGCGTGTCCGCATTGCGGCGAAGCGTTTCCGTTGCTCGTCGATACCACCGAACCCGAGCAGTCGCTGATCGAAGATTGCAGCGTCTGCTGTCGCCCGATCGCGCTCACGATCCGCTGCCGGCCGGGCGAGATCGTCGACGTTAGCGAAGCTGACTGAAATTCCGTTCGAGCGCTTCCTGGCGTGTGCGGCGCGCGCGGTGCAAGCGAGCGAGTGCGCGATCGTGTTCGACAATCCTGCCCGATGGGAGGGGGCCAGGCGTAAACCCCAGTTTCTGGAGCGCGTAAATCGCAGCACCGCGGAGCGATGCTTCCGCGTCGCTTGCGACGGTGATGTCACGTCCGATCGCATCGGCAAGCAGCGGAAGCCATCCAGGCGTGCGAAGGATTCCGCCCGAGACGATCACGGCGCGCGCCGACTCTGTGACATTTTCGGTAAGCTCGAGGATCTGTGCCAGCCGGTAAAAAACGCTGCATTGCGCCGCCCGATCAATCTCAACGGCCGTCGTCGTCTGCTTCAAGCCCGTGACGGTGCCTCGAATATTGTCAGGCCAAGTGGGAGCACGTTCGGCCACCCAGAACGGAAGCACGTCGAGATTGCTGCTCGCGATTTCAACGCGCTGAGCGCGATTCAGGTGCGACGCGGTCCGGTCGTCCACGCGCAGCTCGCGCAAACACCAGCGGCGCAGATTTCCTGCGTTACTAACCGCGCCGCCCACGACTTCCCGGTGCTCGTCGAGCAAGTAGCGAAACAAGCCGAGCGAAACTTGCGCACCAGGCTGACAGACGGTGCGCACCGCGGCGCTCGTTCCCACGTTGATTGCGAAAAGGCCGCGCCCTACGGCGGAACCGAGATTACTCGCCGCACCGTCCCCGATGGCGGTGAATATCTGTGCGTCGGCATTCATCTGTAGCCGCGGTCGCCGGCCGCGGCCAACGACCGCGGCTACAGTCCGAACGTCTTCGAGCGTGTGCCCCCGAATCGCGCATGCATCGCACAATTCCGCGTCCCACCGCTGCTGAAGTGAATCGAACAGACCGGTCGCACTTGCCATTGAGAGGCTGCACCCCGTCGCGCCGAACAACTGTGCAGCGATCCAATCAGCCGGCGAGACCCAATATTTAACTCGCCGAAACAACCCCGGTTCTGTTCGGCGCAGCCAACGCAACTTCGCCGGCCAGAAGGCTGCACGCAGCATGCAGCCGGTGCGTGCGTGGACGGCACGCTCATCAAATCGGTCGCGCAACTGCTGCGCATCCACGGCCGCGCGTGCGTCGCTCCACATGTAGATCGGTGTTACCGGTCTTCGCGCCGCGTCGAGGCCAAGCAAGCCGTGCCAGAAGGCAGAAATGGAAACCGCCCCGATCCGCGCGTTGCGCCCGCGCCGACCGACCGTTTCCTGAACGGACCGCCGCACGGCGCGGCAAAGTTTCTGCGGATCGAGCTCGGCCGTGCCATCCGCGCCGTATTGCACCGCGTATTGCTGCGCCGCATTCGTCCCGCGCAGATGTTTGCCGGTGCCGGCGAACACGGCGCTGCGTGTCGATGAGCTGCCGATATCGAGCGCTAGCACGAGCACTTCCGATTTGCCGCGCGGCATCACCTAGTTTGTAAAGCCCCCGCCGCGTTCACGCACGCCGGAAGTTTTCCGGCTGGCGCGGCTATCGCTTTTTTACGACGATTTGGCCATGTCGGAACGAGCCACGCGCAGGGATTGGCGACTCGAGCCCGGAAGCCCGAGCCTCCCGGAGGTGTATCGCAGCGTCGCGGTCGCGCCGCACGGCAGTTTCTGGCGCAAGATGCTCGCCTTCTCTGGGCCGGGCTACCTCGTGGCGGTCGGTTACATGGATCCGGGTAACTGGGCGACGGATTTGGCAGGCGGTTCGCAGTTCGGTTACGCGCTTCTCAGCATCATTTTGCTTTCGAACCTGATGGCGATTGTCCTGCAGTCGCTGTGCGCCCGGCTGGGAATCGTCACCGGACGCGATCTTGCGCAGGCCTGCCGCGACCATTATTCACGACCGGTCGCGCTCGGCCTCTGGATCGTGTGCGAACTTGCCATTTGCGCTTGCGATCTCGCCGAAGTGATCGGCTCCGCGATTGCGCTCAATCTCCTCTTCAGAGTTCCGTTGGTGGTCGGCGTCTGCGTCACTGCCCTCGACGTGCTCGCCGTCATGTATCTCCAGAACAAAGGGTTTCGTTACATCGAGGCGTTTGTCATTGTGCTTATCCTTTCGATCGGCGGCTGCTTCCTGCTCGAGGTCTGGTTTTCCCAACCCGACGTGGCGGCGCTGCTCCGCGGCTTCATTCCGACGACGGACGTGATCCGGAATCGCGACATGCTCTACGTCGCCATCGGCATCCTCGGGGCGACAGTCATGCCGCATAATCTGTATCTGCATTCCTCGATCGTGCAGACGCGGAAGTACGAACAGAACGCGGCCGGCAAGAAGGAAGCGATCCGCTTCGCGACCTTGGATTCAACGGTCGCGTTGATGTTCGCTCTCTTTATCAATGCGGCCATCCTCGTCGTGGCCGCGGCGACGTTTCACTCGCGCGGCCAGCACGGCGTCGCCGAGATCCAGGACGCTTACAAACTGCTCTCGCCCGTTCTGGGCGTGCCGGTGGCAAGCGCGCTCTTTGCCTTTGCCCTTCTCGCCTCCGGCCAGAATTCGACGCTCACCGGCACGCTCGCCGGCCAGATCGTGATGGAAGGTTTCCTCAACCTGCGTTTGCGCCCATGGCTGCGACGTTTGATCACGCGCCTCGTAGCCATTGTGCCGGCAGTGATCGTGGCGGCGCTCTCCGGATGGAGCGGGACCGCAAAGTTGCTCGTCCTCAGCCAGGTGATCCTGAGCCTGCAGCTTTCGTTCGCCGTTATTCCATTGGTTCGTTTCACCAGCGATCGGCGAAAAATGGGCGCATTTGTCACGCCCATCTGGCTGCAAGTGCTCGCCTGGGCGACGGCCGCGATCATCGTGCTTTTGAACGCAAAATACCTCAGTGACTGGTCAGGTTTGACCGCCCTCATTTCTCGCTAGGCCATGTACAAGAGAATCCTCGTTGCGCTGGAGAACAGCCGCTCGGACCGCGCGCTGATCGATCACATTGCCGAGCTGGCGCCGCTGCACGGGTCGGCCTTGCTCCTTGTCCACGTCGCGGATGGGTTTGCCGCTCGCAATTACGACAGGCTGCAGCTCGCCGAATCACAGGAAATGAAAGATGACCGCGCCTATCTCGAAACATCCGCCGAGCAATTTCGCTCGCGTGGTGTTCCCGTCGCCACGCGGCTCGCGCTCGGCGATCCGGCGACCGGGATTCTGCAAACCGCCGGGGAAGAGAAGTGCGATTTGATCGCAATGACGACGCATGGGCACCGGCTCCTCGGCGACATTATTTACGGCAGCACGATCAACGAAGTGCGGCACAAAGCCGACGTGCCAGTGCTTCTCGTCCGAGCGCACAAATAAACTCTCTACGGGGACCTCAGCGTCGCGTTCCAATCTCCGCTTGCGCGCCGGAAACTAACAGCTTCCCCTACAGCACCGTTGGATGAAGGCGCTCTTTCTCACAAACGAATACCCTCCCAACGTTTACGGCGGGGCCGGCGTTCACGTCGATTATCTCTCGCGTGAGCTCGCCAAAACGATGGCGGTCGAAGTCCGCTGTTTCGGCGACCAGGACTACGAGCGCGGTAATCTTCGGGTGCGTGGCTTCGGCCTGAAAACGGACGACTGGACCTGCCCGAAACCGCTACGCTCGACCTTCGGCGCGGTCCGGCGGTGCACTGATTTCAACACCACGAAGATCGACGCGCAGATCGTCCACTGTCACACGTGGTATGCGCATTTCGGCGGGATCCTCGCGAAGAAGAACTACGGCATTCCTCTCGTCATGACAGTGCACTCGCTCGAGCCGCTACGCCCGTGGAAACGCGAGCAGCTCGGCGGCGGCTACGAGTTCTCCCTCTGGGTAGAGAAGGCCGCGCTCGAGATGGCGGACGCAGTCATCGCTGTCTCGCACGAAACCAGGCGCGACATCGAGCGGCTCTTTGAAATCAAACCGGAGCGCCTGCACGTCATCTACAATGGCATCGATCTGGACGAGTACCGGAAAGTTCAGGAGCGCGACGCGCTGGAGCGGTTTGGGATTGATCCGGGCACCCCGTATCTGCTCTTCGTCGGCCGGATCACGCGGCAAAAAGGAATCGTGCACCTCGTGCGCGCGATCGAATTCATGGACAGCGATTTTCAAATCGTGCTCTGCGCCGGCGCGCCGGACACGAAGGAGATGGGCGAGGAGATGAAAGCCGCGGTCGAGCTCGCGAAAGGGAAACGCAGCGGGGTGGTGTGGATCGACGAAATGGTCGACAAGCCGACCGTGAGGCAGTTGTACTCTCACGCCGCCGTCTTCTGCTGCCCCTCGATTTACGAACCATTCGGCATCATTAATCTCGAAGCGATGGCGTGTGAGACGGCTGTGGTGGCGAGCTCGGTCGGCGGCATTCCGGAAGTGGTGGTCGACGGCGAGACAGGATTTCTCGTGCCGCTCGAGCAGATGAAGGAGAGCCCCTTCGAGCCGACGAACCCGGAGCGATTCTCGCGCGATCTGGCTGGAAAGGTTAATCAGCTCATGCGCGACGAAGATCTTCGCGAGCGCTTCGGGAAAGCGGGACGGAGGCGCGCGGAGGAAAAATTTAGCTGGAGCGCAATCGCGCAGCAGGTGGCGGGGCTCTACACGGAGCTGCGCCAATAAAGGGGGAACGCCGAGGCGCCAGTTGTTTCTGACGCGCTCCGAGGTCGCGTTCCACCTGGCAGGGAGGCGGTGGAGATTTTTCCCCTTCGGCGGCCAGAGATTGATTCGCGCATCCCTGCGCTCACCCGCTCACGAGCCGGCACCCGCCCATCTCGCGTTCGCTTCCCGCGG
>JBJMWX010000024.1:0-11268 GCA_045809925.1 Chthoniobacterales bacterium
CCGGTTGTGCCATTCTTGCCCGCGACGATGGCGGTATAGTTTCCGGCGGCCAGATTCACGACCATCGCGGATTCCAGATCGCTGGATGGTGGAATGCCGGTCGCGGTGATTTGACTGGCTTGGGCCGGATCGTCCTTCCAGTTGTCGTTAAACAGAACGCGGACGCCATTCACATCACGCAGATCAAGTGTGGGATCGGCAAGTTTGTTCGCGATAGCGGACGGCAGGGAAGGCCCTAGAGCGCGAACGAGCACTTTATGAGTCGCTACGCTTCCGCGGACGATAAAGCCGCCGATCATGACCTGATCGCCAGTCTGGACAAAGGCACGAGTGCTGATGTTGGCCAGCTCTGAAGCAGGTCCTCCGGTGGAAAAGGCTATATCACCAACAAAGGTCGAGCCCGTGTCGCCGATGAGTGTCTCTACTCCCGTAGTCGGATTGATCGTGTAGAGTTTGTGCTGATCACCCGTACCGCCGAAGAGCACGCCATCAGAGCGGATGGCAAATGCTCCGAAGTAATCCAGCGTTGGGACGGATGAGATAGTCGCCGCGGTGCGTGGGTTGATCGTCCTGAGAGACTGGTTGATCGTCATCCCGGTAGCAAAATCCAGATTGGCGGTGAATGCATAGAGCGTTCCGTCAGGAGCGAAGGCGAGACTGTTAAAGAAAAATCCAGTGTTACCGATGAAGGTCGCGACTCCGGTCCCGGGATTAATCGAATAGAGGTCGCCGGCGTGCGAAGGTCCGCCCGGACCGTCGGGGTTCGTGACCCCGAAGAGCGTGTTAGTGCCAGGCTGGACGGCGAAGTCGGCGATGGAAAGCGCAGCACCTCCGGCCGCGTCGGTGATCGCGACGGACGAGAGCAAGGCCCCGTTGCTGGGGTTGAGCGCAACTAGGTTGCTCGTTCTGGGTCCCGATGGCGGCGGGAATCCGCCTCCTGGAGTTAACGTTGAAGCATAGAGGTTACCGGCCGGTTCGAAGGCAAGGCCGGAAATCCGTGTAATAGGCGGAGTGTCCGTCGGATGGCCAACGATCGTGACGGCGCCGGTGGTCTGGTTCACAGTCGCAAGGGCACCATCATTGGTTGAATCTCCATTGTTATGGCCGCCTAAGCCGCCATACAAAACTTCAGCCGCCATGAGAGGCGTTGTCGCCAGGCAAGCCAGGGCTGCGATAAGTAGCGCGTTTTTAATATACCGTGGGGTCATGTTTTCCTTCGTGTCGTGGGGGGGTTGGTTTCGCCGATACGGGCAAATTAGCCTGTTCGGTGGTCCTGATGAGAACTCGTTCAGGTTGAGCGTCAGGAAGCGCGGGTGTCGAGCTTTTTCGTGAGAAGTATACAATACCCACGTGGCGACGACGGTTTACGGGATGTTAAACACTTCGAGCAGGCGGACGCCGATCGAATCATCCTTGCCGCGCACAACTCCGGTACAATTGCCCGGTGTAAGCCGAATCACGATGGCTGATTCGCGATCATCGCTCGGCGGCACTCCTGTGGCTTCAATCTCCGCCTGCTGGAACTGTTCCCAGTCGTCGTCCGAGGTAAGGACGTTGCCCTGACCCTCGTGCAATTCCAATGTCGGATCCTGCACCGCTCCCGCTACGCCTGCTCATCCGAGCGAGGCACCGATCGCGCGCACGATCACGCGCGGCATTTCTTGAAATCAGCGGCTGTGAGTGGACGCTTCCGCATTTTACCGGCGGTTTGATCAGCCTGAATCTCACGCAGAGGTTCGTTGTAGCAGTTCGTCGCGTGCCGCAGGAAGATCACCGCTAGTATGCCAGTCACCCGCTTTCCGAGCGTCACACGCCACCAGCGCGTTTTTGTAGCCGCTCCTTAGGAATAGCGCGCTTCCGCTCGTCGAGTCGAACAGCTTTGATTGTGGGGGCGGTGTCCTTCATTGCGATGCTCCATCATTGAAGAACAGAATTCTCGTCGAAAACCGGACCCCAATCGGACACGGCGCAAACTCACTAGAGGGAAAGCATCGACTCGAAATCGAGCGTGGGGTTAAACCCACCGTGGGTTCGAATCCCACCCCTTCCGCCATTCTTGTCGGCGATCAGGCCCGAGTGATCTCACCGCTCCCACGCATTGCACCAGGGAGATTCGAACGCAGTTTGACTGCCAGTCACGCGCGTGAGCGCCATCCGCCGACCAACGGCGGTAGCACTAAATTTGCAGAGCCATGCGCCGAGCATGGATAATCCCATCCCTTCCGCGTTCGCCAAGGCTACAGCGGACGCGTCCGCCGCACTTGGCCGCGTTTAACCCCAACCGGTGTCGCCGCCCCGGCGCGTTGAATAACGGAGATTCGAACCGCGAGCTCGGTCAGCGATTGTTAAGGACCGTTTGCGGGGCGGGCCTGCTCGGATCGAGGCGGTCGCTGACCTTCTGAATGGTGGCGGTGAGCGCTGAGATCTCCTTCTGCTGGCCCGCCATGACTGCTTCCTCTCTCGCAAGCATACGTTGTAGCTCCGCGATACTGTCTGCCTGTTCCTCAACCGTGCGGTGCTCTTTGAGAAACTCGTTCAGTAACATCGCATTGACGGCTTCGTAACGCACGGTGAAGGCCTTCCCTTCGCGGTCACGAGTCACGAGCGCGGGATTCAGCCTTTCCACTTCTTCCGCCACCAGGCCGAATTGCGGACTGCCGCTGGGATCGATTTCTTTTTTGTAGTGGAATGTGACCGGTCTCAATCCCAGGAGCACGTCGCTCGCGTCGGACATCGATTTGATCTCGTCCTTGAAACGGGCCGAGGAAGCGAGCACGGCAAGCTGCCCGTCCGGTGTCACCCACAAGGTGGAGGCGCCGGAGGGATTGGCGGTCGTCACACCGGCAATGAATGTCTGGGTGTGCGTTCCAGCGCGACCAATCCGGATGGTACCGGATTCATTTGCAAGGCCCGGGTTGCCAATGTCGATATTGTTACTGCCGGTGAGATTGAGGCCCGCTTTGCTGCCCAACGCGATGTTGCTGCTGCCGATCGTGTTGTTAAACAGCGCATCATCGCCAACCGCCGTGTTACCGGATCCGCTCTGGTTATTAAGAAGCGCTGAGCTGCCGCTGGCGGTGTTACCCACGCCGCTGTTATTATGGAAGAGCGCGCTGGTTCCAGTGGCGGTGTTATTGCTGCCGGCATTGGTGAAGAGCGCCTGAAACCCGGTCGCCGTGTTGTTCCCGCCGGTGCCGTTGAGGAAGAGCGCCTGAGACCCGGTCGCGGTGTTGCTGCCGCCGGTGGTGTCATTGGAGAGCGCACTCGCGCCCGTGGCGGTATTGTTATTTGCGGTGCCGGTGTTCTGAAGGGCGGCAAAACCGATTGCTGTGTTGTTCACTCCGCTGCCCAGACTAAGAAGCGCGTTGGTGCCCTCGGCGGTATTGTTGTTTGGATAACCTCCGTCAGGAAATGGGAAAACCGCTCGAGCGTTCGAGACGATGGTGCAAGACGCCAGCGCAATGCCGAGAATGACAAGCGTATGCTGGAGAAACAGATGGCTGAACGGGTTTTTCTGAGATGCCGCCGCGATTTGAAGTTTCATTTTGTGTTCAATTTGGATGACGTGGACCGCAAGCCAGCTCCGCCCGAAAACCGAGAACCATCAGAGGCGGCTCTCGCCGGCTTTACCTCGTTGAATCAGGGCTTTGTGCAGATCGTGGCGATCGCGTTAGGCGGTGTCCCAGCGTAGGATCAGCCCCACGAGCTTCCTCAGCCCGGCCGAAGATGCGTTGAAACGTCGGGTGACGTAATCGACGCCTAATTACAAAAAACGCACGCTCCTAGCGAGCACATTCGTGCTGCATGCAGCACCGCCATACGCAGCTCGAATCTGCCAGGGTGATCGACTGCCCTGACACGGCCCGCCGCAAGACGAAAGGCGAACCACAGAATCCCACCTTCTTCCGTCACTTTCCGAACGCTAAATCTGCGGCGAACCGACCATGCGCTGTAACCATTTGGCGAGGCGATCTCCCTGCTCCCACAACATTTCATGCACCTCGCCCGTCTCCAGCTCGTCTTCGCGCCAGCGGCCGATTTGCGCGATCTCCGACCGGCAACGGTCCCGGTAGTGCGTCACGGCACGAACGATCTGATCAAAGTGCGGTCGCCAATTCGTTGACGATTCGCCGTTCACCTGCTGATGCAGCAGATCGAGCAGCTCTCCCGCGAGCCCGGCCCATTCGCTCAGGCAGCGCTTCAATTCCGCTGTTTCACGGTCGACCGGCTCAGTCACGTCATCTGGTCTCATGAACCCAGCGTCGCACCGCGGGTCAGACAACCGCTGTCCAATGGTAAAGTATTCGAAGATTTTCCCGCCCAGCTAACTGCGGCATTTGGGGGCTAGTCACGCTTCTCACCCTCGCCGCGGAACGCGACCACGGCGAAGAAGGCCCAGTACCAGGCGAAGAGTGAAATTGCGACGAGGACGTTGATTTTCCACGCTTTGACCGCGCCTATCGTAGCGAGCGCCGAACCGATCACGGGAACAAACCCGAGAACCGTGCTGACCATGGCGAGGAGTGGACCGCCGCCGCCGATGAAGATTTTTGCGCCGGCGAAAATCGCTATCGCCTGGAGCAGGGCCATGACGATGTAGACGGCACGGAACATAGGGTTTGATAAAGAAAGGTTCCTGATCGCCATCGGTAGGACGACCCCCCGCCACGGCGGATAAACTGCCGTCGTCCGCTCCGGTGTAAGACCGCGCGCCACGTTACATAAGGCGCACCCTGACATCCGTTTGCTCCTACTCCTGCGTTTTGAGTGCGAAAGGAGATTGCAATTGGCATCGCCGATGCTCAGAATGGGTTTCCGATGATTCAGGCGAATTGTCGGGCGCGGTTCACCGCGGCTGATTTCGACTTTGTCGTGCGCACTCTCGCGCGCTCGCCGAGCGACTGCGTCTCGCTGGTTGACCTTCTGAGCGATAACGAGACGCGCGACTCGGTTCTGGATAACCCGCGGCTGGTCGACGCGATTCTCTCCAATGCCGGGCATCTGCGGATCTCATCGCAATTTTATTTTTACGTGCTCGCGCGCCATGTCCTCCAGCAGGCCGGAATCGCCGATCGCAAGTTGTCGGACTACATCGGTTCGCTCCTCGAAACATTCTCGCGCGCGAACGTTCGCGCGCCGCACACAACCGACGAGACTGCGCACCAGTATCTCTCCGATATGCTGATCGCGCTCACCCGCGCGACGCCGGAACAGGCCTTCCTCATTCGTGCCTACGTTGGCAATTATTCGCTCTTCATCAGCGGCATTTTCCACGAGAACGCGCAACGGCGCTCGGCGCGTGGAGGACCGGACCTGCGGTTTTATGAACAGATCGGCAGCCGGAACTACCAGCTCGTCTCCGCCGACGCGACGGCGAAGCGCTGCGAGTTGAATGATGTCTTCGAGGAACTGGCTGATCGGTTTCACGACGTGCGCGTGGCGCTGAATCATCTCTCGGAAGAGCTGATCAACCTCGATGACGACCACAATGCAGCCCGAATTTTTTGACACCACCGACGTTCGTCTTCGGCCGCGTCGCGAGCCGCGGACGCCTCGGAGAGGCATCCTTACCACGCCTTTGTGAGCGAGACGCTCTTCAGCCAGATCCAGGCGCTCTTTGAGCGCACGTATGCGCAGGTCGGGATCAATCTCGAGGATTGCATTATCGATCGAGCGCGGTGCAGCCATCTTTCCAAGCTGGCCGGCGCTTCCGCGCGTGAGCTGAGCGATCTCGCCCGGACATTTCTGCGCCGGGCCGGCGACCAGCTTTACGTTGGCATCTATTATTCGCGCTGGTTAATTGAACAGCTCGAACGCAATGACCCGCGCGCCGGCTTGAGCGATAACAATATTCGCTCCCTGATCGCCTTCGTAGAAGAGCTCAATCACGCGCTCCACGCCGCGCTGCAATTCAAGACCGGTGAGCGCGCGATCGAGAGCGAACAATTCGCGCGCAACCTCGAGCTCCAGGCCCAGGTCGACACGTATCTCGTCCTCCTGCTTTTCGTCGCGTTCTTTCGCAAGACGCAAAAGGTTTCGCGGACAGACCGACGCTGGCTGCGGTTTCATCTTTTTGCCGCGCAAAACCCAGGCGCGTTTCACGACGCTAATCTGCGCGGCCGCTACCTCGAAACGAACGAGCTCGCCTCGCGCTATACCGAGTTCCTGGACAGCCTGAACGGCATCCGGCGGCTTGAAGAAATTCGGGCTTTCCGCTCGCTCGATTACGCGGCGAAGAAGGCGCACATTTTCGCGCTTATGGACGCACCGCGGCGGCTCGCGCTCGAGTAGAACTTTCGCAAGTGTCAGCCCTGCCTGGTCGATTCCTGCTTTCCTGAGCGATATTTTCCGCTAAACATCAACCGATGTTCAGCCTCACAATGCTCGGCAGCGGCAGCGCCGGGAACAGTGCGCTGATCTCGACCGATCATTGCCGGGTGCTCGTCGATGGAGGACTCAGTGCGCGCCAGCTGGTGCTCCGCCTCGAGCAATGCGGTCTCACACCCGCGCAGCTTGATGGCGTGCTTCTTACCCACGAGCACGGCGATCATGTCTGCGGGCTCGAAGTGCTCTGCCGCAAATTCCAGGTCCCGATCTATTGCAACTCGCTCACGGCCGAAGCCATCCGCTATGGCTGCGACTCGTTAGGCCAGCATCGGCAATGGCGACTCTTCCGCACCGGCGCCGAATTTTCCATCTGCGACATTCATGTCCTGACCTTTCCCGTGCCGCATGACGCGGTAGATCCAGTCGGCTACGCCTTCCACGTCGGCGACTGCGGACTTGGGTTCATCACCGATCTCGGTTACCCGACCAAGCTGCTGGTGGAACGGCTGCGCGAGGTGCAGACCCTCGTGATCGAGACCAATCACGACGAGAAATTGCTCCAGGCCGATCCGCATCGGCCCTGGCCGGTCAAGCAGCGGATCATGTCGCGTCATGGCCATCTCTCGAACAACGCTGCCGCCACCGTCCTGGAAGAGCTGCTTCCGGGGAAAATAGAGCGTGTCGTGCTCGGGCATCTGAGCCGCGACTGCAATACGCCCGAGCTCGCTACCGGCGCGATGCGCACGATGCTCGAGAAACATGGCCGAGCGATGGAGGTGCATTGTGCCGCCCAGCACGAGATCAGCGCCTGCTTTCACGTTGGCCAAACGCGAGGCGGCGCGTTTCAGCCGATCTTCGACGGTTTGTTTTTTCCTGCGGCGGACGCGGCCTAGGCTAGAACCGAGGCGCGTTTCTGAGACCGCGGACGGCTCGGAGAGCCATCCCTGCCGTTTACTCCTCGTCGCCCACTACGAGGTGGATCACGCCGGACGGATCGGAGATGAAGAAGCCGTCGAAGTCTTCCCGGAGTTGCTCGAGTTCGTCGCGACGCGGCACGGCGTTCACCTTCAGATAGGAGGCGGCCGCCTCGGTGTCGGTCGTCTCCAGTTCGAGCCAGATGTCGGGATGGCTCAGATTCGGCACCCGATCGATCCAGAGCCGGTTAGGGCCAAACTGGAAAATGCAGCCGTCGTCTTCCTCCTCAATCACCGGCAGCGAAAGGGTGTCGCGATAAAATGCTATCGTCGCTTCGTAGGTGTGCGCGGGACACTTGATGGCGATATTCGCACCCCCGAAGAACTGCGGTCCATGAACGTTGGCAACCATGCGCCTCTCAGGAAAGCAAGAAAGCGGTCGTTGTCATGTCGGGCGCAGGCGAGACATCTCCTCCGCGAAGCCTGCGGCGGACACGTCTCGGCGGGTTCCCATTCGGCTGGCGCTCACGGCAGGCTCTCTACTCCCGGTCGGAACGACAGCTCGCATCAAGCTTGGGCGGCTGACTAACGTGGAGCCAGCAAAGCGCGGCTAGCTCACAGCTGTTTTAGAATCTTCTTGGCCAGCGCCTTTGCGCTCTGCAACGCCATGTTTTCGTCGTCCATCCCGCCGAGGCCGACCGTGACGAGCGCGTTGCCCTTCGCGACATAAAGCATCAGCGTGCGCGGCGCGCCATTCGGTGGAGCGCTGGTCGCGACGCCGGCGCGATCGCCCAGATTATCCAGCGATCTCAATTTGCCGCCGGCACTCAGCATCTTGAATTCCTGCTTGGCGTCGAGCTTCGCGCTTTTCACCTGGCGAACGCGCAGAACGAGTGATTTCCGATCGCCCTGAGCGTAGTAATTGCAGCGCGAGTAATAGCCGTCGGATGCTTCCTCGTTTCGCGACTGCGCGTCTTTGACCGGTTCGCCCAAGGCTGCTTCCGCGTCGGCCTTGGTAATGACGGCCCCGACGTCGATCTGTTTGTTCTCGGCGGCAAATGCCGTCAGAACCGACGCCATCACGACGGCGGCGCAGGCAATTAAATGCCTCATCTCAACCTCCAGCAGCGCCTTCACCGCCCGGCTCGGTCATCGAGCGCGGATCAAGGGCGGCGTTCAATTCCGCTTCCGGCAGTACCTTCTTCTCCCGGCATAGATCCCGCACGGTGCGGCCGGTCTTCGCGCTCTCCTTGGCAATTTCCGCGGCCCGATCGTAGCCGATCTTCGGCGCCAGGCTCGTGACCATCGCCATGGAAAGCTCGACCAGTTCGCGGCACCGCTCCTCGTTCGCCGTAATTCCAAGCGCGCATTTCTCTACGAATGCGTCGCAGGCGTTGGCGAGCAGCCGGATGCTTTCCAGAATGTTGTGCGCCATCACCGGCATCATCACGTTCAGCTCGAAGTTACCGTTTGCGCCGGACCAGGTAACGCACGCGTCGTTTCCGATCACCTGCGCGCACACCATCATCATCGATTCGCATAAGACCGGGTTGACCTTACCCGGCATGATCGAGCTGCCCGGCTGGGTGGCGGGCAGTTGAATCTCACCGATTCCGCAGCGCGGACCGCTGCTGAGCCATCGAATGTCGTTCGCTATCTTGAACAAACTGACCGCGATCGTCTTCAGGTGACCGCTCGCTTCGACCACCGCGTCCTTGCTTCCCTGCGCCTCGAAATGGTTGGCCGCCTCGCGGAATGCGATCCCCGTGCGATGCTCGAGATGGCGCATCACTTTCGCCGGAAAATCGATCTGCCGATTTAAGCCGGTACCGACGGCGGTGCCGCCAAGCGCCAGCTCGCGCAACATTTCCATTGCTCTGCTCGCGCGGTCGATGCCGTAGGCGACCTGCTGGGCATACCCGCCAAACTCCTGCCCGAGACGGACCGGCGTCGCATCCATCAGGTGCGTGCGGCCGATCTTCACGATTCCGTCGAATTCCTGTGCCTTGGCGGTGAAGGCATCGCGTAATTTTTCGAGCGCCGGGATCAGCAGGTTCTTCAGTTGTTCCGCCGCGCTCACGTGGATGGCCGAAGGGATCACGTCGTTACTCGACTGCCCCATGTTCACGTGGTCGTTGGGATGGACCAGCTCACGCGAGCCGATCGGTTTGCCGGCGAGCTGGGCACAGCGGTTCGCGATCACTTCGTTGGCGTTTGTGTTCGTGCTTGTTCCGGAGCCCGTCTGGAAAATGTCGAGCGGGAAATCGGCGTCATGCTTTCCTTCCACGACCTCCTCCGCCGCCTGCACGATCAAGGCGGAGCGATGCGCATCGAGCAACCCGAGATCGTGGTTTGCCTGCGCCGCGCCCCACTTGATCAGGCCGAGGGCGCGAATGAACGGTCTCGAAAAACGATAGCCGCTGACAGGAAAGTTCAGGACCGCGCGCTGTGTGGACGCGCCGTAGAGTGCCGTCTCCGGCACCTGCATCTCGCCCATCGAATCCTTTTCGATGCGCGTTTTGTGCGGCGTCATGCCGATCGGTTCGTCGCTACGGCTGCTGCCGGCTCGAGAGCACCGTTGCGATGTCCGTTGCGCGTCATCTCTTTGCGAAAGACCGTGATGAACATCGGCGGAATATTTTGCAGGAAATACTCCGAATCGGCGGTCTCAAACATCTTCGCGTGATCGCGCAACTCGTTCGTCACCTGGTAGATGATGAAACGGCCTCCATCGATCAGCGCATCGTGCGTCTTCTGGAGGAGCGCGCGCTTTTTGTTCTTTTCCAGGATACTGAAGGGAATGCCGGAAAGGATGTAATCACATTTGTGCAGGCCGCGCCGGAGCAACTCGTCAGGCAGCGTGGCGGCATCGCCGTTGATCACATGGACGCGCGGATCGTCGGCAAATTGCCGTTTCAGGTCGTGCGATAACTCCGGATCGAGCTCGAACAGGAGCAGCGTGGAGTCCGGCGACATCCGGCGCGCGATCTCGCGCGAGTGGACGCCTTCCCCCGGGCCATATTCGGCGATCACGAGCGATCCGCTAAAGTCGATCTTGCTCGCAACCCGCTCCACCAGCGCGCGCGAGCTCGGAACGATTGACGCGACTTGAAACGGCCGTTGCAAAAACCGTTTAAAGAACAGGACGCTCATGGAAGGTGGCCATAGTCAACCGCTGCTCCGGCGTTGTCCAGCCGCAGTTGCGCCGCGGTTTCGCGAAGTAATCGCGTCACAACGCGGCGTGGATGCGCCGTGTATCAACCGCACTTCAGGGAAAAAGCGCCGCGAAATACGCGCGAACTAACAATTGACACCGATTCTAACATTTATAATGATTGCCGCTACGAATTGTCTTGCAGGCCGCTGCTCGACTTGATGTATCCCTACCATGCACAACCTCTTGACGGTCAAGGAAACCGCGAAATACCTCCGGATTCCACTCCCCACCGTCTATTATCTCGTCCAGCGCGGTCAGCTCCCAGCCATCCAGATCGGCGGCCGCTGGCGGATCAAAAAGAACGCGCTCGATAAGGACATCCTCAAAGAGGACAAATCGGGGCAACCGACTGTGCTCGTGGTAGATGACGACGAGCAGCTTCAGAGTCTCTTCAAGCTGTTCCTCAAGAAAATCGGCTTCAGTCGCGTCGTTGTCGGCACGGTCAAAGAGGCGATGGCCGCTCTCGATAAGCAGAAGTTTGACCTCATCTTTCTCGATCTAAAATTGCCGGACGGCCCTGCCGACGACGTCTATGACAAAGCGCGCGAGGAGCAGCCAGAAGCGCCTATTATCATTATTACTGGCTATCCTGACAGCGAGATGCTCGACCGGATTCTCAACCGGGGTCCGATCACCGTCTTGAAGAAGCCGCTCCAGGTCGAGCAGCTCCAGCAGACCGTCCGCATCCTAGGTCACAAAGACGCCGCGAAGCTCGCGGCGTAGCTGTAGCGGCGCTCTGAGCGTCGACATGCCGGTTTTGAGGTGCGCGATACAGGGTTCGAACCCCCCGCCGGCATCGCTACGCGGAGC
>JBJMWX010000025.1:0-14388 GCA_045809925.1 Chthoniobacterales bacterium
CAAAAAATGGCGAATCGAGGCGCCATTCAAAGACCAGGCGGACAGCACCGCGGTAGGCGGTTTGCTGAACGACCTCGAATCGTGGGACAAGTTCGACACCATTCCTGCAAAGGAGATCGAGGCGGATAAAAACCGCCTTAACGACTACGGCCTCGCCAAGGCGAAGCTGCGCATCAAGCTCATCGGCAAGGATGCGCCGCCCGACGTCTTGGTCGGGAAGGACACGGCCCTTGAGGGCAAGGTTTACGTCCGCCTCGATAAATCGAACGACGTATTTCTCGCGGCAAAAAGCGTGCGAGACGACGCGACCAAGAAGGCGGAAGACTTCCGCGACAAAAGGCTGACGGACGTGATCGCCAACCAGGTGGAGCGCGTCACGCTCAAGACACCAGCCGGCGAGATGGAGCTTCAGAGAAACGCCGAACATTGGGAAATCCTGAAGCCGCTTAGGGCGCGGGCCGACGATCAGAAGGTCGGCGATTTCCTCGCGCAGATCACCACGGCCCAGATCCAGCAGTTCGTCGCGGAAGATCGCGGCGATCTGCATCCCTATGGCCTCGCTGAGCCGCGCGGCTCGATTAGCTTGTTCACGAAAGACGACAAGACTGGCCAGACGCTCCAGATCGGTACCGCGTCGGAGAAGGACAAGGGACAAGTCTACGTGCGCTTCACCCCCCGCGCTTCCGTCTACACGCTGCCGAAGAAAATCGAGGAGCTCCTCAATACGAAGCCGAACGATCTGCGCGACCATCACCTCGTGCGAATTGAGACGAACATTCTCGATCGATTGACGATCGACGCGCCGGGCAAGTCGAAGGTCGTACTCGCGCGAAAGGGGGAGAACTGGACCCTCGCAAGCCGCAACGATCAGCCTGCCAATGTGGCCGAGGTGACGCGATTGCTCGACACCTTAAAGAACGAACAAGTGACGCGCTTCGTCGAAGACGTAGCGTCGAATCTGCCGAAATACGGTCTCGATAAGCCGCAGTTGCAGCTGACGTTCAGCTCCTTCGCGTCTGAAAACACCGCCGAGACCAAAGCGGGTGAAAAGCCTTTCGGAAGTCTGGCATTCGGCCGAGCGGAGGGCGACATCGTCTATGCCAGGGTCGGCGAGGAGCCATTCATCGTTGCCGTCCGCAAACAACTACTCGACACCATCTTCACCGACCCGCTGCAATGGCAACAACTGGCAATTTTCAAATTCAAACCCGAGCAGGTTCATAGACTTAGCGTTGTCGCCGATCGCGAACAATCGCTGCAGCGTGGTCCGAACAACCAATGGCAATGGGTCTCCGGCAGCGGACCAATCAACCAGGTGAACGTGCAGTCTTTGTTAAATACGCTGACCAACCTGCGCGCCGTGCGTTGGATCGGCGCGAACGCCCCCGGACCGGCGGCGTTCGACAAGCCGCAGCTCGTGATCACCTTCACCACTTCGGCGGATGACAAGCAGCTGCACAAGCTCCTGGTCGGCGGACCTTCCGGAGACGGTATGTGGCTGGCAAAAACCGACGAGCGTGAGGGCGTTTTCGTCATCAATAATCCGGATCTCAATGCCCTGAAATTGCCGCTCGCCGGAACGCCGACGACGCCAGCTCCCTTGCCATCCGCGACTCCTACGCCCGGGTTGTAGCGGCGATCTACGACCGCCTATCCGGCTCAAGGAGCGACCGCGTGTGCCGTGTAGATGGTGGCGATGCCGCCGCTGAGGCGTTGAGCCTGCGCATCGGCGAACCCATTCTGCTCGATCAGCTTCAACATTTCCTCGCCGCTCGGAAACACTTCGATCGAGCCAGCAAGATAGGAATAGGCGTCGCCCGCTCCAGTGATGAGCGCGGCGGCGCGCGGCAAAACGCGGTGCAGATAGAAACGATAGAATGGCTGCAGCGCGCCGCACGGCAGCGAAAAATCGAGAACAAGCACCTGGCCGCCGAGGCGAAGCATGCGCCGCATCTCGCGCAACGCCGCGCCCCAATCCGCCATGTTTCGCAGCCCGAACGCGATTGCCACCGCGTCGAAGCCAGCGGTGTCGTAGGGCAGGTGCAATGCGTCGGCCACGATCGCGTGTTGGACGCCTTTGCGACGCGCGATGGCGATCATCTCTTCGGAAAAATCTGCCGCGTGAACCTCGGTCGCAGGTAATCGCCGCTGGAGGGCAAGAGCGAGATCGCCGCTGCCTGTGGCAAGGTCGAGAACGCGCCGCGGTTGCCACCGCGCTACGATTCTCGCGGCGCGCCGTCGCCACAGAATGTCAGCGCCGGCGCTGAGGAGGTGATTGGCAAGGTCGTAACGCGACGCAATTCGCCCAAACATCTCGCGCACGCGCTGCGGATCGCGCGTCGCGGGTTCAGGTGTTTGTGTTGACGTGTGGGCCACCTTGCCGTGGATACTGCGCTTCGCGGATGAGCTCAACGCTGGATCAACTCGAGACGCCGGAAGTGGTGGTCGATCGCGATCGTTTGGTCGCGAACATCGAGCGGATGCAGGAGCTTGCGAATGCCAACCAGGTCGCCTTGCGCCCGCACATCAAAACTCACAAGTCGCTGGCGATCGCGCGGCTGCAACTCGAAGGCGGGGCGGTCGGTATCACCACAGCGAAGGTCGACGAAGCGATCGTCTTTATCGAGAGCGGCGAGGCCCGATCGGTCACCGTCGCCTACCCCATAATCGATCGCCGAAAGCTCGAGAGGCTCGCAAGAGCGGCCGCACACGAACAAGTCGATCTGCGGATCATGATCGACAGCGAAGCTGGGGTGGATGCAGCCGAAAACTGCGGAGCCAATTTGGCGGTTTTCGTGAAAGTTGATGCCGGCTTGCATCGTTGCGGAGTGACGGCGTCATCTCCGCGCCTGCTCGATCTCGTGGGACGAATTGCGCGGAGCCGCCACCTGAAATTCGCCGGTCTGCTTTCCCATGCCGGGCACGCCTATGCCGCGCCTGACCGCGCTGGCATCGCGCGCATCGCCGCTGAAGAACGCGCGACCTTGCTGCGTGCGCGCGATGTCATCAGCAAGTCGGGCGTCGTCGTGCCCGAGATCTCCGTCGGCTCGACTCCGACCGTCACCGCTTCGGACAATTTCGAAGGGATCACCGAAATCCGCCCTGGAAATTACGTTTTCCACGACGGGACTGGCGTCCGGCTCGGGTTCGCCACCTTCGCCGACGTCGCACTCAGTGTGATTGTGACAATCGTCAGCGCGAACGAGCGCTTTTTCATCATCGACGCCGGGTCGAAGGTGCTCAGCTCCGATCTTGGCGCTCATGGCACGTCAGCGCCTGGTTACGGTGTCGCTTTTCAACTGGGCGAAGAAGAGCACGCCAATCCGCTCACGGTAATCCGCCTGTCGGAAGAGCATGGCTTCCTCAAACGCGGCGATCGCAACCTGCCGATCGGCACAAAACTACGGGTCGTGCCGAACCACGCCTGCCCCGTCGCGAATCTAGCCGAGCGATTAATGATCACATCCGGTGCTCAAGTGGTCGATCAATGGCCGGTCGACGCACGCGGCAAAGTTCGGTGAGTCTGGACCGATGACGAAGCTCGCGCGTCAGCTCGGATTGTTCGGCACGACCATGGCGGTGATGGGAGGTATCATCGGCGCGGGTATTTTCATCAACCCGTACCTGGTCGCTCAGCGCGTCCATTCTCCGTTCCTGATCCTGAGCGCGTGGATCACCGGCGGCGCGATCGCGCTGCTCGGCGGCTTTATCTACAGCGAACTGGCGGCACGTGCGCCGGTGGTCGGCGGCCAGTATGCGTATTTGCGCGATGCGCTGCATCCGGCGGTCGCGTTCACTTACGGGTGGGTGCTGCTGCTTGTCATCCAGACCGGCGGAATGGCGGCGGTCGCGATCACGTTCGCCCGCTATTTCCTTGAGCTGACACATTGGCAACTCAGCGCTGCGGCCGTGGGCGCGGGCGCCCTCGCACTCCTGACGATGATCAACTGCCTGGGCGTGCGCGCGGGCAGTCGCGTGCAAGCGGCGATGACCCTGCTGGCGATAGGCGCCGTCGGCGCGCTTGAAGTCTGCAGCGTTCTATTTGGCGGGCACGCTCCGGCGCAGCCGCCGATTTCAGACCAGTCGCTATCGCTCAATCTCGCAGTCGCATTCGGGTCCGCCATGACTCCGGTGCTCTTCGCTTACGGCGGCTGGCAGACATCGAGCTTTCTCGGCGCAGAGGTACGAGATGCGCAGAAAACGTTGCCTCGCGCGCTGGTACTCGGCGTCGTGGGTGTGATCGTCGTCTACACCTCAGTGAATTACTTTTATCTACGCGAGCTCGGCGCCGCCGGTCTCGCTGGCACCACCACGCCTGCCTCCGCCGTAATGCGGACGCTCCTGGGCAACCGTGGCGCACAGATGATTGCTGCCGGCATCGCTTTCTCAGCGCTCGGCTTTCTAGCGCAATCGATCCTGACCGCCCCGCGCGTTTACTTCGCGATGGCTGAGGATGGCGTCTTCTTCCGCAGCGTCGGATGGGTGCATCCCAGGACGCGAGTGCCGGTCGTTGCGATCGCCGTGCAGGGGACATGCGCCATCGTGATCGCCCTCAGCGGCACGTACGCGCAAGTCGTGAACTATGTCGTCGCGATGGACTGCATTTTCTTTGGCCTGACGGCGGTCTGCCTCTGCCTGCTGCGAACCCGCTCGGCGACTCGTGCGTCATTCAGCGTCCCGCTGCATCCGTGGACCACGCTCGTCTTCATTGCCGCGCAATGGCTGATCGTGCTGAGCACGTTTCTGCACGACCCGATCCGCGCGTTCATCGGCCTCGGCATTGCGCTCGCCGGCTTGCCTGTCTACTGGCTCTGGCGCAACAGATCACGATGAACCGGCGTGCGGAGTCCAGTTACATGCAATGGGCTAAGACCTGTTCACAGGCGCGCTATAATCTTGCGACCAGCGGCATTGCCAATGTGCTCATGGGCGAGTTCCCGCCGCTGCCGCTTGATGAACTGGAGATTACGAATGGCGGCTATGGATATCAGCCGCTGCTGGAACGAATCGCGCAGCACAACCACACGAAAGTCGACTGTGTTGTTACGGCCGCGGGCACATCGATGGCCAATCATCTCGTCATGGCTGCGCTCCTCGAGCCCGGAGACGAAGTGCTGATTGAACAGCCGGCCTACGGCCCGCTAATCGAGCTCGCGCAATATCTCGGCGCGCGAGTTCGGCGCATTCCACGGCGGTTTGACAATGACTTCGCCGTCCCGGTAGACGGGATCGGGCCCGACACTCGTCTTATCGTGTTGACGAATCTGCACAACCCAAGCGGCGCGTTGATTCCGTCTGAAACGCTCCGCACGATCGGCGAAAAGGCGCAGCAGGTCGGCGCGCGTGTGCTGGTGGATGAAGTGTATCTCGAGATGCTGTTCGACAGCGATGCACCGTTTGCTTTTCAGATCGGGCAGGCAAGCGCCAATGAAAATCCGTTTATTGTCACCAGCAGCCTGACAAAGTTGTATGGCCTGAGCGGCTTGCGCTGCGGCTGGATTCTAGCCGCCCCGGAGCTCGCGCGACGAATCTGGCTTCTGAATGATCTTTTCAGCGCGACTGCGCCGCACGTGCCTGAACTGATGGCGGTCGTCGCGTTCGATAACCTCTGTCGATTTCGCGAACGTGCTCGCGCTGTTCTCGAGGCGAATCGTCCGCTGATTGATGCCTTCCTCGATTCGCGCAACGACCTCGAGTGTTTCCGTCCACTTGGCGGAACCGTCTTCTTTCCGCGCCTGACGAATGGCAATCCGGACGAATTCTTTAGGTTGTTGCGCAGCAAATATGAAACCAGCGTCGTCCCGGGAGAATTCTTCGAGATGCCGGAACATTTCCGCGTCGGCATCGGCGGCGAGACGGAGGAAGTGCGCACCGGGTTAGAACGCCTGGCGGCCGCGCTCGACGAATTCGCGCGAGGCTAACTGCTCACGAGAGGAGTCGAACCTCCACGGGTTTCCCCATACGGTCCTGAGCCGTACGCGTCTGCCATTCCGCCACGTGAGCGCTTGAGCGGTTGCTAAGTTGCCGTTTCACAAGAACCGCGCAAGAGCGAAGCTGATCACCGGCGCTTCTTCCGGGCGCGCTCTTCAACCTGATGCGCCTGCCGGGCCTTGCCTAAGGAGCGGAGAAGATCGGCGTAATTCGAGGCAACGATTTCGTAGTCTTCCGGCGGTTTATCGGTCGCGTCCTCCCACGCTTTGATCGAGGCGCGGTAGAGCTCGGAGGCGCGTGCGTAATCGCCGCTCGAGTGGTAAACGACGGCCAGATTGCATTTCGATTGCGCGATATCCGGGTGAGTGGGCGGATGCACTTTCTCGCGAATGGCAAGGGCACGCAGATGTGTTTTCTCCGCTTCGGCAAACCGCCGTTCGTTCGTGTAAAAGACGGCGAGATTGTTCAGGACGGACGCGACATCGGGGTGATTCGGCCCGAGCTGTTTTTCGTAGATGTCGAGTGCGTGCAGGTAGTAGGGCTCGGCCGCCTTTTGACGGCCGGTCTTTCGGTAAATCAGGGCGACATTGTTTAACATCGTGCCCAAGTCCGAGTAGGGCAGATCAGGGAGGTTGGTGCCGGCTTCGATTGCCTGCTCGTAATAACGCACCGCTTCCCCAGTCTGCCCGAGACTGTCGCAGAGAAAGCCGAGCCGTCGCGCCGAGCGAAACACGGTGCGGTGGTCGGGCGGCTCCTGCTTCAGGAAAACATCGTGGGCTTTGACGAGGTAAACCTTGGCCGCATTGCGATCGCCATTCTGGTCGTAGAGCTGCCCGAGCTTTTCCAGGGTCGCGCCAAAGGGCGGGTCGTCCGGCGAGAAAGCGCGCTGGGCCAGGTCAAGGAGCGTTTCACCGACACGGATCGCTTCGGGCAGTCGACCGCTGGCCCGGAGCATATCCAGCTTGTCATTCAGGATGCCCCAGAGCTTCGCATCGCCCTTCACTGGCGATCACCACCCTTCAGAGATTTGACTGACGAGAGACTGCGCCGCCTGCTCGGCGGCGAGTGGCAGGGCCTGGCGCTCATCGGTGGTCACGTCACCGCTGACGAAGAAACTGGTCGTTCCGGTGACGTCGCCCCCGGCCAACGGCTCCTTCTTTCGCCCAACCAAACTGTATCGCACAAGCAGGGTAAGGTTGAACTCAGTCGTCGCCAGGACATTACCGCGGACCGACCGGGCCGGTGAACGGCCGATGCGCAAAATCTCGGCGTGTAACGTCGCGTCCGGATCACCGCTGCCGCTGGCAACGCGAAACGTCCCGTCCTGCTGAAGCTGCTTAATCACGCTGTCGGTCACCAACACCTCAACGCGGGGCATGAGTGTGTTGTTCTTAAACGTCGGCACGGCAATCGAATGGACGTCATGCAGGTAGTACGGCTTAACCGGCCCGAGATGATATCCAGCGCAGCCGCTCAAAAGCAATGCGGCCAGAGCAGCAGGGATGTACCTCCGCAGAGGCATCACCAACATGCCGTGCGCGTTCTTCACTGATTCGGCGATGCCGATGGAGCAGGCGTCGCTTCGGAATCAGCCGAGTGCGCGGGAGCCGATGTGCTCTCCGGCGGCGGAGCTGTCGTCGTGTCCGGCATGAGCGAAGCAGGTGGTGGGAGAGAAACATCTGCGTCCGCCGGCGGCAGCGGCGCGGCATCAGGCGGCAGCGACGGCATCTGTTCCTGGGAATGGCCGTGCCCTTCCGCCGTTTCCCCGCCGCCGTGCTTGCTCTTCTTCGACGTTCCGCCGGCTGCGATTGCCGGCTGCAGCGCGGCGTCGCCGAATTTTGCGCGCAGCTCGTCCACCCGCCTCTTGGCGTGATTACCCTCCGACGAGCCGGGCTGCTGACGAATCACCTCGTTGTAGTAAATGACGGCCGCCCGGTAGTTCTTTTGCTTGTCGTAAAACTTCGCAACCTGAAAGGCGTTGTTCGTCTGCTTCTGGTCGAGTTGCTTTAAATCGTCCCGTGCCTGAGCAGCCTTCTCACTGTTCGGGTGGCGGAACAGGAAATCCTCGAAACCGGTCTTGGCATTCTTTGCCGCCGCGGCATCCTTCGTTCCGGCCTTCGCAGCGCGGAACCAGATGTAGCCGATCTGATATTGAGCGTCGGCCGCAACCGGATCGCTCGGAAACTTATCGACTACCGCTTCATATGCCTGAATTGCGGCGTCGTTGTTCCCCTGTTTCTCACGCGCCAGGCCGATGTCGAACTGGGCCCGCGCCGTGTACTTGCCGTAAGGCGCAGTGCGAACAATCGCGGCAAAAATCTCTACCGCGTGATCTAGCGAATCACCAAACGGCACGCCCATCACGCGGTTCTTTTTTCCGTTCAGATACATCTCGCCAATCCGGAACTGCCCCTCAATCGCGTCGTCGAAGTGCTCGAACTTTGGGTACCGTTCGACGATCGTGCGATAGCTCAGCGCCGCTTTCTGGAAGTCGTTGCTCTGCTCTTCGAGCTGCGCCGCGCGATAAGCTGCGCCCGCCGCGAGAGCGTCCTTGGGGTAATGACGAAAGATCGCTGTATAAGCCTTGATTGCGTGAGCATTATCACCGGATTTTTCCGCCTCCTGCCCCTTGTCGAACAGCTGCTGCGCCGTGCCGCTAATTTGCTCTTCGCCGGGAGCTTCGTAATGCGCCTTCTCGCCCGGCTTGAAGACGATGCCGGCGCGGCTGTTGGGTGCAAAAAGCACAGCACCAACGGCTATTGAAAATAGAATGCCCAACCGATTTGTCATCGCGTTGCGCAGGGTAAGTAAGCTTATCATGTCAGTCAAGTTGACCACCCCATCGGTAGTGCTCGCACCCAATCGGACCGCGTGAGACAACTTGCGCCGGCAATTTGTTCGATTCCACTGACGAGAGAATTTTGAATCTCACTGATCAGCAGAAGATCCGCCTCGGTGCCTGCGCGTGGAGCTTCGACGAATGGCGCGGCAATTTCTACCCCGCCGAACTGCCGACGGATGGCTGGCTGGAGTTTTACTCGCATTACTTTCCGGCGGTCGAAGTCGACTCCACCTTTTATCACGCCCCGTCTGAACGAACTGTGCAGCGCTGGGTCGAAAACACCCCAGCGCAGTTCCGCTTCACCTGCAAGCTGCCGCGCGAAATTACGCACGCCTGCCGGCTGCGCGACTGCACCGCCGAGTTCAAAGCTTTCCTTCGCGCGGTTGAGCCGCTCGCGGCCAAGCTCCGGGTTGTTCTCATTCAATTGCCGCCTTCGTTCTCGCCAAAAGACGGCCGGCTCGCGCTACGCAAATTTCTCGGTCAACTGCCGCACGATTTCCGCTTCGCTATCGAGTTCCGGAACCCGGCATGGCACCGGCCGCAGGTCATTCATCTTTTGGAGAAACATCGGGTTTGCTGGGTCTGGGCGGACACAAGCGCACTCAACGAGCGCAATCTCGCGCCGTTCGAGTTCCTCCCGCTGACAACAGATTTCATCTACTTGCGGCTCCTCGGCGATTATCAAACCAAGTACGACATGGACGGGCGACACGTTCACCGCTACGGCAAACTGCTCTGGAAACGCGAGGCCGCGCTCGACAGCTGGGGTTTGCGTCTCCAGCGGCATCTCGGCGAAACGCGGAGCGTCTGGGGCTTCGTGAACAACCACTTCGAAGGCTTCGCGCCCGAGACATGCCAGCGGCTGGCGAAGCGGCTCGGCTTTGAGCTGCCGCTGCCGTCCGAGGCGGAAACCGCTTCACCCGATCGCGGTCAATTGGATTTGTTCGCAGCCTCCGATTCCTGACATGGAGGGCGACGCTCGTGCTTCGCGGCAGATGAACAGTTAGGAAAGGCGACGACGGAGCGTTCCCCGCCAATGATTGCTCCGGCCGAGAAATATTGTTACCGAATCTCGGCCGCGCCGAAATAGGGCAGCAGGATTTCCGGCAATCTGACCGAGCCGTCGGCCCGCTGACCGCATTCGATCAACGCAGCAAACAGCCTTGGCAGCGCGAGGCCTGAGCCGTTCAGCGTGTGGCAAAAGCGGTTTTTGCCGTCGCTGTCTTTGAACCGCAGCTCCATGCGGCGTGCTTGAAAATCCTCGAAGTTAGAGCAGCTCGACACTTCGAGGTAGGCATTCTGGCCAGGCGACCAAACTTCGATGTCGTAGGTCTTGGCAGATCCGAATCCGAGATCGCCGGTGCACAGTTCGATGACGCGGTAATGCAATCCGAGCAGCTGTAAAATGCGCTCTGCATTCGCCGTCAGCGACTCGAGTTCGTCAGCCGAGTTCTCCGGCCGCGTGACTTTCACCAACTCGACCTTGTCGAATTGATGGACCCGAATAATACCGCGCGTCTCCCGACCGGCTGAGCCGGCTTCGCGGCGGAAACAAGGCGTGTAAGCCACGAATTTTCTCGGCAGATCGTTCGCCGCGAGAATTTCTTCCCGATGAAAATTCGTTACCGGCACTTCAGCCGTCGGAGCGAGAAACATCTGTCCATCTTCCAGGCCGTACATATCAGCCTCGAATTTCGGGAGCTGCGAAGTCCCGATCATGCAATCGCGTCGGACCAGGAATGGCGGACTTATTTCCGTGTAGCCATGCTCGCGCGTGTGCAGGTCGAGCATGAATTGGATGAGCGCGCGTTCGAGCCGTGCTCCCTGCCCGGTGAAGCAAATGAAGCCGCTCCCGCTCAGCTTGGCGGCGCGCTCGAGATCGAACAGCCGCAGCTTCGTCCCGAGCGCGACATGATCGAGCGTCGAGGCGAGCTCTGGCTTGTCACCCCAGCTTCGCACGATTGTGTTTGCGGTCGCATCGCTGCCGATCGGCGCGTTGGCGTGCGGCAGGTTCGGCAGCTGTAACAACAGCTCGCGCTGCTCGACGTCGCGACCACTCGTTTCCTCATTCAGCTTCGCGATCTCGTCACCAATCGCGCGGACGCGTCCTTCGAGGTCGTCGGACACCTCGCCGCGGCTGCGTTTGGCGCCGATTTCCTTGCTCAGGCGTTTGCGCTCGCCGTTGAGCTGCTGGAGCTGCGTTTCCGCCTTCCTCCGTTCCGTGTCGATCCGCAGCAGCTGGTCGATCTTTGCGGCGTCGTCGCCACCGCGCGTCGCGAGCCGTTCCTTCACAAATTCCGGCTGTTCGCGGACGAGGCGGATATCGAGCATACAGTTTCACGGCAGAGAACGCAGAGAACGCGGAGACGCAAATTCAAACCACAGTCCATCTCTCCGCTGCCGCGGCGCGACGACGCCACGGTTAAACTCTCTCAGCCACGGGATTCCTCGACTTCGCGTGGCACTACGGCCTACATTCATTCCGTGGAGCGGCTTCACCTTCTTGGCGTCGCGCTCGGGCTCGCCTGTCTCGCCGGGGTAAATCTCTATCTCACCGTTTTCGTCACAGGACTGGCAATCAACCAACACTGGATCGTCCTCTCACCCACATTCCAATCGCTCCAGCCGCTCGGGAACCCGATCATCGTCACCGTCGCCGGCGTGCTCTACGTCCTGGAGTTTTTCGCCGACAAAATTCCGTGGATCGATACGGCCTGGGACATCGTCCACACAATCGTACGACCCATCGGCGGCGCGTTGCTCGCCATCCAGGTGCTTGGCCACACCAGCCCGACCTTCGATCTCCTGGTCGCGCTGCTCGCCGGCTCGACCAGCCTGCTCACGCACAGCGCCAAAGCCGCCTCGCGTCTGACTGCCAACGCCTCGCCCGAGCCCTTTTCAAACATCGGCCTCAGCCTCGCTGAAGATGCTGCTGTAGTCGGCGGATTGTTCCTCATCCATTTCAATCCGCTGGTCGCGCTCTGCGTGTTCGCAACGTTGCTCGCCGCCTTCATCTACTTCGTTCCCAAGGTTTTTCGGGCCACGCGTGTCAAGCTCTGGCTGATCCTGCAAAAATTGAATTTCCCCGCCGACACACACCCGGCAACCCGGCTGCCGATTTCAATGCCGTCGCGTGTTGCGGACGTCTTCGCAAAACAGAACCTTCTTGCCGAAACCATCGCGTGGGCCGTGCCGTGCATCAGCGGGCGCGGCCGGCGTATCCCCGCGAATCTTTTCGGCGCTCTCGTTTCAACCAACGAAGAACCGCAGAAGCTCGTCTTCGTAGCGCGGAAAAGCGGCCGCGGATTTTCGCAATCGGTCGATTTGCAAGGCTCGGTCGCGCTCCACGAGCCCAAGTTCCTCTCCGACAACCTCGTCGTCCTGCCCGCGGCGGGAAAAGGAGCGAAGTACCTGTTCGTTTTTCCCCGGACGGACGGCGCGATTGTGCAAAAAATCGTGCAACACCTGCGGCAACAAATAAACACCACGCCGGCCGAAGAACGGATCGAACAGACCGTCGCGCAGCTTTGAGGTAGCACTACGACGACCACTGCCTTGTCATTCCGAGCCGACCCGGGAAATCTTCGGCATTGCGGCCCTGAGAGTCTTCGCCTGGATCATCCGACTTCGCTCGAGATGACAACGCTGGAGGCAGCCGAAGGTTATGCTGCACTGCGCGAGACCGCACGCGTGCGCGATCTCCCGCTATTCGTCACACCGCGGACACCGAACGAGCTCGAGCTGCAGGCGCGCTGGTTTACGGGCGATTTTGGCAAGGAATTCCGCTCAACCATCGGGGAAAAGATTGAGGTTGTGCAATTCGGCACGTGGAACCGCGAGGCGGGCCCGGATTTCAGGGACGCATCCATCAGCGTGAATGGCGGTCAGCGAGTCCGCGGCAGCATCGAATTCGATCTCACCGACCGCAGCTGGGAAAGCCACGGCCACGCGACGAATCCCGCGTTCGACGACACGATCCTTCACGTCTTCGTGAATCAAAGTGAAAGAGAATTCTTCACGCGGACGAGCAGGAACCGAAACGTGCCACAGGTCCGCGTCGATCCGGCCACGTTGCCGGATGCGTTTGTCGGTACCGTGCCGCTCGCTCGTCCGGGCAGATGTCACGCGCCCTTGCGCGGTCTGCCGGAGGCGCGCGTCACGGGTATTCTCGATGCCGCCGCGCAATTCCGGCTTCGACGCAAGGCGCGGCGGCTCCAGCGAATCGCGACCGATCACGGCCGCGACGAGGCGCTCTTCCAGGAGCTCGCCGCCGCACTCGGTTACAAACAGAACAAGCTGCCATTCACGCTCATCGCTCAGCGCGTTTCGCTCCGCGCCTTGCGCGACTCCAGCGCGGACGCGGAAGCGCTCCTCTTCGGCATTGGCGGTTTTCTGGCCAGCGATCTGGCGAGCTACGACCGCAGCTCACGCGGATATGTCCGCGAGCTATGGGACCGCTGGTGGCCGCAACGAGACGCGATGCACCGTCTCATCGTGCCGAAGCAACTCTGGAAACTCGGCGGCGCGCGCCCGCTCAATCATCCGCAGCGACGGCTCGGCGCCCTGGCCGCTCTCGCGCAAGAATGGCGCAAGTGCCTGGATTCGCTTCGAAAACCAGAGGCGACTGCGGTGCGTGCCTTCTTGAAGGGATTGCATCATCCGTTTTGGGACTTCCACTACACGCTCACATCCGACCCGACCAGCGCGCCGATGGCATTGATTGGGAACACGCGGATCGTCGATATCCTCGCGAATGTCATTTTCCCATGGTGGCTGGCCGACGGAGCGAAGGGGCGGAGCGAGTTTGCCACGCTGCGCACGCAGCTCAGCAACCGCCGGATCGAAACCGCCGCAGCGCGGCTTTTCGGCGATGATCCACGCCGGACATTGTTTCTCAAGACCGTCGCTCATCAGCAGGGATTGCTGCAGATTTATGAAGACTTCTGTATGCAAGACAGCTCAGACTGTTCGCACTGTCCGTTCCCCGAACAGATGCAGAACTGGAAGTGAGGAAGAGAACCGCAGACTCCGCGCGCAGAACGCCGAAAGCTTTCGCGAGCAGGCTGCTCAACGCTCAATTTAGAAGAGCGTTTACCCTGATTGAGCTGCTCGTCGTCATCAGCGTCATCATCATCTTGCTCGGGTTGCTCTTTCCGGCTTTTCGTGGCGTCCAAGACCAGGCCAAGCGCACCCAGGCCAAGAACGATCTCACCCAAATCGTCACCGCGGTGAATGCGTATTACACCGAGTACGGGCAATATCCATGCGCTGCGCAGACGGGAGATGACACCCAGGACTTCAGTGCGGCAGATGACAACAATCAAAATGTTTTGATGGATAACCTCAGATCTCGATCTCCGACCCTCAACGCACGCCAGATTGTCTTTATCTCACCACCGGACGTGAAGGATCCGGCAAACCCTAAGGCAGGGATGGGCGCAAATTTTCGCTTCTATGATCCGTGGGGTGCAGCTTATCGAGTTAGAATCGACAACAACTACAACGGCACAATCACGAACCCCTACACGGCAGACACCGGCGCCGGCACAGCTACCATGAGACAAGGCGTGATTGCCTGGTCAATCGGCAATGACGCGACGCAAGGCACCAATTTC
>JBJMWX010000026.1:0-7499 GCA_045809925.1 Chthoniobacterales bacterium
GCAGCATGTCATCATTCAATTCGCGGATAACGGCGTCGGCATCGATCCCGAGGTGCTGCCGCGCATTTTCAATGCTTTCGAGCAGGGAGGCCGGACGACCACGACCAAGTACGGTGGGCTCGGCCTCGGTCTCGCTATTTCCAAGAGCATCATTGACGCACATGAGGGTCAGATTACGGCCGAGAGTGGCGGTCGTGATGGAGGCGCCGCCTTTACCATCACGCTGCAGGCGATCGCTACCTCTCTCCTCGACGGGCCTGCCTACGTGCTCGCGCCGCGTGGACGAACCGCTGCCGGCCGACGCGTTTTGCTGGTCGAAGATCACGACGACACAGCGCGCGTCTTGCGCCGTATCCTTGAGCATGCCGGCTACGAAGTTGCCCTGGCCGCGACTGTCGCCGAGGCACGAGAATGCGGCGCGAATCAGCAATTCGATCTGCTCATCAGCGACATCGGCCTGAGCGACGGAAGTGGCCTCGACCTGATGCGCGAGCTCCGCGCGACCACGGCGATCGAAGGAATCGCGCTCAGCGGCTTCGGAACTGAGGATGATGTCGCGGCGAGCCGGGCCGCGGGATTCGCCGAACACCTGACGAAGCCAATCGGCTGGGAACGGTTACGTGGCGCCATCGAGCGGATCGTAAGCGGCGCGCCCGCCGAGCAGCAGGACGAGCTCTCGCCCGCTTAGCGCCTCGCAACCGCATCGCGCACCATCTCCTTAAACGAGAGACGCGGCGTCGGCGATGGCGCGGCCGCGGCAATCTGCCGAGGCGCGTGATAGGTGTGACAGACCATGCACTCGGAGGCGATTTTGCCGGCTGGGCTGTGACAGATCACACAGTTCGCTTTAGCCGGCATCAGAACATCGGACGTCTCGCGGCTCTGGGTCGCGTGGTGGCACTCGTCGCATTTAACGCTTTGATGTTTTGCATGATTAAAATGTGCCTGCGGCATCCACCGATCGGCGAAGGCAGGTTTGGTCACCGCCGGGACGAGCGCCGCCTGCGGCTTGACCTCGTGACAAAAGGCGCAGCCATAAAAAGCCGCGCGCGTCCCCACCACGCCCGCCTGCGGCTTGTAGGGATCGACCGTGAAAAAAACGCGGCGCTCCAGCTCTTCCCCGGAACGCACCTGGTCGCGGAGCTGCGCCACCTGCTGCGCGACGAAGCTCTGGATTTGCGCCGGCGCGGTGATGCCTTTCGTAAGCGCAAGATCCGCGTAATGCGTCGGCAGCGAGTGGAGATAGCCGCGCACGGCCGTGGCATCACCATGCGGCAGCTGCATCTCGGGATTCTTAATGTCGAATTGCAGTGAGTGGCACGCCTGGCAGTTGGCCGTGAAAGTCACGCGCTGCATGAAACGTCCTTCGACGTCGGGCTTGTGGCAGTACTCGCAATCCAGCTTCTTTCCGTTCACCTGGGGAATGTCGGCGCCGCTCAGGTGACGCTGGTGATTGAACCGGAGCACATCGGGGTCGCGCGCCTTCTCGCTGATCACCTGAAATTCGGGGTGCTTGTCGGCGAAAGTCGGAAAGACCTGAGTGTAACCACGAGCAGGGCGAGGCAGGTCGAAAACAAACTGCTGAGGCGGATGCGGCCGAATGTGGAAGGCGTCTGCGGGAAGGTGCGCGCCTTTCTCAGCCGATGCCTCCATCACGGCAGCGTTGTTGTGGCACGCTGCGCATTGTGATGTGGCAACGATTCGCAGCGACCTGCTGCCCTGGTGTTCCATGTGACAAGCGGAACAGGAGCGATTCTCGACCACGTTCGGCTCGTGCAAGGTGTGCTGCTGGTGGCAAACCTCGCACTTGCGATCAATCGTATTGAACTCGACGCCGCTGTGGAAACGCTCCTTCAACGCGGCGATCAGCTGCGGGCGGTCGGGAGCGCCGGCCGCTTCCTCGTGGCACTGTTTGCAGTCGTTTCCAAATTTGGCGTGGGGAGCCGAGATGCGGCCGGCGTTAAAGAATTCCTCGGAGGCGCGCTGCCGGTAGAAAATAACGATCGCCAGTATTCCGCCGATGATTGCCACTGCGGTGGCAGCGATCCGGGCCAGCTTCCAGGGATAGAGGCTGCTGTAGTTCGCGACGATCGACCAGTACCGCTGCGAGATCTGCTTTTGCGTCCGCTCGAGTCGGCCCATTTTAGCGGACCCGTTGTTCAGCACGGACGCGACGTGCGTCACTCGACGCAGCAAAATCGCAGGGCAAGCGCATCGCCTGCCTCGAGTGGCTGGCAGGCGGGAGCGCCTGCCCTACAACGCCTTGTCTCATCAGTAGTAAAACAGCGTCACGTATGCGTGCCAAAAAGTGAGGATGATGAGGAGAAAAGACGTCGGCACGTGGACAAAGAGCCAACCGTGCAACCATTGTTGAAGCCGCACCTGGAGATCGATCAGACGCCGCTCGTCGCACCACGATTCCAGCTCGTCGACGCGTCCGCGGTAGGGCTCAGCCACGCGCAGTCTCATTTGTCGGAATGTTTCCTGGGCGAGGCCCGCATCGCCCAAGCGGAACCGTCGTCCGCGTTTTGAGCGCAAATACGGAAGCACGTGGCGATCGACGAATTCTGCCAGCACGAGTTCGGACGGGAGCTCGCCGCCAAGCTCGAGCGAGGAGCCTCGTTGCGGTTTGTCCTCTTCGTGGAATTTCACCGACGCGCCGCCAATTTCGGCTTCCGTCGAACCGATCGAGGCCGCGGCGAGCGATTCCGCCGCTACCTCACGTTCGACGCGCGCAGCAGGCGCGCTGTAGGCCGTTCGGGATCTGCGATCGGGCTGTGCGCCATTTCGAGCCGAATCCAGCTGTGGCGCTGCGAGTCTCAATGCGTCCCGCATTTTCTCCGCGGACGAGTAGAGTTGCGCCCGGATGTTGGGCAGTTGCTGGAACACGGGTTCTGCTGGCAGCCGCTCCTTCATCAAAGTGGGCAGACGGTGCTGCAACATGAGACCGTAAATGCCGCTCACCATTACGACGCTGTAGAGCGCGACGAGCAGCGCAGTCATCGGCCCGCCGAGCCGAAACCCGCTGTGCAGAATGACGAGCGGAATCGTGAGCAGCGTAAGCCAGATGTGAGCGCGCAGCCATCGCTGCACCGTGCCCATTCGCCAGAGCGGCAGTTTTTTTCGCAGGCTGAGCAATGCGGCAAAAAGGAAGATGGCGAGCGCAATCGCGCCGAACCACAGGCCGAGGGGCGTGCCGCCGACGCTGCGGTGATCGGACGGCGTTTGCCGGAGCGTATCTGGCAGTTGCATCGCAGGCGACAGCCGTTCCGGATAGAAATTGCCGACGTAGAGCCAGCACGCTCCAGCTGTGGCAAGCACGACAAAGATCAGCCACGGGACGTGTTTTGCGTTGGTAATGCGCATTTAGGTCGTCGTCAGAGCCGCTCAGCTTTGTGGCGGGCGATGATACGCAGCGGCGCGTGAACGGTGGAAGCATTTTAACGAGCCAGGGCGAGGACGACGATCGCGAAGATTGGCATCCTGGGAGACGTCGCTGGTGTTTCAGCGTTGACACCTTCGTTCCTAAACGCGTAGTAACGCACGCCATGAAACGTCTCGCCGCCTTAACCTGCTTCTTTCTACCGCTCGCCAGCCTCCTCGCGCAGGATGACAGTCCCACGGCCACTGCTTCTGTTGGCGCCGGGGATGCTGCAGCCGGGGCAGCCGGAGCCCTCTTTGCCGGCGGCTGCGGACTGCTCTACTGCGGAACGCTCCTCGCCATCTACCTCGCTGGCGCCATCTGGGTGACGCGCGACGCGAAACGGCGCAATTCACCAAACGCAACACTGGTCACGGTCTTGACCTGGATCCCGCCAACATGGCTGATCGGCATCATCGTGCACCTCGTCACACGACCGAAGAACGGCGGCAGTACAGGCACGACTCCGCCGCCGACGGTTTAGCCGTTTGTCGGAAGCGCCTCATCCCGCTTCGTCGGGCCGTGAGCGCTCGAATCGAATTAAGTTGATCGCCGCGGTTGCGCTCGCAGCCGCGGCGATGTTCGATTGGACACGACCGCCGGCCAGCCAGTGGTCTGTTCGCGCTTACGACGTCGCGGTAATCGGTGGATATCGGACGGCCGTCCGGCCGATCACGCGACACGTGGTTCGGTGCCGTTTCCAGCCGACCTGTTCGCGATACTCGCAAGAAGCAATGCAACGGCATGGCTTTCCAGTTGGTTTCGTTCTGACCAGCTGGCGACTGATACGCTGCGGCCCTTGGATTCATGAGGGGACGCGCGACCCGGTTCCATAGAGTGACGCAGCGGTCGCAAGTACTGCTTGTTGAGCTTCCGGAGGACGCGAAAAAAGCTCGCAAGCCCTAGCCAGTTCGGTTGCTATGCGATCTCATGCCCCGGACAACGCGCCGCCGCCGAACTGCCCGCCAGACCGTGTCGGCCTCGTCACGTTCAGTAGCCCGCTACGGGTGGGTCCCGGACCTGCCCGACCAGCGCGATTTCCTCTACTCTGCTCCCCCGCTTTTCCTCCTCCGCGAACTACCGACCAAAGTCGATCTCCGGCCGTCGTGTCCGCCGGTTTACGATCAGGGACAGCTCGGGAGTTGCACGGCGAACGCAATCGGTGGCGCGATCGAATTCGATCAGATGAAGGAACAGCTCGCGAATGTGTTCATTCCTTCGCGTCTCTTCATTTACTACAACGAGCGCGCGCTCGAAGGCACCGTCAGCTCAGACAGTGGGGCGATGATCCGTGACGGAATCAAGACAGTCGCGAGACATGGCGCATGCCCGGAATCGATGTGGCCGTACAACGTCGCGAAATTCAAAATGAAACCGACGCGAGCCTGCTACGACGAAGCGTCGCGGCACACCACCGTTACCTACATGCGTCTGGTGCAGGTGCTCCAGCAGATGAAAGGCTGTCTGGCCAGCGGCTTTCCATTCGTCTTCGGTTTTACCGTTTACGAAAGTTTCGAAAGCACGGCCGTGGCTCGCACCGGCAAAGTTCCCATGCCCGGAACGCGTGAAAAGGTGCTCGGCGGCCATGCGGTTTGTGCAATCGGCTACAGAGATTCCGACCGAACTTTTCTCTGTCGAAACTCCTGGGGAACGAAGTGGGGAATGCGAGGCTACTTCACTATTCCGTACGCGTACCTGACGGACCAGGATCTGGCGGCCGATTTCTGGACGATTCGGCTGGTCCAGTAATCAGTCGCGCGACCGTAGCGGCGCGAGGCGCGGGTTAGCCGCGGAATGACTGCGCGAAAAATATTCGGAAAAAAGTCTTGCCGAGGCATAGTGTTATACATAACTATATCACTACATCAATGAACCGGGAACTTCCTCTAAGACAGCGGCCAGACTCTTTACCCGGTGGCCCGGGAGCAGCGAATGAGCCGTGAGTGGAACGATGGCCAGCCCATCTACCGGCAGCTCCGCGATCGCGTTGTCCACATGATTCTCGACGGCGTCCTCAAGGAAGGTGACCCGCTCCCTTCGGTTCGCACCGTGGCCGCCGAAAACAGGGTCAATCCGCTCACGGTCCTCAAAGCCTATCAGGAGCTGGTCGACGAGCGCCTCGTCGAGATGCGGCGCGGCCTCGGTATGTTCGTTAATAGCGGGGCGCCAGACCTTCTTCTCAAGGCTGAACGAGAAAAGTTTCTCTCGACTGAATGGCCCCGGGTCGCGGCGACGATCGAACGCCTGGGCGTCACCCAGCGAGAGCTCGAAGCGGCAACCCGCCGCGCGGCGGAGAAATCGAAAAAGGAGCGCTGAGCCATGTCTTGTATCGAAGCGCGCGGTCTACGGAAGGTATTTGGCACAACCGTGGCGCTCAATTCGCTTAACCTGAGTGTCGAGGAGGGCCGGATCCTCGGCATTATCGGGCCGAACGGCGCCGGCAAGACGACGGCGCTTAACGCGATTCTTGGCCTGACCTCCTACGAAGGCGAGCTGAAGGTCCTGAACCGCGATCCGTGGAGCGCGCGTGAAGAGCTGATGCGCGATGTCTGCTTTATCGCAGATGTCGCGGTACTTCCGCGCTGGATTCGCGTTTCCCAGCTCCTCGATTACGTCGGCGGCATCCATCCGCGGTTCGACCGCGCCAAGGCCGAAGCCTTTCTCGGCCGGACGGCAATCAAGCGCACAAGCAGAGTCCGTCACCTGTCCAAGGGCATGGTCGCTCAGCTCCACCTCGCGATCGTCATGGCGATCGATGCCAGATTGCTCGTCCTGGATGAGCCGACTCTCGGACTCGACATTCTTTATCGGAAGCAATTCTACGATTCACTCCTGAACGATTACTTCGACCACACGCGCACCATTGTAGTTACCACCCACCAGGTCGACGAGATCCAGGACGTCCTGACCGACCTGATCTTCGTCGATCGAGGCCGGATCGTCCTCGAATGCAGCATGGAGGAATTCGACGCCCGCTTCGCCGAGGTCATGGTGACGCCGGAGCACCTCGCCGCCGCCCGCGCTCTCAATCCGATTCATGAGCGGCCGGTCTTTGGACGGAGCGTGTTGCTCTACCAGAACGCCAGCCACGAGCAGTTGGCCAGCCTCGGTGAAGTGCGGCGGCCCAGCATTGCCGATGTCTTCGTCGCGGTGATGGGCAAGCCGAACGGCCGCCCGGAAGGAGGAAGCCGATGAATGGCGAGACTGACATGACGGCGCCGAGTGTCGCCGGCTCGGGTGCGATCGTGTCCCCTGCGACAACCAGGCCACGCCCGTTCTACTGGTCGGTCCGGCGCGAGCTGTGGGAGAACCGTTCGATCTATGTCGCGCCGCTCATCGTCGCCGCGATCGAGATAATCGGATTTGCCATCAGCGCCGTCGGTCTGCCGGCTCGCCGCCGCGCTGTCCTGTTACTCGACCCGGCCCGGCAGCGACATGCGATCGAGCAGCCCTACGATGCCGCCGCCGGTATGATGATGCTCACTATTCTGATCGTCGGCGTCTTCTACTGCCTCGATGCGCTTCACGCCGAGCGGCGGGAGCGAAGCATTCTTTTTTGGAAATCGATGCCGGTTTCCGACCTGACCACCGCGCTCTCGAAACTCACCGTTCCGATGATCGTGCTGCCGGTGATCGCGTTCCTCCTTTCCATCTGCGTCCACCTCGCGATCGCTTTGCTCACCTCCATTCTGCTCCTGCTGCATGCAATGAGTCCGGCCAGCACCTGGATGGCCGTGCCCTTTATCCAGAACTGGGTCGTTCTCCTCTACGGTTTGGTTGTCGTTACGCTGTGGTACGCGCCGGTCTATGGCTGGGCCATGCTTGTTTCCGCCTGGGCCCGTCGCGCAACCTTCCTTTGGGCCGTCCTACCCTTTCTCGCGGCCAGCGCTTTTGAACGAATCGCCTTCGGGACCTCCTACTTCGCTTCGCTGATTCGGCAGCGTTTGTTCGGCTTCGCCGCGGATGCTTTCGATTTTTCGGGGCGCGGCCATCCGTCGGTCGACGTCCTTTCGCAACTTACTCCCGGGCGATACCTCGGCACGCCGGGTCTCTGGCTTGGCCTGCTCCTCGCCGCGGC
>JBJMWX010000027.1:0-13699 GCA_045809925.1 Chthoniobacterales bacterium
CAGCGCCTGATAGAGATCGAAGCGGCCGCTGGGTGGATTGAAAATAAACTGAAAACCGTAGTTGATGTAGTCGTCTCCGGCGGCGGTGACGACGACGTTGCCGCATGATGTGGCGCCGTCGATATCGACTGCGCCACTAACGACCGGGAGTGCCGTTTGCAAGGGAATCGTCGGCGGTCCGCCACCCGACGAACACGGCAGGTCGAAGCGGATCAGGTGAAAGCCGGGCTCGGTGCTCGCGTTCGCGGCGTTGATAGCTTCATGCAACGAGCCGGCGCCGCTGTCATTTGTGTTTGTTACAATAAAAGTGTCTGCCTGCGCGTGCGTCGCCACTACCGCGACAATCAGACAACACACAGATGTCAGCTTCATGAGCCGGCGATTCTCGTCTTTTTACGCGCAAATGAAAGAAAAATAGGTCGAGCACTGATGTTGGTCGCATCGCGTGACGCTGGCGCGCCGAGCCTGCGCTACTCTGCCGAATTCAGATTCTAAAAGTCCGGCTCACGCGCTTGCCGCGGCCACGCCTCGCGCCGGCGGACTGTTGACACGCTAAACCGCGATTTTTACTTTCGTGTGTTTCTCGGCGTTTGCGTCGGGTATCGTCAAAACTCGTGATCGCCGTCGCCTCATTTTTCCGCTCCTCGATCGGCCGGAAGATGATTGTCGCGATCACGGGTATCGTCCTGATCCTGTTCGTGATCGGGCATATGCTCGGGAACCTGCAGATTTTCCTCGGGCCGGACTGGATCAATTCGTATGCGCAGCATTTGCGCGATCTCGGCATCTTTCTCTGGCTGATCCGCGGATTTCTCATCATCGCCGTCGTGCTGCACATCTATTATACGATCCGGCTGACCGTGGAAGATAACCGCGCGCGCGGCAGTTATGTGCGGCGCGAGCCGGTCAAAGCGACCTTCGCGTCACGACACATGGCGTTGAGCGGCCTGGTCGTGCTCGCCTTCATTCTCTACCACCTGGCGCAATTCACCTTCCAAGTCACCGACCCGCGGTTCGCGCGATTGAGACATGATGCGATGGACCGGCATGATGTGTTTTCGATGATGGTTTACGGTTTTCAGAACCCCATCATCTCGGCGTTCTACGTCATCGCCATATTTCTCCTCATGCTCCATCTGAGTCACGGCGCGTCGAGTTTCTTCCAGTCGTTAGGCCTGAATGATAAAAAACTAACGCCACGGCTCGCCGTGGGTGGCCGCCTGTTAGCGTGGCTGATTTTCCTTGGCTATACCTCGATCCCGGTCGCCGTCTTGCTTGGTGTGATAAAGCCGGCACAGCCCTTATGATCGGCAGCTTCGACGCGAAAACGCCGCCGGGACCGCTGGAGAAGAAGTGGTCGGGTCACAAGGACCACTCGCGGCTCGTCAGTCCGGCAAACCGTCGCAAGTTCGAGATCATTGTGGTCGGCAGCGGGCTGGCCGGAGGTTCGGCTGCGGCCACGCTCGGCGAACAGGGCTACAAAGTTAAATGCTTTTGTTTCCAGGATAGTCCGCGGCGAGCCCACAGCATCGCGGCGCAAGGGGGGATCAACGCGGCGAAGAATTATCACAACGATGGTGACAGCGTCTTCCGGCTTTTCTACGACACAATTAAGGGCGGCGATTTCCGGTCGCGGGAAGCCAACGTCTACCGCCTGGCTGAAGTCAGTAATCTGATCATCGACCAGTGTGTCGAACAGGGCGTGCCGTTCGCGCGCGAGTACGGTGGTTTGCTTGCCAATCGATCCTTCGGCGGCGCGCAGGTCTCGCGCACCTTTTACGCGCGCGGCCAGACCGGTCAGCAGCTCTTGCTCGGAGCGTATCAAGCGCTCTGTCGGCAAATCGATGCGGGCACGGTCGAGATGTTTCCGCAGACCGAGATGCTCGATCTCGTGCTGGTGGATGGCCACGCCAAAGGAATTATCACGCGCAGTCTCATCACCGGCCTGATTCAACGTCATGCGGCGGACGCGGTGGTGCTTGCGACCGGCGGTTACGGCAACGTCTTCTATCTTTCCACCAACGCGCGCGGCTCCAATGTGACCGCGACCTACCGGGCCTATAAGAAGGGGGCGCTCTTCGCTAACCCGTGCTTCACGCAGATCCATCCGACCTGCATTCCCGTCACTGGCCAGCATCAATCGAAGCTCACTCTGATGTCGGAGTCGCTGCGTAATGACGGCCGCGTCTGGGTGCCGAAGCAGAAAGGCGACAAGCGCGCGGCGGATCAGATTCCGGAGTCAGAACGTGATTATTACCTCGAGCGCAAATACCCGAGCTTCGGAAATCTGTCACCGCGCGACATCGCTTCCCGCGCGGCCAAAGAAGCGTGTGATGACGGTCGCGGCGTCGGTGAGGGCGGCCGCGGCGTTTATCTCGACTTCAAAGACGCGATCGCGTGGCTGGGAGAACCGACGATTCGCGAGCGCTACGGCAATCTCTTCGACATCTACGACAAAATCACGGGCGAGAATGCCTATAAACAGCCGATGCGAATTTACCCCGCTGTGCATTACACGATGGGTGGGCTGTGGGTTGATTATAACCTGATGAGCAACATCCCGGGTCTGCATGTGATCGGTGAGGCGAATTTCTCAGATCACGGCGCGAACCGACTCGGCGCGAGCGCGCTCATGCAGGGACTCGCCGACGGCTACTTCGTCCTGCCCTACACGCTGCCTAATTATCTCGCGGGCCAGATTGGCAAGCGTCCGACGATTGAACATCCGGAATTCGACCAGGCGGAACGGGAGGTGCGTGCGCGCGTCGAAAAAATGCTCGCGGTCAACGGCACGCGCTCCGTTGATTCCTTCCATCGCGAGCTCGGCCTCATGCTCTGGGACAAATGCGGCATGGCGCGCAACGCTGCCGGGTTGAGTGAAGCGCTCGGGCGCATCCCGGAAATCCGGGAACGATTCTGGCGCGAAGTCCGCGTGCCCGGTGACGGGCTCGATTACAATCAATCGCTCGAGCGCGCGGGCCGGGTCGCTGATTTCCTCGAGTTCGCGGAGCTGATGGTGACCGACGCGCTGACCCGTGACGAATCATGCGGCGGCCATTTCCGCGAGGAACATCAAACACCAGAGGGCGAAGCGTTGCGTGACGACGAGAACTTCGCCGCCGTTTTCGCCTGGGAATACCAGGGCAATGGCACGATCGAGCGACCTAAGCTTCACCGCGAGCCGCTGCACTTCGAAACCGTGCACCTTACCCAAAGGAGCTATAAGTGAATTTCCACCTACGCGTCTGGCGTCAGCAGAATGCCGAGAGCGAAGGGAAGCTGGTTGACTACGAAGCCACCGACATCTCGGCGAACACTTCCTTCCTCGAGATGCTCGACATCGTAAACGAGCGACTGGTCGAGCGCGGCGAAGAACCGATCGCCTTCGATTCCGACTGCCGTGAAGGAATTTGCGGGACGTGCTCGCTCACCATCAACGGGGAAGCCCACGGTCCCAAGCATCCCGGAGCCGCGTGTCAGCTCTACATGCGGAGCTTCCGTGATGGTGAGAAGATTACCATCGAGCCGTTCCGGGCGAAGCCGTTTCGTTTTATCAAGGATCTGGTCGTGAATCGCGGAGCGCTGGACCGGATCGTTCAGGCGGGTGGATTCGTCTCCGCCAGGGCCGGCTCGGCCCCGGAAGCGAACTCGATTCCGGTGCCGAAACATCAGGCCGATCTCGCCATGGAAGCAGCGGCCTGCATCGGCTGCGGTGCCTGCGCGGCAGCATGCCCGAACGGGTCGGCGATGCTCTTCACTTCAGCAAAGGTTTCGCACCTGGCATTCTTGCCGCAGGGTCATCCCGAACGTGGGACGCGCGTCTTGCGCATGGTGCGCACGATGGACTCAGAAGGGTTCGGGAATTGCACAAACACTTACGAATGTGAGGCCGTTTGCCCGGCAGAAATCAGCGCGAGCTTTATTGCGAAACTCAATCGCGAATTCGTGCGCGCGATCGCTCTCGAAAAAGTTGGCCAATAGCGCCGTCGGCGGTCGCACACCGCCGCTATAATCGCGTCGTCGCCTCTGTCGTGCGTTGAGAACCCCTATACGTCATTGACGTATGCGATAGAACGGCGGAACGGCTACCGCTGCGGTTGCGCTACAATGTCGCCGCCGCACAGGTCCAGAGTCTCGGATCGAGCTCGTCTTTGATCCGCTGCGCGATAGCGTGCGCATCCGCGCCGTCACGCAGCACAGCGAAAACCGTCGAGCCGGAACCAGAGAGCAATGCCGCACCGACTTCCGGTTGTTCGCGCAGCCACATCTTCAGCCGCGCTAGGAAAGGAAATTTCTCGAAGACCGGCCGTTCGAGGTCGTTCTCGAATGAGACTTCTTCGAAGAGTTGCGGCGCGTAATCGATCCCGACCAGTTCGCGCGAATCTCTCCACCGCGCGTATGCGGCCGGAGTCGGCACCCCAAACTCAGGTTTGGCAAGCAGCAACTGGAGCCGCCGCGGCAATGGAGACGGAATTACGATTTCGCCGCGGCCGCGGCATCGTGCCGATGACTGCGCCAGGAAAAACGGAACGTCAGAGCCGAGACCGGCTGCGAGTTCCAACAATTCCTCAGGCGCTAGCGACGCGCCAAACACCTCACTGATAGCCAACAACGTAGCCGCCGCATCGCTGCTTCCGCCGCCCAAGCCCGCGCCATGCGGAATCCGTTTCCTGAGCGCAATTCGCACTCCGCCGCTCTTGCCGATGCGCTCCAGCAAACGCGCCGCCGCTCGCACGACGAGATTGTCGACGTCGGCGGGCAACGATGGATCGTCGCATTCGAAGCTGATCCCGGGTCGGGTCTCATCCCGCTCGACTACCAACTCATCAGCTAGACCAATCGGCGCCATCAAGCTGTCGATCTCATGGAATCCATCGGCACGGCGGCCGATAATTCTAAACGACAGATTGATTTTCGCGGGCGCTGAGAGCTGCACGCTTTCATCTCTCCATTAATTCGCGCAAAGTGTCAGGATGAATCCGCGCGACCGGCTGATAGTGGCGCTCGATGTCGCAAGCACGCGCGAAGCGCTCGACCTCGTCGCGAAGTTGTCCGACGACGTCTCGTTTTTCAAAGTCGGTTTGCAGCTCTACACGGCCGCAGGACCGGAAGTCGTACGCGCGATTACCGCCTCGGGCGCGAACGTATTCCTCGATTTAAAGCTGCACGACATTCCGACGACGGTGGCAAAAGCCGTTGCGGCGGCCGGAACGCTCGGCGTGAAAATGCTGACAATTCACCTGAGTGGCGGACGGCAGATGGCGGCAGCAGCAGTGGCGGCAAAGGCGGACCTTCTCCTCCTCCTCGGCGTAACGGTGCTAACAAGCGGGACTGATGAGACACTGCGCGAAACTGGTGTTGCGTCGACAGTCGATGACCAGGTCGTGCGTCTGACTGAAATCGGGTTGCTCGCGGGAATCAGCGGATTTGTCACCAGCCCCCATGAGACAGAGTCGTTGCGTGCGCGGGCGGGTGAGCGCGCCACAATCGTTACGCCGGGCGTGCGGCCAGTCTGGGCCGGCGCGGACGATCAAAGGCGATTCATGACGCCGCGCGAAGCAGTCGATCGCGGCGCGGATTATCTCGTTATCGGCCGCCCGATCACGGCACACCGGGACCCGCGCGAGGCGGTGGCGAAGATTGTCGACGAATTGAGCGAAGCTCCGCAGGTGGCGTGAAGCTGGTCGACCGGCTCGATCTGATCGACGATCGGCAGCCGCGGTCGGCGGCGATGAACATGGCGCTGGACGAAGCGCTGCTGCATACCGTCTCCGAACCGACAATGCGCACCTACTGCTGGGAGCGCCCAGCGGTTTCCTTTGGATATTTCAGCGCATTTCGTGAAGCAGAGCTATGCGCTGATGGCCGCGAACTTGTTCGCCGGTGGACCGGCGGCGGGATCGTCTTGCATGGGGCCGACCTGACCTATTCGGTGATCGTGCCGCGAAATCACTCCCTATGGTCGGTGGCCGCGCCGGTGATTTACGCAAATGTTCATGCCGCGTTGAAATCAGCCCTGGCGGCGATCGGGATCCACGCTGCGCTTGCAAATTCAGCGTCGCCGCCGGTATCGGACGCGTGCTTCGCAAACCCGGTCCGCGCAGACCTGGTTTTCGAGGGCAGGAAAATCGCCGGGGCCGCGCAACGCAAAACGCGGATTGGAATTTTACAGCAAGGCAGTGTTCAGGCTGGCCCGCTTCCAAATGCTTTCCCGTCGGGCTTCGCTCAAAATCTGGCGGATTCCATCACCGAGAAACCACTAGATGACCGTGTGGTTGAAGCAGCCCGCGTCATCGCGCAGAACAAATATGGTCGCGCAGAGTGGTTGATGCGCCGCTAGTCCGCGCGCAGATTGAAGCAGATGAATATTCTTACCGACGAACAAGCTGCCGCGCGCCAACTGCAACTGCCCGCCGGCGGCCTGCTCAGCGGCGTGGCTCCGGAATTCGTCGAGGAACTGCAGGCAAACGGCACCTTTGTCGAATACAACCAGCAGGTGATCGTGCCTGCCGGCGAGCCGCTCGATTACGTGCTTTGTATTATCGACGGCGAGGCACGCCTTTCGCGCACCAACGAAAATTACGGCAAATCGCGGCTCGGCTCGCTGCGTAGCGGGCAATGGTTCGGAGAAGTGAATTTATTCACGCGTGTTCCCCCGAGGGAGGAGTTATTTGCCGCCGGCCCGGTGATTGTGTGGACAATTCCTACGGACACGTTGCGCGACCTGTTTTTTGACCACCAGGCAGCCGTCCAGCTCCTCTACAATATCGGCCTTTCACTCGCCCAGCGCCTCGCCGTCCAGACTCAGGGCAGTGTCGAAGTCACAACCGCGAACGCCTGAGGCAGCCAGTTGTTTTGACATCGTAAGCCGGACTTTCTATCCTGCGGGCGTGGAAGTTTTTGCACACTCGCCAGCGCCTTCGACCCGGCGGGACGCCACTCTGGCGCGCGTTACGCAGACCGTCCAGTCGCAGCTCGACGAGGTCGAAAAGCGCATCGCTCAGCAGGCGGCGACTTTCGATCCGGCAGTGGAAGGCTACGTCACCTATGCGATCGGCAGCCGCGGCAAACGCCTGCGACCGTTGCTCGCGCTCTTGAGCGGCCGTGCCACTGGTGCGATCACGTCCGGTCATGTCGACCTTGCGGTAATCGTCGAGCTGATTCACATCGCGACCCTGGTTCACGACGACATCATCGACGAAGCGGAACGCCGACGTTCGCAGCCGACTGTCAACGCCCGGTGGGGTAATGCCCTGAGTGTTTTGCTCGGAGATTGTTTGTTCGCGCACGCGCTGGATCTATCGACCCAGTTCGACAACCCGGAGGTCAGTCGCACGATTGCGCGGGCCGCGCGCGACGTTTGTTCCGGCGAAATCCTGCAAACGCAACGCCGCTTCGATCTCCACCTCGCCATCGACGACTATTTTCGAATCATCCGCATGAAGACGGCTGCGCTTTTCGGGTGCGCATGCGAGATCGCCGCGCTACTCAACAGCACGTCCGCACCGCTGGCCGCTGCGCTGAAGCAGTTCGGGCTGCGACTCGGCACCGCCTATCAGATTTACGACGACTGCGTTGATCTGGCCGGAGACGAGCGCACGATCGGCAAGACGCTCGGGACCGATCTACGCAAAGGCAAACTCACGCTACCTGTGCTGATTCTGCTTCGGGCCGCCCCAGACGCCGAGCGGGAAAGGTACTGTGACCTGATTCTCAACGGCGGAAGCGAGGAAATCGCACAGCGGCTTCGCACGGCGGCAGCCGATGGGCCGCTGACCGAATCGATTACGCGGGCACGCGTGCTCGTTGGCGAAGCAGAGGCGCAACTCGAAGCTCTCCCGGCGTCCGCCGACAAAGAGCCGCTAAATACGCTCGCCGGATCGATCCGCGATTTACTCGGCCGGCTCAGCGCGTGACGCTGCCGCGGCGCGGCGCTCCCATTATGACCGCGACGAAAATTCGCGAGCTGCCGCAAGGTGATCGTCCGCGCGAGAAACTTCTGGAACGCGGCGCCGCCGCCCTGAGCGATGCCGAGCTCATTGCGATCCTGCTTCGTACTGGATTGCCAGGCGCCAACGCTGTTGACGTCGCAAGGCAACTGCTTCGCAAATACGAGACGCTCAGCGCGCTGAGTCGCTGCTCAGTCTCGGAGATCGCCCAAATCCGCGGGATCGGTGACGCCAAGGCGGTGCAACTGGTGGCCGCGTTCGGTCTCGGCGATCGGCTGGCCCGCGAAACACTTGTAAAACAAAAGCTCGATTCACCGGATTTGGTTCACGCGCTCCTCGGACCGGAGTTGCGCATGTTGCGGACCGAGTCCCTGCGCATTCTCCTGCTCGATACCCGTTATCGCCTGATCAAGGTGGAGGAGGTTTCCCGCGGGAGCGTCAACGAGAGCATCGCGCATCCACGCGAAATATTTCGCCCCGCACTACTCGCCTCGGCCTACGCCGTAATCGTGGTGCACAACCATCCGTCGGGCGACCCGTCGCCGAGCCAATCCGATCACTCGCTCACCCGGCGGCTCGCCGAAGCAGCGGAACTGCTTCAAATCAAGCTCCTCGACCACATCATTATCGGCGCGCCAGCGAAAGATCGTCCGCCCTATTTCAGCTTCAAGGAGGCCGGCGTGCTGTGAAAATTCATCCGACTGCACTCGTCGATTCAGGGGCGCAAATTGGAATCGATGTGGAGATCGGCGCCTACAGCGTCATTGGGCCCGAGACGACGATCGCCGACGGCACGATTGTGCAAACGCACGTTGTCATTGAGGGCGCAGTCGAAATCGGTCCCCGAAATCGGATCGGCCATGGATGCGTGATTGGCGCACCCCCGCAGGATCTTTCCTTTCAAGCCCAGACAAAGAGCGCCGTTCGCATCGGCGAGCACAACGTGCTGCGCGAATACTGCACGATCCACCGCGGCAGCCCGGAAGGCTCCGCAACCATCATCGGTGATCGGAATTTCCTAATGGTCGGCGTTCATCTTGGCCACAACTGCACGATCGGGAATGACGTCATCATCGCGAATAACTGTCTGCTCGCGGGGCACGTGCAAATCGGCGACCGCGCGTTTGTCGGCGGCGCGACTACCTTTCACCAGGGTATGCGCGTCGGGCGCCTGGTCATGGCCCAGGGCAGCTCCGCGTTCGGCAAAGACATTCCGCCATTCCTGCTCGCGGCAGAGCGCAATTACGTTTTTGGCGTCAACGTGGTGGGACTCAAACGCGCTGGGTTCGGCGCGGCCCAGCGTGACGAAGTGAAACGCGCCTTCAAGCTTCTCTACCTCAGCGGCTTGAATACGGGACAGGCGCTCGAGGCCGCCGAACAAGCGGACTTCGGAGAGCTCGGCCGCGAATTCTTCACGTTTGTCGGTGAAGCGCGAAAGCGCGGAATCGTGCCATACCATCGAGAAGAATAATGGTAGGGGCGCATCTCCAAGGCGCCCGCAGATCGCAAACAGAATCTACTGCAGCGCGAGGAGCGCGAGCATTCGCCCGGTTCGACCCTTTTCTGCGCGATAGGAATAGTAGCGCGCCGGATCACATGCGGTGCATGCGCCGCTGTCGTTGATCTGAGTCACTCCGCTCGACCGGCATTGCGCCGCGATCTCGGATGCAAAATCGATTTCATAATGCGGCGGCCGAATACACGGACTGAGCTGCACAACGAGATCGGCCGGGTTTGTCTCGAATTTCTCCTTCATCGTCTCGATTGCGTTCGTCACGATGGCGAGCGCTGTTCCTTTGCGGCCCGAATGGACCAGACCTATGGCCGAGTGCACCGGGTCGAACAGGTAGACGGCGCAACAATCCGCCACGTAGATGCCGAGGCAGATGTTAGCGCGATTGGTGACCAGGCCATCGCATGCCGCCAGACAACCGTCCTCGGTCGCCGCGGTCACGACCGCGACTCTGTTTCCATGCACCTGCTGCGCGGTGATGAATGGCATCGCGGCTACCTCCAGCCCCTCGCGAATTTCACGATGAACATGGTCGAGTCGCTGAAGCGCGACCGGTTTGTCCTCCGCGACATCAACCCCTGCGACCCGGGTGATGAAGCCGTGCCGAATATTCCGGAACTGATCGAGTGCGGCGAACTGCTCGAGCGGCAGAACGCGATTATCGCGACTACTTTCCAGAGCTTGTCGTCGTCGTTGTGGTGGTCGTCCGAACCGTCTGGCCGCGGTGACCGTTGAGCGGGAGCGGAGTCGGTTTCGGCGGTGGCGTCGGGGCGGCTTCCGTCTTCAACTTTGCGCGCGTCCCGGGCTCATCAAGCTCGGTCGAGTAGGTCGCTTCGGTGGCTGTGGCACGATCGAATTCGGCGACGGCGGCATTGTAGGTATAAAGCGCCTGCAGGCTGGTCGATTGAGCGCGCGTCACTTCGACGCGTGCATTCAACACTTCCAGCTGCGTGCCGGCACCGGCCTGTAAACGCGCCGTGGCAAGCCGGAGGGCTTCGTCGGCCTGGCTGACCGTCTGCTCCTGGCTGCGGATCAGCTCCCTGCCCTGCTGCATGTTGGCATACGCCTGCTGCACCTCGAGCTCGATCTGCCGAACGGCGTCATCGAGCGTGATCTTCGATTCCTGAAGCACAGCTTTCGCCTGTTTCACTCGACCATAGGTTTCGCCCCAATCCCAAATCGCCCACGAGCCGGTCGCGCCAAAAACATACCCGTTCCGCATGTCCCGGATATTTTCACTAAAAGGATTGCTACGGAATTCCTCGGACGCGGTGCCGCTGAGCTGCGGGAAATATCCGGAACGTGCCACACCGACCTGCGCTGAGTTACTCAGCACATTGGCCTTTTGCTGGTGCAGAAACGGGCGGTGCTCTTTTGCGATCTGAATCGCCATCGTCAGCGGGATGTCGCGCGGGACGTAATGAAGTTCGCCCACCGCATCGATCGGCGCCTGGTCTCCGCGGTTTGGATCGAAATCGAGGCCGATCGTCTTGGCGAGCTGGATCTGCGAAATCCGGTAGGCGTTTCGCGCCGTGATTAATTCAGGCTGCTGGTTGGCCAGCGCGACCGAAGCTTGAAGAACGTTGAAGCGCGGAACCGTGCCGGCTTCGAACCGATTCTGCTGGTCGCGCAGCTGGCTCTCGAGGAGCTGAATCGATTGCTCCTGCACGCCAATGAGCGCGCGGTTCAGCAAAACCTGATAGAATTGCGTCCGCACACTGGCGATGACAGCGTCGATCGCGTTGCGAAACCCGTAGTAGGCGCTATCGCGCTGAAAATCGGCGGAGCGAATCTGCGATACGATCCGGCCGCCGGCGAAGATCACCTGCGTCGCGCGAATATCGATTGAGTATTGGGTCGGGACGGCCGAGAGCCCCCCGCCTGAACCCGAACCGACCGCACCGAGGTGTGGATCGGTATTCGTCAGTTCGCCCAAAGCGTCGACGCGCGGAAGAATATGCGAGCGCATTTCGATGTAGATGCCTTTCGTCCGCTCAATCTCCTGGCGTGCGCGCTGAATATCGGGATTGCGTTGCAGAGCGGTTTCGACCGCCTGTTCGAGCGTGAAGCGACGGGAAGCGGCGCCGTGAATCACTTCGGACCGTATTTCGGTGCCGCCATAGCCCACAGTTGCGAGCGAGCCGATCAGCACGCAGACCAAACCAAAACTGAAAACAGACTTAAACATTTAAGGATGGACGCGCGATGTGCGCGCCACGGATTCAAAAAACACCGCGACAATAGTGAGGTTAGCGCTGGTTGCTATGCAAGCGGTATGCCGCGGAAAACGTCAATTCACAAGCCGAACGGCCCTAGAAAGTTACGCGACGCAGTTAGTCGTCGAGCACCGGCGAGAGGTCCCGCCTCTGGGACGCGGCCGTTCCAATTGCGAGACACCACGGGGCGAATCAACGCGCGTGGATCCAGGACGTGCGAGCGGTGCGTCATGCCCGCGGCCGTTGTTCTGGCAGAGGTTGTAAATCTTACTGTAAATCTCAACCCACGCCTTCTGCTCGGGGATGGTGAGATAGCCCATCATCTTCATCAGGTTGCCGACCATGTCTTCACGAATGCGCCGCACCAGCGCCGAGCCTTTCGGCGTAATGCAAACCATCACCTTGCGCCGATCCTCCACTGCACTTGAACGCATCACGTAGCCGAGGTTTTCCAGGCGCGCGACTAATCCGCTCGCCGCCGCAGTCGTGTGTCCCATCTTCTGCGCGATGGCAGACATCGTTAGCACTTCCTTGTGATCGAGCGCGGCAAGGAGGAAGAACTGCGGAAAGGAAACATTGCCCGGCGCCAATTCTTTGCACAGGTGCAGCATGAAACAGCGCTGCATCTCCATGATGATGTGCGAGAGGCGCTCGGCATCGGCCCGAAGTGCGTCGCTTTCCCTTGGTGCGATTGCGCTCACGGTGCCGGTGTTCAAAGCGGAATAAGCTAGGATGCGCGAGCAGAGTGTCAACCGAGCGCACACTTGTGCGGTTCTGGCGTTTGACGCAGTAAGCAGCGCCCCATATTCTCCGCAGTCGAAATTCCTGGTGAGGTGGCTGAGTGGTCGAAAGCAGCGCTTTGCTAAAGCGCCGTACCCCAAAAGGGTACCGAGGGTTCGAATCCCTCCCTCACCGTATCCTGGCCGTCATCGAAACCGGTCTTCTGGCGGCGCGGGTGTAAGGTCTTCGACCGATTCGCGCTTCGCCGGTGCTTTCTTCGCCTTTTTCGGCTTCGGTTTGTGCGTCGGCGCTTCCGAACCGTCCTCGACCGCCACATAGCGCGGGACAAGCGAGCCGGTCCGCGGTTCGATCTTGCGATAGGTTTTACCCCGCCTCCAATCATCCGATGGGGCGGGCGAATGACACGCCGTGATCGCTACGACAGCGAATAGACAAACGAGCAGGCACTTCATCCGGTGGGAAGGAACCAAGATTTCGCGCGCTCCGCAAGAATAACCGCCGCGATGGACAAGTCGCGGGAGGCGCCGTAAACCAAAACCGTGAGTGATTCGCCGGTCCGGATCCGGAATTTCATCGACGGCGAGTTTGGCGAGCCGATTGCCGGCCAGTATCTGGAGAATATTGAGCCGGCGACCGGTCAGCCGTATTCGCACGTTGCGGACAGCGACTCGCCGGACCTCGAGAAAGCCGTCGCGGCCGCGGAGCGCGCATTCCCGCCCTGGTCGAGAACGCCCGCGCCTGAACGGTCCCGCATTTTGCTCCGCATCGCCGAACTGATCGAACGCGATCTCGAAGAATTGGCACAGGCGGAATCGATCGATACGGGTAAGCCGGTCTCGCTTGCGCGGTCCCTCGACATCCCCAGGGCGGCGAGTAATTTCCGCTTTTTCGCGACGGCGATTCTGCACACCCAGAACGAAGCGCACGTGACCGACGGCCTCGCGCTCAACTACACGCTGCGGCAGCCGCGCGGCATTGCCGGTTTGATTTCGCCGTGGAATCTGCCGCTCTATTTGTTGAGCTGGAAAATCGCGCCCGCGCTTATTTGCGGCAACACGGCCGTGGCCAAGCCAAGCGAGCTCACGCCAATGACAGCCTTCAAACTGTGTGAATTGGCGCTCGAAGCGGGTCTGCCGCCGGGCGTGCTCAACATCGTGCACGGAACCGGCGCGAAGGTCGGCGCCGCGCTCAGCGGGCATCCAAAGGTCGACACGATCTCCTTCACCGGCGGAACGGTCACCGGCCGGAAAGTCGCAGAGGCCGGTGCCCCGTTGTTCAAG
>JBJMWX010000028.1:0-11431 GCA_045809925.1 Chthoniobacterales bacterium
AACTGACGAGCGCGCCGCCTAATCAGCCGAGCCGCAGTAGCACGACAACGGTGTAAGAGATGATGCCGGCAGGGAAGGCAATCGACCATGCCGCGTGATAACGTGGATTTCGCGTGATTGCGGCAGCGAGACAGCCGAACGACCAGAAAGCGATGAAGGGCAAGTAGAGCACACCCTGGTCGACAAAGTGTTGTTTCCCCTTGAGCAAGGTGTCGAAGATGTCGAGCGGTGCGATTGCTCCGAAGATCAGAAAGAGGCTGCGCCGGTTCTTGAAGTAATAGTCGCGCCAGTCGGGTGAGCCGGTCGTTTCCAGCTCTCCCGGGAAGAGGATTGCGGATGTGAGGTAGAGCAGGACGGCAGGGATTGTTACCCAGACGAAAAGGAAGAAGGTCCAGTCGGTTGTGTAATGCCACCGATATAAGACCCACCAGTAAAGCATCACTTCCATGAAGGTGTTGATGACCCAAATGACGTGGACCCAATAAATGTGCGGACGATTGGCGACCTGGAGCACTTCGCTCATCGCACGAAGTAATCGCGTGGCGGCGAGGCCAACGATGATGGAGACGAGAACCGCGACGTAATTGAAAGCGTCGTTCATGCGACCGAGAGATAGCGAACGGATCGCACTCGGCGAGCGAAAGCTTGCTCGTCCCGACAGGTAGCGGTGCGGTTATTTCGGCGCAAGGTCTGCGACGGTTTTGTCGAAACGCGGATCGCCCCGCAGCGGATCCCAGTATGGCAACAGCTTGAGCTGGCCATAGCTGAGCGTGCCCGGCACCTGGGTGGCCCTCACCAACTGTTCGCAGGCGAGGTCTTTCTCGCCCACCCACGCGGCGATGATCGCGAAGAATTCGATCATGTGCGCTCCGTTAATGGAATCCTTCACGACGGGAAGGAGCTCCATCGCGCGGCGGCCTTCGCGAAGTGCCTCCTCTTTGCGTCCCAGACCCGCGTCGATCAGGCCAAGAACACAAAGCACGGGACCGTAATTCGGCTGCGTTTGCACGATCTTCTCCTGCTCGATCCGCGCTGCGGAGAATGACTCCCGCGCCTCGCTCTCGTTCTTGTTCATCCGCGCAATAAGTCCTGCGACCGCCGGTCGGGGGATGGAGATGGCGTCGTTGGTCAAATTATTTTCACCCAGGGCCTGCAACGCACGTCGCGCGGCGGCGTTGTCTCGTTCGGCCAGCGCACAGGTCAGCCACGCATCGGCGATCGTTCCGATTGCGGCCGGTTCTCTGGCCAGCGTCGATTCGATCAGCTGGTGCAACGGGCGCGTCTCGGCCTTCCAGTCCAATATCGCTGATGCGCGCGCGGCTTCCGTCTCAAGGTCGCCGGGCTTGATCGAGAGGGCGCGATCGAGCATCGCGATGTCGTCGGCGTAGCGCCGCAGGTTGCCATAACTGAGTGCAATTTGCTGGAGGATGAAAAAATTACGGGGATCGAGCTCGGCCGCGCGAACCAGATGGTGCAACGCCGCCTCGTCTTTGCCTTGTCGACGGACGACATAGCCGGTCAACTCAGGAATCCGCGCGTCGTTCGGCAGGGTACGCTGCGCGATCTGCAGCTCCGCGAGCGCTCCGTCGTAGTCGAGGTAGCCGCGGTAAAGGTTTTCCGCGCGCGCGAGGTGCGCTTCGCCCGCATCGGGCCGGAGGCGGAAGGCAGCCTCGATGGCGGCTTCCGCTTGCGCGAGCCGGGCCGGTGTGTGATCACCACCAAGAAAATAGAGATTATCAGCCGCGTAGGCGAGTTGGCAGTAGGCCTCGAAGAACGACGGATCCCGTCCGATCGCCTGGTTCAAGAGATCGACCGCTTGTAACAGGTTTAACTTCGCGTTGGCGGCAAAGCTCGTCGTCAGGAGCAGGTTTTTGGCGCGACTGTAAAGATCGAACGCGGTAACGTCGGACGTCGGCGGTCGCTCGATCGCGCTCTTCTCAGTCGGCGACAGTTTTGCCTGCAACTGATCGGCAATGGCTTTGGCGATCTCGCTTTGAATGGCAAACACGTCGTCGAGCGGTCGGTCATAAACTTGCGCCCAAAGGTGTGCGTCACTGCGCGCGTCGATTAACTGGGCGTTCACTCGCACTTTCCCAGCCGCGCGCTGCACGCTCCCTTCTAAGAGGTGCGACACGCCGAGCTGCTGCGCGATCTCCCGGAGATTACGCTGCGCGCCCGCTTTGTATTGCATCACGCTCGTCCGGCTGATGACTTTTAGGTCCGCCACCTTCGCCAGATCGGTCAGAATTTCGTCCTGCACGCCGTCGGTAAAGAAAGCGTTCTGCTTATCGTCGCTTAGATTATCGAACGGCAGCACCGCGATGGATTTTTCGGCGGGAGCCGTCGTTGCTACGGCACGAGCCGGAGGCGCCGGCGCGGTGCCACTCCTCGCAGGCCGGAGAAACTGGTAGGCCAGCAAACCAGCCGCGATGATTCCAAGCACGACCGTGATCGCAATGAGCTTTCGGCCGGTATGTCGCGTGATCGACTCGGCAGGCGAAACGTCCTCGGCACGCTTGATCCCTTGCGCTGTAATCTCGAACGCCCATGCAAAAGCGAGCGCGACCGGGAACCCGAAAATAATCGCGGTGACGAACACCTTCATGACCCAGGTCGGCGCTTCGAAAGTCGGGAAGAGAATCGAAGCGGCCTGAATCAGGAGCCACGCCACCACGGCGTAGGCAACGGCCACCTTGTAGACGTTTCGGCGCCTTAATTCTGAGAAAAAGTTGCCCGATTCCATGCGCGTTCGGCGGATACTAGTGTGCCGAGCAATTTCTGGAAACTGCGGAATACATCAAATTGCCCGAGACGGTGCGACTGAGCAGGGCTGGCGGTTGCGGAGCTGCGCCGATAACATGTCGCGATGACCACAGCTAAATGTGTTCTTCTAGCTGCTGGGCTATTCGTCGCGACATCAGCTGTTGCCGATCCGGCGCCGATCGTTTTTGTCGTGCGGCACGCGGAAAAGGCGCCGACGGGCGGGAATGATCCGGAACTGTCTGAAGCTGGTCTGAAGCGCGCGCAGGCACTCGATCAGATGCTGAAGGATGCCGCCATCACTGCGATTTTCACGACAGAGGTCAAACGCACGCAGCAGACGGCGGCGCCGCTCGCTCAAACGACGCAGCTCACTCCAATTGCTATTCCAGGGAAGGAGATCGCCGGCCTGGTAGAGAAATTGCGCGGCTTGAAAGGCAATGCGCTCGTTGTCGGTCATAGCAACACGATTCCACAGCTGGTGAAGGCGCTCGGAATCGAAACGCCGGTGAGGATTCCTGATGACGATTACACAGAGCTATTTGTCATCACGATGGGCGACCAGCCACAACTGCTACGGCTGCACTACTGATTCTCGCGAGTGATGAGCAGAGCGTTCGTAAAGGAAGACGTCGATCCGCCGGAGCGGTCACGACGGCCGCGCAGAGCGTCCGGCCTGCCGCCCGGTGCTGCGAATTACATAACGGCGCGCGGCGCTCAGCGCCTGCGTCATGAGCTCGACGCGTTGCGCAAGGAAGCCGGTGCAAACCAGGCGCGAATCAACGAACTGCAGGAATCACTCGCTTCAGTCACCGTCGTCGATCCGGACGGCGATCCGGAGAGCATCGCTTTCGGCGCGAAGGTGACGGTTCGCAATCGAGCCGGAGAACTGCGGGCCTATCGGATCGTGGGCGTCGATGAGCTGGATCTCTATCCCGAAACAGTCAGTTGGATTTCGCCGACTGGAAAAGCATTGCTGGCGGCCGGGCCGGGCGGCCGTGTGACTCTCGACGGTGAAATTGCTGAAATTGTCAGCGTCGAATATCCCGCGGAGTAGGCTGCCACGGCCGGCAGGTGGAGCGACTTCTCCGAAGGCGCTCGGAGATCGGGTTCCACCTCGCGGTTACTCGCCGATGATTTTCACCAGGACTCGCTTCTTTCGCCGGCCGTCGAATTCGCCGTAGAAGACTTGTTCCCACGGACCGAGATCGAGTTTGCCCTTCGTGATCGCCACCACCACTTCGCGGCCCATAATCTGCCGTTTCAGGTGAGCGTCCGCGTTATCTTCGCCGGTGCGATTGTGGCGGTAGGCAGAGGTAGGCGCGTGCGGCGCCAGCTTCTCGAGCCACGCCTCATAATCATGGTGCAGACCCGATTCATCATCGTTGATGAAGACCGAGGCAGTGATATGCATCGCGTTAACGAGGCAAAGACCTTCCGCGACGCCACTCCGGCTAACCAGTTCCTCGACCGTCGGTGTGATATTAATGAACCCACGGCGGCCCGGGACCTCGAACCAGAGATGTTCGGTCAGCGACTTCACGTGCGGTATGTACAATGGCGTGCCGGTCCGCCCGCAAAGTTATTTACCGCGTCGCACGGCACTAACAAGGAGGCCGATGCCGCAGGCCAGGAGCACGACGGGCCACAACCACCTTGTAGACGTTGCGCCGCCTTAATTCGGAAAAGAACGTAGCCTTGCCGCTCATCACGCCTGTGGAAAAGCCATTCTCGCGAGCAGATCTTTGAAGCGCGGATCGTCGCGCAAGCTGTTCAGCAACGGGTCGACCAGAAGCGCCAGCATTCCGGTGTCGTGATTATCGAAGGCGATTTGTAACCACTCGACAGCTTTTCCCTTCTCGCCCCGGACGGCGTAAACCTGTGCGACCTGATAGTCCAGTCCGTGGTTGTGGGCGATCAGGTCGGCCAAAGCCGCATCGGCCGCCTTTTGCTCGCCACGAGCCTGGTGCGCAATCGCAAGTTCGAAACGACGATAGCTATCGTCCGGCTCCGCCTGCGCCTCGCGTAACGCCGTTTCGGGATCGCCGCGCCGGGCGGCGATCAGTACCTGCCACCGACGGCTCGAAGCAGCTGAGGGTTGCAACTCCGCTCCTTTACGCGCAACAGCATCCGCTTCGTCCAGCTTGCCCTCATACCAAAGAACGCGGGCCAGATTGGTCTGCGGCGCACTTGCAAGCGGATCCGATTCCACTGCCTGGCGAGCCTGCTTCTCGGCCTCTTCGGGTTTGCCTACATAAACGAAAACGCGCGCAGCCAGGTCGTTCGCGGTTGGATTCGAGGGCGAAAGTTCAATCGCGCGCCTGAGTTCCTTCAGGCCTTCGGCGAATTTCCATTCCGTGAAGAAGCGCACCCAACCGAGCGAGCTGTGCGCTTCGGCGAGGGAAGGAGCGAGTGCCACCGCCTGTTCGGCGTCGCTGCGCGCTTTGGGCCACGCCGTTTTGCCCTGGCCAGTGAGGTCGCCGATGAGGGTCCACGCTTCGGAGCGCTCGGCATAAGCCAGGGCATATTGAGGATCGAAGTTTGTGGCCTCATCGAAATGAGTAACAGCTTTGCGATAGTCTTCGATGTTGCGTCGCTGGAGGTGAAAATGGCCTAACAAGTAAGCGTTGTGGGCTTCCGTGTTTTGCGTTGCTGGACGGGCCAACGGCCGTTCATTAGATCCGAGCAGCGTCACCTTCAGTGATGAAGCTACGGCCGCGGCGATTTCTTCCTGGACCACGAAAATGTCCTTGAGCTCGCGGTCGAACGTTTGCGTCCAAAGGGCAATCCCGTCGGCAGCGTTAATCAATTCCGCTACGATGCGCACGTGCCCGCCTTGCTTGCGGACTGTGCCTTCGAGCAGCGTGGCCACACCGAGCTTCTCCCCGATCGTCTTGTTCTCCTCCTTACGCTCTTTGAACCGAAACGATGAACTGCGGCCAATGACTCTTAGCTCTTTGATTTGACTGAGCGCCGCGATGAGTTCTTCCGAAAGGCCGTCAGAGAAATACTCGTCCTTCGGGTCCCCGCTTTCATTCAGGAGCGGCAGGACGGCGATGGATCTGGCCGGCACAGCTGCTGGCACATCGGTCCGAGCCGCACTGGCACCTTGTCGAGGCGCTGCAGTATAGCGACCGACGAAAAACAATCCGATCGACATCGCGGCGCCGATCGCGACGAGATAAATCCATGCATGAGATTTCGCGCGCGTGCTCCGGGCGAGATCGGCCTCTTGTGTGCGCTTGAGTCCCTCCGGCGTCAGTTCAAAGGCCCACGCAACGATTAGCGCGATGGGAAAACCGATCACGATACCGAGCACGATCAAACGAACGCCCCAATTCGGAATTTCGAAAAACGGAAAAACCTGCGTCGCAACCTGCACGAGCAGCCAGCCGACCACTGCGTAAGCGACGGCTACCTTGTAGACGTTGCGCCGCCTCACCTCAGCGAAGAAATTCATGGTCATTCGCAGCGGACCGTGTCGCTAAATACGCTCGCCGCGAGTTGGCGTTGTTCGAATGGCATGGGGCCGGCCTTCTGCTTAGTGACTTTCTCGGCGGTTAACAATCTGTAATCACTAGGCTGGCGCGATGTTGCCATGGAGAGTCGAGCGGGTGTTTTTTCGGCCGCGTTCGCGTAAGATCGTTAGCTGATGAAAGCGACTGCAGGTTATTACCTGATCAGACCGGAAGATCTCTCCTGGAGACCATCCAACCTGATGCGGATCCCGAACGCGGATTACCTCGAGCGGACCGGTAGCGAGAACCTCGGTGCGCGGCTCTGGCGTTTGCCGCCCAAGAGCGCGAACACATTGCACAAGCACATCCGGGCCGAGGAGTTTTACTTTGTCCTGGAAGGAGAGGGCCGGATGCGCGTCGGCGAAGAAACCCTCACGGTGCCAAAGTACGGCGGTGTGCTGGTCGGGCCCGACCAGTTGCGCCAGGTATTCAACGATACCGATACGGAGGTGCTCTGGCTGATCATCGGCGCGCCGGAGGAGCTGGAATTTCTGCAAGGTTCAAACTCGAAGATAGACCTCTCGGTAATCTATCCGGTCGACCCGAAACAATTGCCCGGCGAACTGGCGGGCATGCAGTGGCCGCCGAAGCAGTGACTGTTTTGGAGTGCGCGCGCCGAGCGTCTTCATGTTCAGTTTCGCCACACTACAGGGAGAAAGCGCCGCACTCCAAAGCGCCAGCGATGGATGGACGCTTGAATCGGGTTCGTAGATAAACGCGCATGCTGACGATTGAGCGTGTTTCGAAGCGGTTCCGCGGCGGCAACTTCGGGGTGCGCGATCTCTCGCTCGAGGTGGGGTCAGGTGTGATCGGTTTGCTCGGACCGAACGGCGCGGGCAAGACGACGCTCATGCAGATGATCGCGACGATCACGCGGCCGACGAGCGGGCGGATTCTGTTTCACGGCCGCGACATCGTGAAAGTGCCTAACGAGTTGCGACGCAGGCTCGGTTATCTGCCGCAGGACTTCGGAGTCTACGACAACCTGACCGCCCTCGAGTTTCTAAGTTATTTCGCCGCCCTGAAAGGCGTGCGGTCGCGGAAGCGGATCACCGAGATGCTGGAAACAGTCAATCTGCACACCGTGGCAAACCGGCAGGTCGGCGGTTTTTCCGGCGGAATGAAGCAGCGCCTGGGTATCGCGCAAGCGCTGATCAACGATCCTGAGATTGTTATCGTCGACGAACCGACGGCGGGTCTCGATCCCGAAGAACGTGTCCGTTTCCGCAATGTTCTTTCGGAGATCGGTTTCGGAAAACTCGTGATACTATCGACGCACATCGTCTCGGACGTGGAGTCGATCGCGACCCAGATAGCCGTAATGAAGGAGGGCACACTCCTGGCGATGGAAGCACCCGAGCATCTGCTGCGAGCGGCCGCAGACCACGTCTGGGAAGCAGTCGTGACTTCGGCGGAGTTCGAGCGGCTCCGGGCCACTGTAAAGATCTCAAACGCGGTGCGGAAGACTGACGGAGTCCATATCCGATTCGTTGGTCCGGTGCCGGCAATTGCCGCAGGCGCGGTCGAGCCGGAGCTCGAGGATGCGTTCCTCTACCTGATGAATTTCGGCAGCAAACCATGAATCCGTTAGGCCGGATCAGCGCGATCGTTCGGGCAGATTTCTTCGTGCGGTTTCGGCGCGTCTCGACGCTTGTCGTTTTCCTGCTCCTGAGCGCGTTTGCCTACGTCTGGGTGCCGGCACCTGCTACGGGACGGGCGCTCATGCAGGTCAATGGCCAGCGCGCGATCTACAACTCCGGCGCGATGGGCATGGCGACGGCCTCGCTGGCCATGATGTTCGTAGGCCTCTTCGGCTACTACGTCATTTCAAATGCCATCCGGCGCGACATCACCAGCCGCTGCGGCTTTGTCGTGGCTTCGACTGCGATGCGTTCGCTTGAATACCTTGTCGGCAAGTTCCTGGGCAACCTCGCCTTCCTCGTCACGTTCACTGCCGGATTCATGCTCAGCTCGATGGCGATGCTGCTGGTGCGCGGGGAAGCGCGCCTTGAGCCGCTCGTATTCGTCGGCCAATATCTTCTTCTCACCCCGACCGCGATGGTGCTGGTCTCCGCGGTCGCAGTGTTCTTCGAGTCCGTTCCGTTCCTCTCCGGAAAATTAGGCGACGTCGCCTACTTCTTCGTTTTTATCACCTGCATTAGCCTAGTGGTCGGCAATGAAGTGAGCCGGGGCCGCTTTCCGTGGGCGCGGGCATTCGATTTCACCGGCTTCGGTTTCATGATCGACCAACTCCAGCATGCTCTGCACACCCAGTCGCTCTCGATCGGCGCGTCGCCATTCGATCCGAACAAACCGACAATCACATTCCCGGGCCTCTCGATGTCACGGGACTGGATTCTCCCCCGCATCCTGTCACTCCTGCTCCCACTGACCCTGCTGCCGTTTGCCGCGCTCGTTTTTCATCGCTTCGATCCGGTGCACGTTGGACGCACTTCGGGTCAATCGCGGCGGAAATGGCTTTGGAGAATTCAGTCGCTTGCAAAGCCGCTCAGCCGCCGTGCCGCCGAACTGCTGATGCTACCGGCACGCGGCAACTCGTTAGGCGCGGCCATGTGGATTGACGCTGTCCTCACTCTGACATTGTCCCCTCTCGGATTTATCGCGTTTATCGGAATCAGCATCGCAAGTCTGATTGCGCCGGTCCCATCCGTCCTCCCCATCGCCTTTGCCGCTCTCGCCGTTATCATCGCGGAGGTGGCGACTCGCGACACCCGCGCGGGCACAAGCACCAGCCTTTATGCCATGCCACGGCTGCGGGAACAGTTCGCCTGGTGGAAGTTTGGTTCAACCTGCCTGCTGAGCTTCATCTTCTTCGCGGTGCCGTTGCTCAAGTTATCGGCAATCGACGATGCCCGTCTGCCTTCGCTGGTCATCGGGATCCTCTTTATGGCCGCGGCGGCAACGTTCCTGGGTGTGGCGACTGCGAACGCCAAGACGTTCATCGTGGCGTTCCTCAGCTTCTGGTATCTCGTCGTAAATGACAAAGGCGCTTCACCGCTCCTTGATTTTGCCGGCTTCTACGGCACCGCAACGCCTCGGACGGTCATCACCTATGGAGTGCTTGCCGCCCTCTGTGCCATCGGTGCGCAGGTCGCCCACAACGCGCGACTCGCGCGCAGCTAGCGTACTGGCCGCGCCAGCAACGGTCCTCGTACGGCCAAGGTCCAATACGCGAGAAACCATCCCTGAGATTCTGTAAGCAGTTGCCGCCGGGTAAGAATGTGGGTGTTCTAGCTAAATGAGCAACGTCGCCATCGGTCTCATCGCGTTCGCGGCGATCCTCCTCGGCGCTGTTATCGGACGTTTTGCCGCCCACCGTCTTCCAGGCCCTTATCGCGGCGCCGAAACCCAATCGGCGGTTACCGTCACGGTCGCGGTGCTGGGCGCCTTGTCGGCCTTGGTCCTCGGGTTGATGATCACGGCGGCGAACGTTTCGTTTTCCGCGCGCTCCGAAGAAGTCCGCGAATTATCTCTGCAACTTATCAGGATGGATCGTACTTCGCCGATACGGGCTGGAATCCGCTGATGCTCGGACGAAGCTGCAGGCATGGGGCATTGCCAAGAACCAACAGCTTTTTCCGAGAAAGGGACGGACCAATCCCTCAAGCGAGCAAAGGATCGAGATGCTCAGGACGCGCTTCCGCGCGTTAATTTGCAGCGGCGCTCTCTGACCGCCGCCCCCTTTATTATTCGGCGCTCATAGAGTGCCGCTACACGCACTATTTCGTCTCCACACGGCAGCAGTCATCCTTTTCGGAAACAACGGCTTTGGCTAATTGTTTGATCTTCCAGTTTTGCGGCAGCTGGCCTCCAGCCACCTTCTTGACCTGGAGTTGTGCGATCCATTCATCAGTCACGCCGTCGAGCTGGACAAAAGCGCGTTTGACTAACTCATCCAGGTTGGTCGTGGGCGCGAGCATATTTGCTGCCTGCATTCCTTTGGCCGCGGTCATGATCGAAGACTCAGCTTTCGAGATGCTCGGGATGTAATTCAGATGTGAGATGGCCGCGGCATTGAGCTCGGCATCGGACGCGACATACTTCTTCTCCACTGAAAGCTGCGCTGCCGCCGCGGGATTTGTCTGGACCCATTTGGCCCCGCGTAACAAGGCACGCGTGGCAGCGGCGGCGGCCTTGGGGTGAGCCTTCATCCATTTTCCATTCACCACGACCTCGCAGCAATATTCATCTGAGTAAGGCTGCTGGGTCGCCTGATCCGCGACATTATGGACCGTGCCCTTAGCCAGGAGAAGACTGCCGATCGGCTCGGCATTGGCCACAGCATCAACCTCGCCTTTTTCGACAGCCAAACCAAGCTCGCCGGCCCGATATGCTTTCCAGGTAACATCCTTTTCCGCATCAATCCCGCTATCACGCAAGGTCCGGCTAGCGAACATGAAGGGCGGCGTTCCAATGCCCGGAACACCAATCCGTTTGCCCTTCAGATCCGCGATTGAGTTAATGTTCGAGTTATTCGCGGCTTGGACGCGGAGACAGCCGCGATGAATCCCGCCGGTAAATTTCGCGTCCATTCCCTCCGCGATCGGTTTCAGGAAATACATCACCAGGTGCTGGGTAACGTCGTAGCCGTCGAGGGCCAGCGTATCCTTGTAGTTGTGCCAGGAACACTTGATCAACTCCGGCTCGAGCCCTTCGTCCTTGAAGTAGCCGTTCTCGTAGGCCGCGAAGATGGATGCTTCGCAGGTCAAACCAACATAACCGATGCGGACCTTGGTAGAATCCGTTGTTTCCGGTTGCGGCGTCTTATTGCAGCTGCTGAGGAGCAACGCGGCAAGTGAGAAGATAGCAATCAGTACTCCAGGCATGGCGTCATCTCCGGTTTAATTTGGCCGCCAAGAAAGACATATAAAGCCTCACTCTGCTTCAACCGCACGATTACCGACACCGCCAGGCAGATTACCGGAAGCCAACCCTCAGCCCGGCTCTCAACTTACGCAACCAGATCGAAAGGATCAACCCAATATGCGATTTGTTTTGATCGCCGAAGGGAACCAAAGCCTCGCCAACAACTTCTCTGCGACGAAGCATAAAGCGATTTCTACCTAACGAGTCAAATTGGCGATTTCATTTACCGCTCTGCGCATCGGATCAGGGGAAATTTGGATCAAGTC
>JBJMWX010000029.1:0-21960 GCA_045809925.1 Chthoniobacterales bacterium
CATCCGGGCGAGTATCAGGTCGGGCGCGGGTTAAGCGGCGTAGTCTTGCAAGCCCTGGGGATCACGGCATCGCATTTCATGGCGATCGTCGCCGGAGCGGAAAACGAACACGAAATCGCGCAGCGGGTCGGCTTGCAGGAGAAACGCGCCGTAATCCGTGCCCTGTCAATGCGCCTCCGACGCCTGACCGTAGCGGACGTGCCGTCGGACCTCCGGCCTGAGTTTGAGCGCTATTACGGCTCAAATCTTCCTCTGGATCGCCGTGTCTTTGATGTACTCGAAGCTGATGATGCGAAGGCGGCCGGCGGCGAGTAGCGCATTGCGCTTCAGTTTGTCACCCCAGTCCCGCTAAGTCGGCACCGCTGAGCCGAGGCGGATCGGACGCAGCCAAGCCGTGTCCGGCTCGGACTTTCGCCCGCCGGATTACGCGAAGAACACGGCCGGCCGAAATTGTTGGTGAACGCTTCCGGCCGGTTACATTGCTGGCCCGATGAGCGCGCATCCGAGGATTCCGGCTTCGACTTACCGGCTGCAGTTCAACCGGCAATTCACCTTTGCCGATGCGCGCCGGATCACGCCTTATCTGGACGCGCTCGGGATTAGTGATGCGTATGCGTCACCATACTTTCAAGCGCGCGCCGAAAGCCTGCACGGCTACGACATTACCGATCACAACAAGCTGAACGCCGCGATTGGGACGCGTCAGGAATACGACGCCTGGATCGCCGACTTGCACGCACGAGACATGGGCCAGGTGCTCGACTTCGTCCCGAACCACATGGGGATTGGCGAGCCGCTCAACCAGTGGTGGCAGGATGTGCTCGAGAACGGGCCGAGCTCGCCCTACGCCGATTACTTCGACATCGACTGGCGGCCGCTCAAGTCCGACCTGCACGACAAGGTCCTGCTCCCGATTTTGGGCGACCAGTACGGCCGGGTCCTGGAGCGCGGCGAGCTGAAGGTCCACTACGAAGCGGGGACGCTTTATCTTTGCTATTACGAGCACGAGTTCCCGATTTCGCCCGGCACCTACCGGTTTGTTCTCGATCGCGCGCTCGAAATTCTCGCGCCGCATGAGGAAGAAGATTACTACGCGGAGCTGCAAAGCATTCGCACCGCGCTGGAGTATTTGCCGAAGCGAACGGAGACGAACCCGGACCGGATTGCCGAGCGGGCGCGCGAGAAAGAAATCATCAAACGTCGGCTGGAGCGTCGATGCCTGGAAGCTCCTGAGGTTCTGCGCGCGATCGAGCAGGCGGTCGAGCAGATCAACGGTAAAGCAGGGGATCCGCGGAGCTTCGACGCACTCGACGAATTGCTCAACGCGCAGGCATATCGACTCGCCTTCTGGCGGGTCGCGGCCGAGGAGATCAACTATCGCCGGTTTTTCGACGTGAACGACCTGGCGGCGATTCGGATGGAGCTGCCGGAGGTGTTCGACGCCACGCACAAGCTGCTCCTCGAACTGGTGGCGTCGGGCAGCGTCACCGGCCTTCGAATCGATCACCCGGACGGTCTCTATTTGCCAAACGAATACTGCCGCAAGCTGCAGCGGCGATGCGCGAAGGCGCTCGGCATTGCGCTGCCGGAAGACGGACGCGCGATCTACCTTGTCCTCGAAAAAATCCTAAGTGGCGACGAGCGCCTGCCGAAACACTGGCCGGTGCACGGGACAACCGGTTACGATTTCACCACGCTCGTAACGCATCTGCTCGTCGATGAATCGGCCGAGCAGGCGATGACAAAAATCTACCGCCGTTTCATCGGCCACTCGATGCATTTCGGGCACCTCGTTTATGCGAAGAAGCGGCTGATCACGAGGCTATCACTGGCGAATGACGTGGCGGTTCTTGGCAGCATGCTCGATCGACTTTCAGAAACGAATCGCTGGTTCCGCGATTTCACTTTGCAGCAGTTGAACATTGCGGTGCGGGAGACCATCGCGTGCTTTCCGGTTTACCGAACCTATCTCGCGCCGGGCGAGCCGGTGACAGATGAAGATCGCGCCGTGATCGAGCGCGCCATCGCATCGGCGAAGCGCCGCAATCCGGGGATCCAGGAATCGGTCTTCAATTATCTGCGCGACATACTGCTCTTCCGTTTTCCGGAGAACTTCGACGACGAAGCGCGCGTGGCCCACACTCAGTTCGTCCTGAAGTTTCAGCAGGCTACCGGCCCGATCATGGCGAAAGGGCTCGAGGATACGGTCTTTTATATCTACAATCGTCTCGCCGCGCTGAATGAGGTCGGGGGCGAGCCGCAGCGCTTCGGCTGCTCGATCGAGCAGTTCCATCAACGCAATCTCGAGCGGCAACGCGATTGGCCGGCGACCTTGCTTGCCACGTCGACACACGACACGAAGCGGAGCGAAGACGTGCGTGCGCGCATGGTTTCGATTTCCGAGATTCCCGATGTTTGGCGCGGAGCTGTCTCACGCTGGCGTGCGATTAACCGCCGTGCCAGGCAAACGGTCGAGGAAGCGGATGCCCCGGATGCAGACGAAGAGTATCTCTACTACCAGACGTTGCTCGGCACCTGGCCGATGCAGTTGTCGGGCGAGCCGGTGGAATCGGCCGAGCCGGACTATGTTTCGCGGATTCAGGCCTACATGGCCAAGGCCCTGAAGGAAGCCAAGGTGAACACGAGCTGGATTCAACCGAACGAGCCGTGGGACAACGCGGTGCGCGACTTCGTTTCAACCACGCTCGGGAACTCGCGTTTTCTGACCAGTTTTTTGCCGGTGGCGCGGGATGTGGCGCAGCTCGGCGCGATCAACTCGCTTGCCCAGGCGGTGCTCAAGCTCACCCTGCCCGGGGTGCCGGATATCTATCAGGGGAATGAGATCTGGGACTTCAGCCTCGTCGATCCCGATAATCGGCGGCCGGTGGATTACGAGCGTCGGCGGCAGATGCTCGAATCACTGGGCCAGAGCACGCCGGAAGAACTGCTGAAGAACTGGCCGGATGGTAGGATCAAGCTGCTGGTTACGTCGAAGCTACTCAGGCTGCGGCGTGAGCAGGCCGATCTGTTCCGCGACGGGACCTACACACCACATGAAACGAGCGGGCCGTCTGCTGAGTCATGCCTTGCATTCAGTCGCGAACATAAAGGCAAACGGCTGACTGTGATTGTGCCACGGCTGTCGTCCCGCGTCGGCTTTCCGCCGATCGGCGACAAATGGCAGGAGACCGCGATTGCGCTGCCGGAATACGACGCGCGCGACGTCTTCACCAATGCGCGGCTGCGAGCGAAAGACGGCTCGGTCCGGCTGGCCGATGCACTCGCCGCGTTGCCGTTCGCTGTCTTCTGTAGCGGTCTATGACGGCCGAAACAGCATAAGCCCGACGCTCAGAGAGCGGCTACAGCTAACGATTCGAAACCGCCGACACGACCCAGCGCGTGAAGTTTGCGATGTTGGTAAACAGATCGGAGGCGAACTCCGCAAACGTGATCCGCGTCGAGGCGAGCACGAGCATGACACTGAGCAGGATGAGGTTCATCAGGTAGATCACGACGAGTGAGAAGAACGTGCCGTGATCACTCAGGTCGCTCTGCCGTTTCGGGATCATCCAGCAGGTGAACGTGAAGTGGAACGCCCAGGTCGCGCCGATCGTCGCGTAGAGCAGACGCCCATACGGCTGCACGTTCACAAACAGACTGAACCCGCCGTAAATTGCGATCGCGAGGATGCTGTAGATCGGAAAAAAATAAGGCGTCAGCGCAATCCAGAAGTTGTTTCGATCGGTAACGATGTGACCGCCTTCGCGGCCAACGCGGAAACGACTTACACGTCCGCCCATTAACCAGACCCAGATCGCGTGCGTCAGCTCGTGACCAAATACATAAATCAGGATCGGCCGTGGCAGACCGAAGAACGCAATCAGCCAGAGCAACGCTCCGAGCGAGAAGAACCAGAACTCCTCGCCTGCCCAAAGGCGCTGCGAAACGGTGGCGCGGGCGAAGACGGTGAAAAATGTCTGCGTCAGAATCGCACAGGTCGGAAGCAGGAAGATGCCTATGACAAACTTCACCCACCGCGTCGGAACGAGGAGCGGCGGCGGTTCCGCAACAAAAGCGCGTCGCGCCGCAACGTGACGCAGGACTTTGCTTTTCCGCGCGCGCTGTCGTCGTCGTTTACGCTTCGTCTGCGGCACAACGGAGATTAGCGAAAGCAAGGCGCGCTTGAAAGCACGTCATCGACAGCGATCCGGTTTTCAGCTGCGACGGCCAGGCCACTGATTCATTGGTGGGGCGAGACTCCGTCGAGCCGCTCGCGGCGAATCCCAGCCGCTAGGCGCGGCCCATGTAGCCGCCGGTGCGGGTATCGATCTTGATCATCTCGCCCTCGCTGATGAAGAGCGGGACGTTAACCGTCTTTCCGCTCTCGAGGAGTGCCGGCTTGGTCACGTTGCTGGCGGTGTCTCCGCGGAGTCCTTCGGGCGATTCGATAACCTTGAGTGTGACGGACGATGGGAGCTCGACCTGCACCGGTTTGCCTTCAGCGTAGAGAACCTGGACGGGGAGGTTCTCCGTCAGGTAATCCTTTGCGTCGCCTAAGAGGTTATCGTGAAGCGTAACGGTGTCGTAGCTCTCCGGGTCCATGAAGTGGTAGCCGTTATTGTCCTTGTAGCTGAACTCGAGCGTCTGCCGATGGATGTCGACTAGCTCAACTTTGTCGGTTGAACCAAAACGTACGTCCGCGCTCTTGCCGGTGTTGATATAGCGAATGATCGCCTGCACGAAGGCGCGCAAATTTCCCGGGGTGCGGTGCTGCACGTCGAGAACAATCGCGGTGTTGCCATTGTATTTGATCGCCATGCCTTTACGGAGGTCGTTTGCGGCTGCCATAAATGAGAGGGGAGTTGATAGTTGAGGGTTGAGCGTTTCGCAAGCGGCGGCGACCGCCCGCGCGCCCTACAACAGTTTCAAGCGCGTCAGGTCCTGCGAATCGACCACCCCGACCGGCACCTGGTTGTCGTCGACCACGACAAGGTCGTCGATGCGGTGCCGCTCGAGCAGGTTGAGAACTTCGACGGCAAGCTTGTCTTTGTGCACCGTCACCGGATTCAAAGTCATGAGATCTGCAACGAGCCGTTCCCCCACGCGCGGATCGGTCTGGAAATGGCGGACGAAGTCGCCGTGCGTGAAAATGCCGAGCAACTGCCCTTCGCCATTCGCGACCACGGCCGCGCCTGCGCGCACTGCCGTCATGGTCTGCAAGACCGAGCGGACCGGCGTCTCCGGAGCTACCAGCGCGAGCGCCTCGCGCGAGCGCATGATCTGGTGAACGCGCAAAAGAAGACTGCGCCCGATCATTCCGCCCGGGTGAAATTTCGCGAAATCCTCCTTCTGGAATCCGCGCGCTTCGAGCAGCACCATGGCGAGCGCGTCGCCGAGCACGAGCATCACGGTGGTGCTTGAGGTCGGCGCGAGATTGAGCGGACAAGCTTCCTGTTCGATGTTCACGTCGAGAACCAGGTCGGCGTTCTGCGCAAGCGTCGAATCCGGTGCACCGCACATCGCGATGATCTTGACATCGAACCGCGCGATGGCCGGCAGGATGCGGAGGAGTTCGTCGGTCTCGCCGCTGGCGCTCATAGCAAGAACGACGTCGCCATCGGCCAGCATGCCCAGGTCGCCGTGCAAGGCATTGACCGAATCGAGCACGACCGCCGGCGAGCCGGTGCTGGTCAGGGTCGCGGCGATCTTCGTGCCGATCTGTCCTGACTTGCCGACGCCGATCACGACGACTTTGCCCTTTGCCTCGACGGCAGCTTTGATCAGCTCGACTGCGCGGGTGAACGATTCTCCAAGGCGATCACGCAGCCGCTGGAGCTCCAAAATTTCGAGGTCCAAAACGCGTCTCGCTTTTGCGACGAAATCCATCCAAGGTAATTCTGAAGCGGGGCGTTTCTCGCGGCAAGAAGTTGCGGTCACGCCCGCAAAGAAAGGTGGAGGGCATATGAAAATGTATCTGATCCTTGCGTTTGTTGTCGCGGCCGCGGCTACGGCAAGCGCGCAAAGCGAACGCACCACCGGCAGCTTCACCGCGCCAGCTGTTGGGCGCCAGACAACGAAACCACAGTTCCAGCCCGTTCGGCCGACAGGGACCGTGCCGGTCGGCGCTCTTACGCGGGCCGCCCGCGGTAATCCGATCCAGATGCTGAATCCGCGGGCACCGGAGAAATATTACGGCCCGCCCGAGGAAACGGTCGTGCCCCCGCCGCACGCCACGACTTCGGGACGTCCTTCGCAGGAACGCGAGGAGCCGCGGTACGCCGGGGTGATCCTCTTCGGCTTCCGCTGGTAGAGCGCAGCCGCGGTGTTGCGTGACGACCTCGGCTGATCGTCCGGTCGTTGCCTGTTATTGCGCAACCTTTCTCAAGCCGGAGATGCTGCACATCTATCGGCAGATCACGTCGCTGGAACGCTGGTGCCCGGTCGTGATTGCGCAAAAACGTGAGGAAGCGGAGCGCTATCCGTTTGCCAATGTTACGGTCGTGCCAAAGCCACCAGTCACTCATGCGTGGCGCCGCTTTTGGTATCGGCAGGTGCGCGATGCACCATGGCAACTTTCGGCCGGTGAGGTGAGGAAGCTGGTTAAGGTGCTGGATCAAAGCCGCGCGCACTTGTTGCACATTTATTTCGGCCATATCGCGGTCCATTTGCTGCCGCTGATCCGGGCCTGGCCGGGCCCGACCGTGGTCTCGTTTCACGGCGCCGACGTGACGGTCGATCTCGACAAAGCGGCGTATCGCGACGCGACCCGCCAAATGTTAGACGCGGCGCGGATGGTGCTCGTCCGCTCGCATTCGTTAGGCCAGGCGCTGGGCGGGCTTGGGGCGGACGAAGCAAAAATCCGGCTTCACCACACCGGCATCCCGATTGACGAAATACCATTTCGCCGTCGCGAGTGGCCGCGCGACGGCGCATGGCATTTCGTCCAGGCGAGCAGGCTGGTGGAAAAGAAAGGATTGATGACCAGCCTGCGCGCGTTCGCAGCATTTGGTGCGCGGCATCCGAGGGCGACCTTCACCATTGCCGGCGAAGGTCCGCTGCGCGCGCAACTGGAAGCCGCCGCGGAAAAGCTCGGGACCGCCGATCGCGTTGTATTCACCGGTTTCATCTCACAACCGGAGCTGCGCGACCTGTTTTACCGCTCGCACATCTTTCTTCATCCGAGCGAGCTCGGCGCCGACGGAAACCAGGAAGGCGTGCCGAACTCCCTCCTCGAAGCGATGGCGAGTGGACTACCGGTCTTCGCTACTGCCCACGGCGGAATTCCAGAGGCGATTGAAAACGCGACGAGCGGAGTACTAGTATCTGAAGGCGACGCTACTGCGCTGGGGCGTGAATTACTCAGCTACACTTCGAGTCCGGAGCGGCTGAGCCGAATCGCCGCAAACGGTGCGCGCGTGGTCGCCGAAAAATTCGAACGCAACGCCCAAACGCGGGAGCTCGAGGAACGCTATTTCGAGGCGCTCCGAGCCTGACAGTGCGGCGCTTCTACAGTTGCGAGAAAAACGTCCGCAGCTGTTCGGCTGCGGTGGAGAACGACAGTTGTTCGGCCGATCGGCCCATTGCTTCGAGTTGCTGATTGTAGGCAGCGCGGTGGGTAAGCAGATGATGCGCGATCGAGGCAAGTTCCTCGATCGACCGATTTGCACCGCAACATTCGGGAAACGCGATTCGATCCACGGCGCCCTTCCCGCCAACACATGGCACGCGTGCGAGCATCGCATCGCCGGCCACCTGTCCGGGCACGAAGCTGGTGTCGAGCTGCAGCACGATTTTGTGCTGCGCGATCTGCCGGACGTACTCGGGGTAGGCAAGTGCTCCGGTGCAGACGCGCAGTTTGTCGGCCCGAAAGCCTAACTGCGCAATCAAGCGCTCACCGGTGCGGCCGTTGCAGTTGTAGACAGTGACGGGCTCGCCGGTTGTGTCGCTCAGCTGCCGCGCGAGGAGCAGTGCGGCCAAATGGTTGCGGGACGGCACATCGAACTCGCGTGTGCCGACGAAGATGCCGGCACGTTGCTCGACCGGCCGCGAAAAGTCCCACCGCTGGTCATCCAGCGGGTATGGCGTGGGGATAAATTCGACTCGTGCATTGTCGCCTCGCGCCTGCCGGTAGATGTCGGCGGCCTCAGGCGTCGTGCCGATGCAGGCATCGGCCGTCCGCACGATGGCGAGAAATCGCTCCAGCTTTGAGGCATGGCAAAGCTGATTCGCGATCTGGTGAAGCCCGGTTTCCTTGAGCGAGACGGCGACCGTTCGACCCGCGCGTTTCAGGTCACCGAGGGCGCGCTGTGTCTCCCGAAAATCGCCGCGCACGAGCAGGAGCACCGGCGTTGTGCGGCCGACGCTTTGTTTCACCGCGCGGTCGAAATAGCCGCGCGTGCAAGCGGCGTAACCATGGAAATTCGTAGGCTGGTGCCCGCTGCCGGTCTCTCCAGCGCCGTCGGGGAACGACTGTTCTGCATCTCGTCCACCAGGGTTAAGAACCGTGAGACGAAAATCGCTGGCCGCGGGTGCTGACATTAATGGTCGTCGTCGAGTTGCGCGGGCGACGGTGTTGGAATGCGCAGGATTCCGTCCGGCGGGATTTGATCTGCGGGATGGACAGGACGCGCCCGCCGGATTTGTACCGGCGTGACTTCGGGGCCGGTGGACGGCGGCGTTCGCACAGGTTGGGCCCGCCGGACCGGAACCTCTTCGACGGACTCGTCCCGGACAACAGCGCCGGGCGTCGGCGTTGTCGTTATCGGCGGTTCAACGGGCTGGGCACGAAGCACCGGTTTTGTCGGGTCCGGCAGACCTTCGCTTGCTGATTCCGTTGCGCGCGGGGTAGGCGCCGGGGTTGTTGCGGTCGCGAGCTCTTCCGTCTCTGTGTTGTCCTTGTCCGACGCCGGCGGTGGTTTCACCGTCGATTTGATTGCATTGTAGGGATCTTTGTCGGCCAGCAGGATTGGTCCTTTCACCGTTACCGCAGTGACGTGGGACCTGTCGGCAGCGAGTTCAGCGCGTGGCGCGGCACTGGCCGGCAGGTCACTCGCGAGCCGGGTGCGGACTTCGCCGTGAACGTTGCAGGCCTCGGTCGGTATCTGCGCATCCGTGGCCAGTTCGCGATAAGTGGTGCGCTTCTGCACCGTTCCGCTCTCAGTCTTCACCGTGTCGTAACATTTATCGGTGGCGAGCAAACCCGAGCGCGAACAAATCTCAACGTCGTGCAGGCTCGCCGGCCTCGGCAGTTCCCGCGGCACGTACCGATCGAGGGATGCGTTCATCACATCGACCCAAACCGGTAACGCAATCTCGCGACCAAACGCGCCGCGGTAAATTTTTTGCGGCTTGTCGAACCCGGCCCAGACCGCGCAGGTCAGCACGCTATCGTAACCGGCGAAAATGGCGTCGGTGAAATCATAGGCTGTTCCGGTTTTTCCAGCGGCGGGAAAGTTCTTCAATCCGAATTGTGAACGCGCGGCGCGGCCGGTGCCGGACTGCAGCGCATCGACGAGGCAGGAATGCACCTGGTAAGCGCTCTCCGGTTTGAGCACGTTGAGCCGTTGTTTGTTTTGCGGCGCCTGCCACACGACCGTGCCGTCTTTCTCTTCAATCCGGTCGAGAATGTGCGGCCTGACCGGCCGCCAGCCTTCATTCGGGAAAATCGTGTAGGCGAGCGCCAGCTCGGCAAGCGTCAGCTCGCTGCTGCCGAGGAAGGTGGCCGGGAAGGGCCGCAGCGGCGACCGCACCCCGGCGTTCTTGCAGAGCTGAATCACTGAATCGAGACCGGCATTCATGCCAAGCCGGACGGTGGCGCCGTTCTTCGACTTGGAGAGCGCCTCCCGGGCGGTGATGGAACCTTCGTAGCGATTGTCCGACGATTCCGGTCCCCATTCGCCAAGAATGCCGGTGGTTCCGCCAATCATAACTGCCCGGTTATCGAGCGGTGAATCTTCGACCGCGGTGCCTGGGTACGCGCCTTTTTCGAACGCCGATGCGTACACGAATGGCAGCATCGCAGTCCCGGCCGGACGTTTGGCCTGGAGCGCGCGGTCGTACTGGTTGTGCTCGAAGTCGCGCCCTCCAACGAGCGCGAGAATGCCGGCTGTTTCATTGTCCAGCGCAATCACGGCGCCCTGCAGGTAATCCGGCGGTGCGGCCGGATCAGGTATCGCGATTTGCTTCGCCTTTTTGAATCGCGACGCATAATCCGCGTAGGTCGGGTGATTGTAATCGGGGTGCTGCTCGGCCTTGTCGAGGTGTGTGCGCAACGACTCTTCCGCAACCCGCTGCACGTCGGCATCGATCGTGGTGCGAATGCGGAATCCTTCGTTCATGGCGCGGTTCCAGCCGACGGCTTCGATGACTTTCTGCCGGACGTAATCGACCGCGTAAGTCTGCCCCTGGGCGCTCTGGCGATCGCCAACTGCGATCTCTTCATTGGCCGCGCGGGCGTAACGTTCGGGGCTAACGAATCCGAGGTCGCGCATTCGTGCCAGCACTACGTTACGCGCATCGCGTGCGCCGGATTTGTCGGCCCAGGGTGAAAGCCGATTCGGGCTCTTGATGATTCCCGCGAGCGTAGCCGATTCGCCGAGCGTCATCTCCTGGGCGGGTTTGCCAAAATAGCCCCGCGCCGCCGCCTCCGCCCCGTAGAGTCCGCCGCCGAAGTAAATCCGGTTCAGATACAGCTCCATGATTTTCTGTTTCCCGAAGCGCTCTTCGATCCGGCGTGAGAGAAAAACCTCGAGGATTTTGCGGCGGAAAGTTCGTTCCTTAAGCTGAAAACTATTGCGCGCGAGCTGCTGCGTGATCGTGCTCGCACCCTGTCGAACGTGACCGGCGGTAAAATTTTTCAAGGCCGCCCGGATGATGCCCATCAGGTCGTAGCCGTGGTGCTGGTAAAACTTATTGTCCTCGATCGCGACCACCGCGTTAACGAGGTCCCGCGGCAAATGGTCGTAAGGTACCGTCTCGCGATTCTCGACGTAGATCTGCCCGAAGATTTTGCCGTTCCGATCGAGGATGACGCTGGCCGACTCCATCTGTTCGAGCTTTGAAAGATCGAAGCTGGTCGCTTCGGCGCTGAGCACAGCCGTCAGGTAGAAGACGTAAACCAGCCCACCAACGAGCAGCATCGCGCAACCGATCAGCGGCACGTAGACCTCAGGCTTGCTGAACCAGCGCCGGTCGAAACGATCTCGCGTGGCGCGATTGATGTAAGTAACTGGCATTCGGGACACAGCGACAACGAACCGGGAGCAAATGTTCAACGTTCAACGCTCAAGGTTCAACTCCGACCTGCCACCGAATCGCCGGCGAAGTCAGAACGCCGCACCCGTTCGCTTGCGCTCAGGGCAGGGTGTTGGACGTTTTCGCCTGCAAACCGGGGACGCAGAGCTACTCGATTTCATTCGCGACAAGATCCGCCGCGATGGCCCGGTGACCTTCGCCTGGTTCATGGAACAGGCGCTGTATCATCCGACCCGCGGCTATTACAGCTCTGGCCGCGCGGCGATCGGACGCGGCGGTGATTACTTCACCAATGTCAGTGTCGGCCCGCTCTTCGGCCAGCTGCTCGCCGGGCAATTCCGCGAAATGTGGGAGACGCTCGGCCGGCCGAGGCCGTTTACGATCGTCGAACAAGGCGCGCACGACGGCCGGTTCGCGGCGGATGCGCTGAGTGAGATCGAATCGCGTATGCCGGAATTTTTTGACGCGGTTCGCTATATTATGATCGAGCCGTCTGCGGATCTGCGGGCCCGCCAGCGCGCAACCTTGGAGCAACGACGACAGCCTCGACCGATGACGGCACAGCGCCCGTGCCTCGAGACCCCCAGCGAGCAGGTCGGCTGGAGCGAGTCCCTCGACACGCTTGAGCCGTTCTGCGGAATCCATTTTTCCAACGAGCTGATCGACTCATTCCCAGTTCACCTCGTCTGCCTCGAGGACGTTGAAAGGTCTGAAACGTCACTGGATTCCGCCCGGCAAGTCTCGCGACCCGAATGGCGCGAGAAGTATGTCGCCCTTGCCGGCGAAGATTTCGTGTTTGTCGAGGGAGAGCTGTCTGATGATCGGTTGCACGCAAGACTGCGGTCGATCGACTCGAGCCCCCGCTACGAAACAGAAATTTGTCTCGTGGCCGGCGATTGGATTGCGGACGTGGCTGAAAAGCTGACGCGCGGCTACGTTCTTGCGGTTGATTACGGCTATGCACGAGCCGAATACTACGCGCCCGAACGCAGCGCGGGGACCCTGCGTTGCTATCGCAGCCATCGGCCGGTCGCTTCGCCGCTCATGCATGTTGGGGAAGCCGACATCACGGCGCACGTCGAATGGACGAGCATCGCGGACCGGGCCCTTTGCAGTGGGTCGCAGATCGTGGGGTTCACTGATCAGCATCATTTTCTCACCGGGCTTATTAGTGACCTTTCGGCCGACCAGCTCGGCGATGCGAAAAGCCGGCGCGCGCTCCAGACGCTGCTGCAGCCGGAGATGCTCGGCCGCACGTTTCAGCTCCTCGCCCTCGGCCGTCAGATTCCGCCCGATACCAAACTCCGCGGCTTTAAGTTCGGCCGTGACCCGAAACAGCAACTTGGACTCCGCTGACGGCGCGCTTTTCGTAGCACCGTCCGCCTGCTACTCTCCACGACCATGCGCTGGCTGATCGTGCTCCTCACTCTCATGAGCGCGCGCTGCGCGTTTGCGCAGGCGACCGTCGAAGGTCAGGTGGCGCTGGCCAGGACTCGTTCCGCACCGGTCATGACGAAGCGTTACGAGATTGTCACCAAAGGTGGCGTGCTGTCGACCAGCCCGCCGGTTGCCATCGTTTACCTCGATGGCGGTTTCCCGCATACGCCACAGCCGACAAAGGCAGTCGCGCAAAAAAATCTCGAGTTCGTGCCGGCGCTGCTCGCCATCGCGACCGGGACGAAGGTCGAGTTCCCGAACCTCGACGACACGTATCATAACATTTTCTCCTACTCGCCGGCGAAACGGTTCGATCTCGGTCGCTATCGGCCGGACGAAAAACCGGTGCCGTCGGTGGTGTTCGACAAAGCGGGACTGGTCACCCTGCGGTGCGACATTCACGAGCACATGCGGGGCCTCATTCTCGTGCTCGAGAGCCCCTACTTTGTCATCACTGATGCCGACGGACATTACCGGCTGAGCGGGCTTCCGGCTGGCCATCAGACGCTCAAGGCCTGGATCGACAGCAGCACGACGCGGGAAGCGCCGGTCGATTTAAAACCGGGCGCGGTCGCGCAGGTCGATTTTCGGTGAAAAGCCGGGGCGAGACGGCTAAGCCGCGCCTGACGCGCTTTCGGATCAGGCTGCTCGTCGGCATCATGATCGTGGTCTCCGCGATCACCGTGTTGGGTGTTTACATTGTGCAGCGGACCGCTACCGCGACGGTCGAGCGTGATTTGCAACGCGACTTTCAGTCGCAACTAGCCGCCCTCCACGCGACGGAAGATCTGCGTAACGCCGCCCTCGCGGAACGGTGTCGCACGCTGGTTTCAAAGCCGCGCATTCACGCCGCCCTCGAGGACAACGCGCTCGACCTTCTCTACCCAAGCGCGAAGGATGAGCTGCGGGACCTGATGAGCGGGGATGAAAAAATTGCGCCGGCCAGCTTCTATCGTTTTCTCGATTCGGCCGGCCGCGTCATTCCGCCGGCAGAAGCGCGCGAGGTAGGTCAGCTGCGGCCGAACGAGGAGGCGCAGCTTGCGCTGCACCAATTGCCCCAGCAGCAGCAAAGCGGTTATCTTTTCCGCGATCAAAACGGCGCGAGCGAAACTGTCGACCAGATCATCGCCGTCCCGATCTTTTCGACCGAGACGGGGAATGTCATCTCGGGTCTTGTAGTCGGGTTTCAATCGAACGAGCTGACGGGCGGTTCAGCGCGGCCGACGATGCGCAGCGGCATCTGGCTGAACGGGCAGCTGCATTTGCCGCGTCTCGCCCGTGCTGCCCAGATCGGGCTTGCCGATCAGCTTAGCCGGGTCATTACACCAAACCAGCCGGACGAAAACCGGGTCAGCATAGAAATTGAAAAGGCGCCGCACCTCCTCTTCTACAAGCGATTGAACCCCGGCTCCCTCTTCGCGGCTGCCTACGAAGTCTGCGTTTTTCCACTGGCGGAATCAATCGCGCAGCGCCGCCGCTGGCAGCGACAGATCATCGGCGCTGGCTTCGGCCTGTTGCTCGTCGGGTTGTTGGCCAGTCAGTTTGCATCGGCGCGTTTGTCCCGGCCCGTCGAGCAGCTTGCGGTGGAATCAGAGCAGAACCGGGCCCAGCGCGCCCACGCCGAAGCCGAGCTCGCGACCCGCAGCGTCGAGTTGCAGCGTTCGGAGCGGTTTTCCGCGGATGCCTCGCATCAATTGAAAACGCCGGTCACCGTGTTGCGGGCGGGAATCGAATCGCTCCTCTCGCGCGATGGATTCGATCCGCACGTCTACGACGAATTGTCGTCGTTGCTCCACCAGACGTACCGCCTCACCGGGGTGGTCGACGATTTGCTCCTCCTCTCGCGAATGGATGCCGGCCGGCTCGAGCTTGAATTCGACACCGTCGACCTGACGCAGCTGATCGACGAATGGCTGGATGATTTCAGCGCGCTGGATGATCCATTCGGAATCACGGTGGAAACGAACGTGCCGCCGAACCTGCGCGTGGCCGGCGAGAAACGTTACACCGCTTTAATCGTGCAGAACCTGCTTGAGAACGCGCGCAAGTACAATCGGCCGGGCGGCCGGATCCGGATTGCAGCGCAAGACCGTCGCGACCAGCTCGTTCTGACGGTTGGAAACACGGGCCGCGCAATTTCACCCGCCGCGCAGGAGCACATCTTTGAGCGCTTTCATCGCGGAGCAATGGGCGAAAATGTGCCGGGGCATGGGCTGGGGCTGAATCTCGCGCGCGAGCTGGCGCGATTGCATGGCGGCGACCTGCACCTTGCCACGTCCGAAGGCGACTGGACGGAATTCGAGGTTTGTTTCCGTAAAGCGGAGCGGTCGCAGGCTGGCGGCATGGCTGCATGAAACGCCGTCTCCTTTGTAGCTGCTTCGCCCTGTGTGTCGCGACGGCTTCAGTTGCGGCGCAGGACGTTCTCGACCGGGTCGACCAGGCCCTCAGCTTTTCCGCCTTCGACAGTCGCGTCCGTGTGCGTCTGAGCGGGACGCTCGACCTCGAGCTCTACGCGTTCGAGCAGCCGCCGCCCGGGTTAATAGACGCGGACGGTAACGCGCTCTTTAATCCGCGGCTCTCGCTATTCCTCGACGCGCAGCTCGGCAGCGCGGTTTACGCGTTCGTGCAAACGCGCATCGACCGCGGCTACGATCCGAAGGATAGCGGCATGAATATCCGGCTCGACGAGTACGCAATCCGGGTCACGCCCTGGGAGGATGGCCGCGCCACACTGCAGGTCGGCAAATTTGCGACCGTGGTAGGCCGCTGGGTCCAGCGACATCTTTCGTGGGACAATCCATTCATCACCGCGCCGCTGCCGTATGAATACGTAACTGCGATCTCCGACGTCGAGGCTCCCTATTACGGCTACTACTTTCGCCGCGACCTGAACGCGAAATACGAATACAACCCGCTCATCTGGGGCCCGAGTTACGCCAGCGGCGTGTCGTTCAGCGGGCGGCTCGGCGCATTCGAGTACGCCGCGGAAATGAAGAACGCAGCGCTCACCTCGCGTCCGGAATCGTGGAACCTCACCGAAGTTGGACTCGACCGGCCAACCTTCAGCGGCCGGGTCGCTTTCCACCCAAATGCGATGTGGACGTTCGGCGTTTCAGCAAGCGGCGGACCTTATTTGCGCAGCGAAGCCGAATCGGCGCTGCCGCCCGGCACGGGCGTTTCCGACTACGATCAACTGCTTGTCGGCCAGGACATCAGTTTCGAATGGCACCACCTTCAGGTCTGGAGCGAAATTTACGAGGCCCGTTTCGAAGTGCCGCAAGTCGGTAACGCGGACACGCTCGCCTATTTCATAGAGGCGAAATACAAATTTGCGCCACAGTTGTTCGCCGCAGTGCGCTGGAACCAGCAGTTCTTTGGCGACGTCCCAAACGGCTACGGCGGCTCGACGCCGTGGAATGGTGATGTCTCGCGAATTGAGGTCGCGCTCGGTTATCGGCCGACCGCCCATACCCAGCTTAAAGTGCAGTACAATTTCCACCGCGAGGAGGCCGCACCGCGCGAGTCGCCGCATCTCTTCGCGGCGCAATTCACGATCCGTTTTTGAACGCGATCAGGACGGGACGACGCCCGTCCCTCCCATCACAGCACGCCGTGATGCGTGCCGTATTGAATCAGCTGCGCGACATTGTGTGCGCCGACCTTGCTCATCAGGTTTGCGCGGTGCGTGTCAACGGTGGCGACGCTGAGGAAAAGCCGGGCGGCGATCTCCTTGCTCGTCAGCCCGGAGGCGATCAAGCTCAGGATCTCTTTCTCGCGACTGGTCAGTGGCGAACGCTGCGCATCGAGACCGGCAGCGGGGCCGCGCAGCGATTCACTCAGCATCTGAAGACTCCGCCGGCACAGATAAGTCTCGCCCCCCGCGATACGCTCGATCCCTTCCACGAGCTCTTTGGCAGTTGAGGTTTTTTCAACCACACCGTTGGCACCGGCTCGCAACGCCGCTACCACCTTTTCTTTTGTCACGAGCGTTGCGCAAAGCAGAATCCGAAGATCAGGCAGCGCACTTTTGATGGTGGGGATTGCTTCCACCGCGGCGTAGCGACCTTTGGTGCTGACGGCGAAAAGGAGAAGATCGGCTTTCAGTTTCTGGCATTGGCGCAAAGCCTCTGCCGGATCATTCGCCTGGCCGACCACCTGGCAGTGGCTGCAGTCCTTCGAAATGAGCGAAACCATAAGCTCGCGAGTGAGAGTATGATCGTCCGCGATTACAATACGAGTGAGCTTCGGCTGCAAAGCCCCGGGCTTCCTCGTTTTATTCATTGTCAGCAGGATCGCAGAGTGTGTGAAAGCTCATTAGGTCGCGTCAACAAGAATCCCTGACCTGCGATATACCTGAAATCTAGTAGGACTAATGTCCTGCTCTGTTGAGCGCTAAGTGGTTACTGGCGCGAAAATGCGCCGCGACCTCCGCTGATGTAGCAGTCGCCGGCCAAGACTGCCGCGATCGCCGGCAGCAGTTCTTCCGTGGCGGCGGCTTTCGTCACATACCCGCGCGCGCCAGCTTCGAGCGCGGTGGCGGCGTAGCGTTCCTCTTCATATTGCGAAAGCACGATCACTGGAAATTGCGCTGTGCGTGGACCAAGCCACTGCAGAAAATCGAAGCCGCCGAGTCCATTCAGTGTCAGGTCGAGGAGGATCAGATCGGGCTGGCATGATTCCGTAGCGCGTTGCGCTTCGCTTACGTCTTCCGCCACACAGCAACATTCGAGATGCTCCTGGCTCGCGATCCAGCTAATGAGGTTCTCGCGAAAGAAGCGGTGGTTCTCCACCACCATGACGCGGCGCTTGCCCTTCGAGTTCTGTGAAGAATCGACCGCGGATGAATGCACTGTTTGGGTATGGGTTCGGTTCGCTGGCTTAACCCGGACGCCCTCACGCCAGCAGTACCTGACCTCAGGCAGAAGCGCCATCGGGGGAGAAGTCGCGCCCGAGCCTAGGAAACGCCCCTAGACGCCAAGGATGGTGCCGAACCTCAGCGGTCTTACGCTGCCCGTTCCGGAGGCGGCAATTTCATCGTCTCCTCAAACACACGATTGAGCTCTGCCATTGCCACCGGCTTGGCCAGGTGCATCAGGAACCCCGCTTCGCGGCTGCGCTCGATATCTTCCGGACTGTTGTAACCGCTCATCGCGATCGCTCGGACCGTCATGCGTTTGCGCAGCTCGCGTAGCAGGTCCCAGCCGTTTCCATCGGGCAGCATGAGGTCGCTGAGCAGAATATCGAACGGGTGCTCGGCAGCGACTTTGCGCGCCGAAGCACTGTCGAGCGCGACCTTCACATCATGGCCCTTTGTCGTGAAGTACATCTTCAGGCCATAAGCCGTATCGACGTGATCCTCGATCACGAGAATACGTAACTTCTGCTCCCCCATAGCCCGCCGATCATCTACAAACGCATTCTACGAGTCAACTCCGACCGCACCGGGCAAAGCGAAATGTTACAGGAATGTAACCTGTCTTATGTCGTCGCTGGAAATGCGCCTAAACCGCTGATGTAGGATTTCCCGTCGAAAACGGCGCTAATCGCGGGGTGCAGCTCCTCCGTGGCCGCCGCTTTAGAAACATAGGCACGCGCCCCCGCGTCCAGCGCCGAGTAGGCAAATTCGCTTTCCTCGTGCTGGGAAAGGACAATGACGGGCAGCTGGAGAAGCGTCGCCTCCATCCAGCGGAGGAAATCGAATCCGTGACTATCCTGGTCGAGAAACAAATCGAGCAGGACCAGATCCGGGTGCCCGGAATTCACAGCATCCTGCGCTTCACTCACCGTCTCAGCCTGACCGCAGCATTCGAGCTCCTCCTGATCGGCCAGCCAGTTGACGAGGTTCTCGCGAAAAAAACGATGGTTCTCGACCACGAGCACGCGGCGCTTCGTCGCTACACCGGGAATAGGGGGAGTGGGGAACAGGCTCAAGTTCGAAACTGCGGGGGCTGAGGCAACGTAGCGACACGACGCAGATGTCGCCATAGGGGAGTTACTCCCAGCGTGCGATCAGGAACCCCCTTAGGAACTGAACCCGCTCGCTTCGCGCCCGCTCTAACGGCGGCGATCCGTGCCGGCCGGATTCGCCTTCGGCAACAAATTTTCGGCCGCCCAATTCTGCGCGTAGCGGTTCAGCTCCGCGGCATCCCGTATTCCGAGCTTTTGCTTGATGTTCTCGCGATGCGTTTCGATCGTCTTGATACTTAGATTGAATTGCTCCGCGATCTGACGAGTGCTGAATGACGCGCCGATAAGTTGAAACACCTGGAGCTCGCGATCGGACAACCGCTCGATACCGGTCCGCGACGCCTCCGGTTTCGAAAGCAAGGAACGCCGAACCGCTTCCGCGCCGACGCGCCGGCTGAAATACAAATCGCCTCCGAGGACACACCGGACCGCGGCGAGAATCTCGTCCGTGGCGTTCTCTTTCATGACGTAGCCGGAGGCGCCCGCACGCAGCGCCCGCTCCGCGAAGAGCATCTCGTCGTGCTGTGAGATAACGAGCATCTTCAGCTCCGGCGCTTCTACTTTCATCGTTTTGATCAGGTCAAGCGAGTCGCCGCTCTTCAGCCGCAGATCGAGCAACATCAGGTCTGGCTTTTTCCCCTCTACCAGCCGTTTCGCATCCGACACGTTGTCGGCTTCGCCGCAGCACTCGAGGTCGTCCTGTTCGTTGAGCAGGCTGCTAAGGCCGTCCCGGAGCAGGGGGTGATCGTCCACCACAATGATGCGCGCCTTACGCGTCGGACGAGGGTCGGCGCGACTCATACGTCGAGTTTCGTCGTGATTGAGCCGCCGCGGCGCAGCTTCGGCACGCGACACTTGACCGTGGTGCCTTCTCCGGCACGTGAGGTCACCGCCACCGATCCGCCAAGTGTTTGCGCGCGATAATTCATTGTTCGCAGTCCCATGCCTTCACCGCTCGGCGAGCCCTCAAAGCCGCTGCCATCATCCTGAACGGTGAGCACGATGTCATTGTGATTCGATTCGAGGGTAATGTCGATGTGCTGGGCGTGGCCGTGATCGATCGCGTTCCGCACCGCCTCCTGGGTGATGCGAAACAGTTGCGCGTCGGCCGGCGCCGCGATCGTGTCGGTCGCGTCGTTCACCGTCACTCTCGCCGCGACCTGACCGCTTTCGCACAGCTCCTGTCCGAGCTTTTCCAGCCCTTCCTTCAAGCCTCGCGTATCTCCGTAGCTGGATTCGGTGCTGCGCGCTACGAGGCGCGTCTGACGCAACGCATCGTTTACGAGGGCGGTGATCGCCGCCGCTTCGTCCGCCTCGCCTGAACCTTCACGCCGCAGCTTCTGCTCGAGGAGCTTCGATTTGAAGGCGATCCCGCTCAGTTGCTGGCCGACGCCATCGTGAAGGTCGTAGGCAATCTGGCGCTGTTGATGCGTGCAAATCTCCGCCACCTCGCGCTGGATCCGGCCGCGCTCCGTGATCTCCTTTTGTAACTCAGAAGTCTTTTCGCGGATGGACGCCTGGAGGTAATCGCGATTCTGCCGCAGCATGGCGAAGAGCAGGGCAAAAGCGATGAACGCAATCCCTCGCAGGGCCGCATTCCAATAGATAACCGTCGGATCGGAGTAGCTGTGGCTCCGTAATTCCGCCGTCAGCTCGGCGACGGCTGCTTCGAGCGCGGCCACTACACCGATCGCGCTGCCGCCCACCCAGGCAACAAGCGCGATCGACGGAAGATAAAAGATGAGGAACGAAAACTCCGGCCCGGTGTAATAATTGCACACGCCGACGACCGGTATTGTGATCAAGCCGATCAGGCATGGCCACGTCCGCTCGCCGTGCTTCGACGGGCGCGCTCTCCACCAGGCATTCATCTGTTTTATCGTCGCGGCGCCATGCGGCGATTGCTACCCCGGAGCCACGCCCTTTAACCTGCCAAAGGTAGGTTTTCGGGTAAAGCCGAATCAGGCCGATACAGGATTCTTAGTAGGGGCAAAAGCTGATTGCCATCAGGGACGTGCCCCGATGTTCAGCCGCTGCAGGCATTCTAGACTGCAACAGTCGGGAAATTGTTCCCGCCGGAATCCTAACTATGAGCACAAAGACCTTCCTACGAACCGCTAAAGCTACATGCCTCGCCCTCGCCTTGATCGCCCTGCCGGCGACTGCGCGCGCCGCCGGTTTTGGTGCCAATCTCGAAGGCCAGTTGCGCGATACCAGCACACCTGCGCTCGCGAACCTGCCAGCCGGTCAGGGCGTAGGCGACGGGACCTGGACCGGCGGAGGCCTCTCCGGCTGGCGCGAAGGCGACTGGATCCCGATCCGCGTCAATATGAGCGGCGGCCCTGTCGCCGGCCAACAGATTGTGGTCAACCTCGATTATGCCTCTAACGTCAATCTGGGCGAGGCAGGAGCATTTACCTACGTCGGCACTCCGAATCCGGCTTCAGCGGTCTTTCCGGACGGCTTTAAACCGGACACGATCCCGACGACCAACCCGCACGACACGACCGGACTAGCCAAAGGCTTGCAAGCTTCCGCCGGCGTCACCGCAACATTCGTGTCGGTCTCCGCCGTGACGAGCGCCACCACCACGCTCACCTATACGTTCACGGTCAACATGACCGGCGCGACCGGCTCCGTTCAGTTCATGGTCCGTCTAAACGCCGGATCGCACAATTTCGGCGGCGCGTCACTTCAGCTCAAAGGCAGTCCCGCCCTCGGCACGATTAGCATCTTCAAACCGGCGGCCGCGCCTGGAAATCCCGATCTGAGTACGACGAAATCGGCACCGGCGACCGCCGCGCCCGGACAAAACATCACTTACACGATCAACTACTCGAATGTTGCTCCAGCCGCCGGGAGCACCGCCGGAAGCGGCGTGCAAGTCGTTGATACGTTACCTGCTGGCGTTAGCTATGTCGCCGGTAGCGCTACCTGCGCATCGTGCATCGGTGGCACTGAGCCGGCCATCGTTAGCAATACCCTCTCCTGGGACGTCGCCAATCTTCAGCCCGGCGCACCGGCTGCCGCGGGTTCGCATGGTACAATCACATTCCACGCCATCGTCGATCCTGCAGCCGTGAACGGTCAAACGCTCACGAACGCCGCCACCGTGTTCTGTGCGGAAAACGATGCCAATCCAGCGAACGACGCGTCGACCGCTACCACTACCGTTAGCGTCACCGCGACAGATCTCGTGGTCGATGCTGCTTCCGGCACCTACGGTGGAACCACGAATCTTTCAGCGACTCTGAAGATCGCCGGGACTGCAACCCCGATCGCGGGGCAGGTCATCAGCTTCAG
>JBJMWX010000030.1:0-26773 GCA_045809925.1 Chthoniobacterales bacterium
CAAGTATATAGACCCAGCCGATGAAACTCGTCATCGGCGCCTGGAGCGAAAGACCGGCGATGACGGACAAGACGCCGACCGAGATGAGAGCGGTGTACCAGTTAACAAAGACGACCGAAATCGCTACCAGGGCAATCAGGACGCCGGCAACAAGATGAAGGATGCGACGGAGGGTGTAACGCGTAGAGGCATCGCCAACACGGCCGATTCCGTAGACCGAGACCGCTTTGGCGATGGCGAGCAGGATGACGATTGTGACTACGCCCCGAATGGCTCGCTGCGACAGATCGACATATGTCTGCGGGAGGGGAACGAGGTTCAGCCTGATGAGGTAGGAGACGACCGCGCAGCCGAGGACAACCAGCGCATGAGTAACGAACAGGAACTTGTCCTTTGTCTCAGCCTTGACGGGTGGCGGACGTTTGCCCGCGGTCTGCTCGAGCGCCTGGCGGACATCGTCCTGGCTGGCGACCTGCTCGGCTGTTTCGGCCATCGACTTTGATTCGGAATCCGTGAGCCGTTCGGCGGTGAGCACGCTGCAGCGGCGTGGTCACCGGCCCCCGCCCTACAAGGCTAGACCGTTTTCAGCCAGCAGCGGAGAACTTCGGCCACGCTCCAGGCCTGCGCGATACAGCCTCCGGCCATGTGCGGCTCGCGGGCGTCGAACACTTCACTGATCGTGCCGACGCCATCGTCTCCGAGGTGAGTCGGAAAAACCTCGAGCAGCTTGCGGGCGGCTTCCTTTTCTCCGGGATGGACCTTCATCCAGGCGTCGATAAACGGCCCGATCAGCCAGGCCCAGACGGTGCCCTGGTGGTAAGCGCCATCGCGGGAGCGAAGATCGCCGGAATAGATCGGCTTGTATTCCGGGTCATCGGGGGAAAGCGAGCGGAGTCCGAGCGGTGTGAGGAGCTTTTCCTGAGCTACATTGAGAACAGAACTCCAGCGTTCCTGATCGAGCACAGGATTGTCGAGGGAAATGGCAAAGATCTGGTTAGGCCGGCAGGAGATGTCGTGCGTGCGGCTGTTACCATTGCAATCTACGACGTCGAAGAGGTAACCGCCTTCAGCGTACCAGAAACGCTGGTTAAAGGAATGGCGCGCCTGCTCCGCGCATGTTTTATAGCGGCTCGCCGAGTCATGGCCGGACTGATGCAACCAGTTGGCGACCAGGACCAGCGCGTTGTACCAAAGCGCATTGATTTCGACAGCCTTGCCGCGCCGCGGAGTAACGACCCAGTCGCCCATCTTGGCGTCCATCCAGGTAAGCTGGTATCCTTCCTCGCCCTGCACGAGCAGCCCGTCCTCCGAATCAACATGGATATTGAACCTGGTGCCGCGGAGATGCTGTTCAATAATACCGACGAGGGACGGCAGGAGCAGCTGGAGAGTAGCCTGGTCATTGGTTATTTCGACGTAACGACTGAGGGCATGGAAAAACCAAAGTGTCGCATCCGCGGTGTGGTATCTCCCCTCCTTTGAGCTATCGGGGAACATGTTTGGGATAAGCCCATCCCGGATGTAATTGGCGAAGGTACGAAGTATGTAACCGGCCTCGAGCCAGCGACCGGTGCAGAGGGTCAGACCTTCGAGGCTGATCATGGTGTCACGACCCCAGTCGGTGAACCAATGATAACCGGCGATGACGGTTCGCACCTCGTCTCCCGCGGCATGGGCACGCGCTTCCTCCTCGAACCGGCCTGCCGGTGTAATTACGAATTGATCCGCCGCGAACACGAGCTCGGCGGCGAACCCGGTCCGCGCGCGCTCATTGGCAGCGAGGAGGAGGCGAGAACGCCGGCGGCGTTCCGAGACGTGCAGTTCTTCAGGACCGAGGACTTCGACGATTTCCCATTTTTCTGTCGAAGCGATGAGGGTGGCGGTCTGACCCGGCGCGAGGTCCGCCTGAAAGAAGCCCGGGCTCCAAAGATCGCCTTCATGGGCATAACCGCGACTTTGTTCGATCCGGTAAACAACCTGCTGAACACGCTCCGACTCGATGGTGAACTGCGCGCCACCCATTTTCATTCGGACAAGCGGAAAGCCGGGGCGGGCAGCGGAGACTTCGTAGCGATCACCGACCGCCGAGACGCGATAAGGACCGGTGGTGCCTTTATTGACCGGAATTTCGTGGTGACGAAAATGAAAGGCCGGCCGGAGCTGAAGACGCGTGCGCGAGTTGCCCTCCAGGACTCGATAGCTGACGTGAACCGTGTTTTGCAGGTGCGGCATCATGACGCGTTTCTCGATAACGAGATCGCGAACCTGGTAACGCCAGACAGGGAGGCCATCCTCGAGCCGGAACTCGCGGAGGTAATCAGCGCTTCCGAGTTGCAGTTGACCACCGGCACGCTCTTCCGCGCCTAACGAGACGACATCGTCACCGTCGAAGAGAAGCCGCTCGGAAAGGTGGCTCCACATCACGACACGTCCGAGCGGCGCGGGCAGAGCTGCGATCAAAATCCCGTGATAGCGCCGGGTAATGGCGCCGGAAACCGTGCCGGAGGAATACCCGCCGAGGCCATTAGTGACGATCCATTCACGGGTGAGGAGTGCGTCGCGCGGCATCGTCCGGGCGTCCCAGGCGATGGTGCGAACGACGGCGGGCTTATTGAATGGAGCTTCGTTCTCCATCGTTTAGTTGTTTTGTGCGGAACGAGCGGACGGTCGCAGAACAACCGCTGATTCGCCCGGCAAAATCCAGGCATTCGAGCCGATCAGTTCGGCCGCGCCCGGTCCTCCGTAACGCGCCGCATCGCTCGTCCAAAGCATCTGCCAGCGACAGCCGATTGGAGGGGCGAGCAATGGCTCCGGCGCAGGGGTGAGCGCGACACGCGGACCGAGGTTGACGAGCAGGAGACGATCGTCCCCGTCGTCACCGAAATAACGCAGGACGAATGCTGCATCGCGCAAAACCGCACCGTCCACTCCGCGGCGTTTCTGTTCGGAAAAGCGCGGATCTTCGCGGCGCATCTTCAGCAGGTCACAATGAAGCTGGTAGATCGGGCGAAATGTCTTCCGCTCGTCCAGATTCAGTTTCGAACCTGTGAACGTTTCGCGGCGTGAGGGCAATGGCAGCTCGGTCTCCAGTTCCGCGCCGGCGACGGACGGAAACTGCTTCAGAAATTCAAAGCGCCCTTTCTGGATCGCATCGCGCAGATCAGCCGAGCTGTCGTTGAAGTAAAGGAATGGCGCGGTCGCACCGAACTCCTGTCCTTGAAAAAGCATTGGCGTCGCCGGCCCGAGGAGGAGCAGCGTAGTGAACGCGCGATACTTGCCCGGCGAGCTTTGCGACCGCACACGGCTGCCAAACGCGCAGTTCGAGACCTGATCGTGGTTCTCGATGAAAGCGACGAATGCGTCGGGGGAGAGATCAAGGCCGGGCGTGCCGCGCGCCTGGTCCTGCCACTCGTAGCGCTGGCCTTGGAAGAGATAACCGTACTTCGCGGCGGAGATGAATTCCTGCGGGGTTCCCCGATGGTCAGTGTAATAGGCTTCGTTGCGGCCCGTCAGGGCAACAATCGCGCTGTGGTGCCAGTCGTCATTCCAGAGCGCATCAAGTTCGTCGCCGCCGGCGTTGCGTGGGCGAACGAGCTTGGTGTGCTGCGGTTCATTCTCCGCCACCAGAATAATCGAGCGCTCCCCCGCTGCTTCACGCGCCGCGCGGCCGATGGCGCCGACGATGTATTCGCTCGAGGAATCGAATATGCACTGGGTAGCGTCAAACCGGAAGCCGTCGAAGTGAAACTCCTCAATCCAATACCGTGCGTTCGTGATGAAAAACTCGCGCACTGGCCCGCTGTGCGGACCGTCGAAATTCAGCGGATCGCCCCACTCGGTTTCGTAACGGTCGGTGAAGTAATGATCGGAAAACTGGCGCAGGTAATTTCCTTCCGGCCCGAGATGATTATAGACCACGTCGAGGATCACTCCGAGACCGACCGAGTGGGCCTCGTTGACGAACGCGCGCAGATCATCCGGCGTGCCGTAAAGGCGTGTGGGCGCGAAGAGATCGACACCGTCGTAGCCCCAGCCGAATTCACCGGCAAAGTCGGCCACTGGCAGCATCTCGATTGTGGTAACGCCGATCCGCGCGAGCTCCGCTAGCTCACGCATGGCCGCACGCCACGTCCCTTCCGGGGTGAAGGTGCCAACGTGCATTTCATAGAGTACCTGGCCGCGGATTTTCACGCCCCGCCAGTCGGTGTCGGTCCATCGGAACTCGCCTGGATCGACCACGCACGAAGATCGATGGACGCCTTCCGGCTGGTAACGTGATGCGGGATCCGGGTACAGAATTTCCGAACCGTTGACGCGGAATCGGTAGAGCGTGCCCGCTTGCGCCTCGACCGTGACGGAGAAATAGCCGTCGGGCTCCGATATGAGCCGATGAAAATTGCGGCGAGCGTTCGGCTCCGCACTCGCCTCGATCGCCACCTCGAGGCTTTTTGCCTTTGGCGCCCAGACGCGGAATTGGACACGACTGTCGTCAATCGACTCCGCCCCAATCGGATACCGGCGTAATGCGGTCTCCGACGCACCCGGTGCGGGCTGGATTTGGCTTTTCGAGAGTGCCATCGACAGTTACAGAATCGAGCCACGCATGCATCGCAAGCGTGAGCGCCCTGGTCGCGTCGGCAACGGCGCGATTATCGGACAATACACCAAATCTCCACAGGCGCAGTGGCGTGCGCGTACAATCTGGACGTCGTGGGCCATGAAGATGTCGAAAAGTAATCAACTTCGCCAACAACAGGTGCCGTTAAAGCGACCAGGAACGCGTTCGTTCACCGCTGAGGACGCGCGAGCGTTCATGAGCCGCGCGTCGGCAGTTAATTAGATGAAGAGCCTGACGGTGAGCGATCACGCGCTGGTGGTGACGAAGCTCGCGATTCTGCGCGCGAAGACGACCGCGCCGGACGAATTCCGCCGGACGTTGCAGGACCTGACGGCGCTGCTTTTCGCCGAAGCTTCGCGTTCGTGGGAAACGCGTGCGATCGAGATCGAAACACCGCTGACGCGATGTCGCGGCGCGGTGCTCGAGCGCGCGATCACCCTCGTGCCCATTCTGCGTGCCGGCCTCGGAATGCTGGACGCAATTATCCGGATCGTTCCGGAGGCGAACGTCGGCCACATCGGGATCTACCGCGACGAGGAAACCCTGCGGCCCGTGAGCTACTTCACCCGCCTGCCGGTAAACCTCGCGACATCGCATACGCTCCTGCTTGACCCCATGCTCGCCACCGGGAATAGCGCGTGCGAAGCGGCCTCAATCCTGAAGGCGAACGGCGCGACGCAGATCCAGTTCATCTGCATTGTGTCGTGCCCGCAGGGAGTGGAACGATTCCAGTCCGAACACCCGGACGTGGCTATCCTTACCGCTGCGGTTGATGTCGAGCTGAACGCGAACGGCTATATCGTTCCCGGCCTGGGTGATGCCGGCGACCGGTACTTTGGAACCGGCTAGTGAGCGACAGCCACGGTCGCCTTGGGGTCCGACCATTGCCAGGAAAACCAGCTATCGTGAAACGCTTTGTGCAGCGGCTCGTAATCGGCGGCCAGCGAGATCAGGCTGAATCGTAACTGGGCATCGCCGAGATCGACGAACAACACGCTCATTCGCAGTCGATGCGAGTGGAGGACGAACTGGAGCTCCACTTCACACGTCTGATGCTCGTTGATAAGCAGCGGCGTCGGTGTAATTGCCGGCTCGGCCATTAACCGGCCCTCTTCGGGCAACAGCTGATGCGCCGTCTCGGCAAAGTACTTCAACTGTGCCTCGTCCAGGGTGAGGCGCCCAGGAGTAGGAATGAACTTGATCTTCGCACTGACCATCGTCTTGTTGGCGGGAAGAAGCGCAAGGGTGTACCTGTCCCGACCGACAGCTTCCCACCCGCTCGGAGCTTCATAGGTGATCTTCTTCTCGCCGTCCTGAAATTCGAGCTGCGGAAACCTGCAACCATCCAGTTCTCTGACCGACCGAGTAGGAGTGAGGTTGACCTCTGCCCGCATCTCGCCGGCGAGAGCGATGCAGCCAAGCCAGATGGCGAGCTTTCGGCTCATTCCTGGAACCAGCGCTGCTGCACGTAACTGATCATGACGGCTGATCCAGGCGGTCCAGTTACCGTAAAGTTGTCATCGAAAAACCACTTTAACTGGGCGGGAGCATAAACGTTCGCCTTACCCCATTTTCCGGTCCCGTAGACGCTCTCGTAAAGCTGCAACATTGATCCGTAGTAAGTGAAGGTTTTACCCGTCCAGTCCTCGAGGAAGCGCACAAAGTTCTCGGCTCCGCCACTATAATTACTTCCGTTGCTGCCGGTGGGTACGTTACCCGCCACGAGCGCGGCGTTGATCGTAGTGTTGGCAGCGGGGCGCTGGTTTAAGCCCCTGGCTGAGTTATTATCCTGCCAGCCGTTTGACAGCAGCGTGATCGCGTCAGCTATGACCGCTGAAGGTCGCCACGCATAAGACTGGTCGAGCGGCTTGCTCGAGTCGGGGATGGTTGCACTCGAGGGAGGATTAGCACCCGTGTTCCAGTCCCCTTGGATGTAGAGGGTATTGTCGGTCACGAAAGTCATGCCGTTTTGTGGAAGGACATTGCCGTTGGTCAATCTGAGGGCATGATGATTTGAAGGCGTAGCGCTCTGATCCGTGACATAGAGGATGTTGTTCCATGTCATCGCACTCGAGGCGATCGGTCCCACATCGATGTTGCGAGCCGAGATCGACGCACCTTCGCGGTTATCCTGGAAAGTCGTCTGATTGCGCAAGGCAGAGTTTACAGCGTTGTAGATCGCGAGATCGTTTCCTTTGCTGGCCGCTGTGACAACATTATTGGCCTGGTTGCGGATCACGACCGAGTTCCCGTTAAGGATCACCTTGATGCCGGCCTGATTGTAATACCGCTGAGAAGCAAGCGGGTCGGGGTTGCTGTTGTCAGGCATCTCTGCGATTTCGCGAAAGCTATCGTTGTTTGCGTTCTTGTCCGCGGTATTGAGCAGCTTCGGGTCGAGACCGAAAGGCTGGAAGTTATCTTCCTGAGCCGGAGGTTCGTTGGCCGGATAGATCGGTGCTGCCGGTGCGCCGGTGTGGGCAGTGTCCCCGGGAGCATAACCGATGTTCCACGTTCCGGACGTCGTGAGGCGGTCCGTCAGCGTGAGCTTGTTGCTGCCGGTGTAGAGGTTATCGTTGGAATGAACCCAGCCGGTTAAAGTTAACGGCGCGCTTGGCTGTATCTCCAGCACATCGTTGTAGAAGAGCGCGAAATTCCAGGGCGATTGAACCTTCTTCTGGAATACCCGCCGGACCTTTTGGGTCATCGTCCGGCTGATCAGCTTCATTTCTACGTCAGCCGTCGCCAGGTAGCAGTAGCTGTAGTTTCCGGGGCCGCGCCCGGTTTGGCTGGTCGGCGGCGTGCTGGCGGTCGGCAGGGGCTGGAGGAGCGGATCGACCGCGACGACTCCGAAGTTCTTCAGCCGCCAGTTTTGAATGTCCGGGAAATAGCCGGAGTCCGGAGTAGCAATGCTCGAAAACTCCGAGGTGGTTGGCGCCATGTTGGGACTAGTGCGGGCGATGTGGCGCCAGTTTGCGTAGAGATAGTCGAGCGAACCATCGGCGACCGAAATGGCCGATTCTACTGCACCGGCCCCTTGCGTGTGCCGGCCCATTCCGCTCGTCAGCTCGACGGCGACGGCGATCAGCACGCACAGCACAAAAGTCAGGACAAGGGCCGCCGGCACTGTGCTGCCGCGGTTTGGGCAAATGCTTCTCACTGGTACTTCGTCATCTGGCAACGATAAGGCACACGCGCGTCCACGAGCTGCATGCTCGTGCCCTTGAAGGCGCGGTTACTGTAGGTCGGGTCCATCGCGCTTAGAGTGACTGAGGTATAACGCGAATCCGGGGTGCCGGTGTCGTTCAGCGGCACCTTGAATGGCGTTGGGCTGGTAATATTCCGTGCGATCACCACGTAAGTCGACGGTGTCGCGACAAGATTGGGATAGAAACGCAGCTCGCTGCCGCTCACTACATATCCGATCCGGCGTGTGATGTAGCAGACCAGGAACGACGATTTTTTATTCTGGACGTGCTGCTCAACTCCATTTGCGAGAAACACATTCCAGTGATTGCTGCCAGTACCTGTTGCGGTGATTTTCGTGATGTCGGCTTCGAGGTTATAATCGAGCACCACCATGTGATCGCCCGCGACCGGAGCTGCCGGTTTTGGATCGGGCGTTTCGATCTGGATGAGCGACCCGGCAGTAGGATCGTTCATCACCCGGTAGGGCCCGCTCGTGACGATCTGGAAAGTGACCCCAGCTGCCGGACCATTGGAGGCGACCGGTTGCAGGTTCGGGTCGACGAGTTGTGGAATCGAAACTGCCTGATGCACGTCCCGTGTCACGCGCATCAAACCATTGCGGGCTTGTTGATGGGCCATGTTCACAGCGACATTCCTCGCCAGCATCGTGAGGCCGAAGTTCGAGAGCGCGAACATGACGGTGGCGACAAGACCGATCGCGGCGGTCGCAACCATCACCTCCGCGAGTGTGAAGGCAGTGCGGCCCCACCGTGCACGAGATGGGCGCCTCATTGGTCAGGAGCCCGCAACGTGTTCATCACCACCTTCTGTGCACGTCCTCCGAGCGAGTAGTCCAGAGTCACCGCCGCCTTGAGCACGTATAGCGGCGTACCGTTGGCGACCGCGCCGCTATCCTGGATTACGGTCGTTAATGTCCCAGTGACGGCCAGGGTACCCGTTTCGCTGTCGATGAACACCGGCACATTGTTCGTCACTGTCGTGCCGATCTTCAGCACAGCCGGAACGTCGGGAGGAATGTTGGTCGGCACGTATGGCCCGCGAATCAGTATCTGGTCGATCTGATTCTGCACGATGCTTTGCGCAGCCGTTTGGACACGCGCGGCAACGGCGTTCTTGTTGGTGATGGTAAGCGCGTACATTGCGGTGGCACCGATCAAAACAAGGATCCCGGAGGCGACGAGTACATCGGTGAGCGTAAATCCGGCCTCGCCTTTCCGGTAAAGGCCAGACCTCGTGCGTGTTAGCTGCATGCTGGACGCCTAGAGGTAGCAGCTTGCGCACCACTGACGCGACTTGCCGCGAAGCTTGATTTGCGCCGCGGAGATCGTTCACCATCACGGACATGAACTCCGAGATGTATCGCGAGGCGGGCGGGGTGCCTGCGAAGATCGAAATTTTTGCGCCGTTCGGCGCCGCCATCGAGCTGATGCAGAAGATCCTGTTCCGGCCCTTCGACCTGACGAAATGGTTCGTCATCGGCTTCGCCGCGTTTCTTTCCCACCTCGCCGGCGGAGGATCGACCTTCAACTGGAACAACAAGTTCGGCGATTGGAAGTCCCGCATGCATTCCGCGACGTGGAACACAAACGACACGGTCAACAATGTCCCGGGCTGGGTGATTCCGATCATTATCATCGGCGTTCTCGCAGTCCTGTGCCTGGGGGCGGTATTCCTCTGGCTGGGATCCCGCGGGAAATTCATTTTTGCCGATTGTATCGTGCGGGATCGAGGCGCGATCGCGGAGCCGTGGCATGAGTTTCGGCGGGAGGGCAACAGTCTCTTCATTTTCTCGCTGCTCATTGCGCTCATCTTTATCGCGATCGTCGCGGTTGCGGCGTCAGTATTGTTTCTTCCCGCGATTCTCCACGGCCATAACGTGACGTTTGGCTTCTCAATGATTTTAGGCGGTGTGATTTTCCTCCTCGTCTTCGTTCTGCTGGCGATCGCGTGGGGTCTGATCTCACAGTTCATGGTGCCGATCATGTACCGGCGGCGTTGCACGGCGTCCGAAGCGTTCCGAGTTGCGACGGCGCTGATTGGCGAAAATCTCGGGACTTTTATCCTCTACCTGCTCTTCGTAATCGTGCTCGCGATCGCGGCGGCGATGATCGGTTGCATCGCGACCTGCGTGACGTGTTGTGTCGCAGCCATTCCATACGTCGGCACGGTGTTGCTTCTGCCGGTGTATGTGACGTTGGCGGCTTACCCGCTCCTCTTCCTGCGCCAGTTTGGCAGTGGCTACGATGTGTGGGCCGGCGTTGCTCCAGCGATGGCCGAGACGCCACCCGTTCAGCCGACGTCCTCGACTGAACCGCTGCCTCCGCCGGCGCCAGCAACGCCGCCGACCGAACCACCTTCTCCACCGACGGTATGATCACCAACGAACAACTCCCCCGCCGCGCCCGACAACTGCGCGTCATCGCTATCGGTGGCATAGGGGCGCTTGCGATTCTTCTGCGCGCGGTCGACCCTTCCTCGGCACCGCATTTGCCAGGGTTCGCGACGTCGTGCGGCGCAATCACGGGTGTACCGTGCGTTTTCTGCGGCGCAACACGCGCGCTTCATTTTCTGCTCAACGGCGACTTGTCACGGGCGCTTTATTTCAACTGGCTGTCGTTTCCGGTTGCCGCGCTGTCGGTCCTGGCGTCGGTCGTCTGGCTAGCTGAGCTGGCGGGGGGCAGGCAGATTGTGCGCGCACGATTGCATCTCGCGCCGCGTTCGATTCCGATCGCGCTTGCCGCCTTGCTCGCGCTGTGGTCGCTGCAGGTTTATCTCGCGGTCTCGCAGCATAAGACCGAACTGCTCAATCCGAACGGTCCACTTTACGCGCTCTTCGTGCGCTAGAGGCAAACCGCGTTGCCCGGCCGGAAACCGCAGTGTGCCGCCGCTAAGGACGCGGCGCTGCTGATTCTGTTGCCCGATCCGCGCCGGGCGTTTTCTCCTCGGGCAAAATCTCCATGCGCAACTTTGCCACGCCGGCACCGAGAATCCCGAGTTCGGCAGCGGCTGGTTTGCAGATGTCGAGCTCGGCGCCGCGGCGCGGGATTCCGCGATCGGTGACGCGAACGATCACGCTTTTCTCGTTGACCGGATTCGTCAGGCGGAGGTGTGTGCCGATCCGCAGCCGGTTATGGGCTGCAGTGAATTCGTCGGCGATCGCACGGCGCGCCGCCAGCGACGAGCGCGGCACGTCGTACCAACTGACCGAAACCTGACGGCCGAGATCCTTCGTCGCGGTCGGAGAAGAACGCGTGGCTTTATCGATCGCGGCTTTTGGCGAACGCGCAGCAACCTGCTCGCCCGGCTCATCAGGAGCCTGCCCTTCAGCAGCGGCGACCGGTTTTCTGGCTGGCTTGCGTGAGCGGCAAGCCGCGAGCGAAAAGGCACAGACCAGAAGCAGACAACAGGCGATCGGCAGGGCTTCGGCGTAACCGTATTTCGATCTGTGCATCGTAGGCCCTGGATTTCATTTCTCTACCAAATCCGCCAAGCTCTGCTCGTGAATAACTTCACGAATCTTGCGTGCGAGTGTCTGGGGAGTGAAGGGTTTCTGCAGTAGCTCGCAATTTGGATCGAGCACGCCGTGATCGCCGATATCGGTGTCTGAGTAGCCGGAAACGTAAAGGATCTTCGTGTCCGGCCGAAGCGCGGAGAGCTTCTCCGCCAGCTCGTGACCGTTCATTTGCGGCATGATTACATCTGTGAGGAGCAGATGGATTTTGCCACTGTGTTTCTCGGCGATCTCGAGCGCTTCGTGGCCGCCGGGCGCGCAGAGAACGTGATAACCCTGATCCTCCAGGACTTCGCAGACGAGGTCGCGGACGATCTCCTCGTCTTCGACCACGAGAACGGTCTCGAAGGTGCGCGACCTTGCGACCGGAACATCGACGGGCGCAGTGTAATCCACGGGTGAACTCTCCAGCGGGAGATAAATGCAAAACGTGCTCCCCTTGTCCGGCGCGCTCGCCACGGAAATACCTCCGCCGGTCTGTCGGACGATTCCGTAAACGGTGGCAAGGCCGAGCCCGGTGCCCTTGCCGGGACCTTTAGTGGTGAAGAAGGGCTCGAAGATCCGCGACTTCGTTTCCTCGTCCATGCCAACCCCGGTGTCGGTGACGGAGAGCTCGACGTAGTCGCCGGGGGGCAGCGGGGCAGTGATCTGCTTCGCCTTTGCCTGATCGAGCCGGACGTTTTCGGTGCGGATAGTGAGCCGCCCGCCGCGCGGCATCGCATCGCGTGCATTCACGCCAAGATTTAGTAACACCTGTTCGATCTGACTCGGGTCCGCGCGTACTCGTCCGTCGGCCGCCGTGGGCTCCGCGTGGAGTTCGAATCGCTCGCCGATGACACGTCGCAACAGGTTCTCCATGTTGACGATCAGTTCGTTCAAATCGATCACCTTCGGCTGCATCATCTGTTTGCGGCTGAAGGCGAGCAGTTGCTTGGTCAGGCTTGCCGCCTGTTCGCCCGCCTTCATGATCAACTCCGCGTTCTGTTTGATTTGCGGACTGAGCTTCGGCCGCGCGGCAATGAGTTCCGCGTAGCCGATGATCGCGGTGAGCAGGTTGTTGAAATCGTGCGCCACACCGCCGGCCAGACGCCCGACAGCCTCCATCTTCTGCGAATGGCGCAACTCTTCCTCGCTCTTGCGCAACGCTTCCTCGGTTGCGCGGCGTTCCCGCATCTCTTTGATCAGCCGCTCGCTCTGCTCGAAGAACTTGTGGATGGTGCGCGCAAGCTCGCCAAATTCCGAGCGATCGCGTGCCATGACCTCGATCGGCTTGAGATCGTTGCGCGTCAGGCTGGCCATGATCTGCTGGAGGGGCCGGTTCACCCACTGATAGATGCCGGTGCTGACGAGCAGCAGGAGGATGACGGCAAAGGCAAAGAGCATCAGCAGCATGCGCTCGCTGGTGCGATTCAACTCGTGCACGATCGGTAGCTCATTGCGCACGACAAGCTGCGCGACCGGCTTGCCATCCCACGACTTTAAGAGTCGGGAAAAAGCGATCGTGCCTTTCTGCTCATCGCTCTCGGTGGTGGCACGAAAATCGGGTGGAACGATGTCGACTCTGTTCCCCGTAAACATGCCCATTTCGTCGAGGATGGCGTACTTGCCGGGCGCGCCGATTGTCTTGCTCAGCAGTCGACCCACGAACAGGTAGCCGCGCGGCGGTGTCTCGCGCCGGAAATCTTTTGAGGGATGAACGGTTGCGCCACGAATCTCGACCACCCCGTTGGTAAGTTGTGCGAAAAAGTGCGCGAAATGGTCGGTCGCGAAGATCTGCGCGAACGCTTCGTGAGGCACAGGCACTTCCGGGACGTCAGCGGCGCCTCGAACCACGCTATAGACGCGGGTTCCGTCTGTTCGATAAACCCAGATCGCCCAGGCGTGGTAGCCATCCAGGGTGTCCTGATTGACATTTGCCTCGAACCAGGCGCGATCCCCCGCACTAATCGCCTGTACCATCTGGTCCCACCCGCTGTCGTACTCCGCTAGCGTTTGCAGCGGTTCCCCATAATGACCGAGAAAGGTTTCAAAGGCCCGGTTTTGTTCCACGAACCGTTCCTGCATCGCGCGACGGAATTTTCCGTGGTCGTAAATTCGCAGAGCCCAAAGGCCAAACAGAAAAGCTGCCACGACGGCGGCCAGCAGGAGCGTGATCTTGGTCTGGACCTTCATCTTTTCTCCGTCACATCAGCATCCCTGATCAGTCGAGACAGTAGCGAGTATTCGGTACATGGCTGGCCGCTGTAGTGCTAATCGCGGACCCGTTCTTCGCGAATAGCAACGATCTTCAGGTCCTCTCCTTCGGTGCGAACGGTCCAGAAATTTCTGGTCTTCCCCGACGCAGCATGCCCTTTGTTTCGAACATTAAATCCAATCGTAAACTCGATCGCTGTCTCCCCATCCTTCGCCGCGGCGATGAACTGAGGCTGGCCAACCAGGGTGTACTTACGCTCAGGCCACCGCTTCACATAGTTGGACGTGTCACGCGCAACGAATTTCTCGTCCACCTGCCCATGGTCAAAATATTCCACCGGAAAAGCATAGTAGTGGACTTGGGTCGCAACGTCCTGCGTTTCCCCGTCCCGAAGGTAATCGTGGACCAGCTTTGCCACTCGCTCGGGCGTCACGTTTTGACCGGAACCCGGTGATTCGGCCGGCGGCGGCGGAGTTGGGATGAGGTCGGGGTTTTCCTCCGCCTGCCGTTGCAGTTCGACTTCGCGCGCCTGCGAAACCTGCCGAGCCGCATCACTTTTCAGCACCGGCAGATCGGGCCAGTTCTGGCCTGTCTTGGCAACCGAAATGACTGTCGAAATGTGCAAGGAGCTCGCGGTCTGCTCGTCGACGGCGCCGGTCACGTCAAAACCTTTGCGCGCCTGGTAGCGCTTGAGCGCACCGACCAAGTCAGGTGTGACATGGCCGTCGATGTCACCGAAATAAAGATTTCGTTTCCGCAGTTCTTCCTGCACCTGTCGAACCTGTTCATCGCCGCGCGCAATCGGCGCTGTGAGCACGCAAAAGAAAAGAAAAATCAGGATGGCGCGCGTCACGTTTGCGATGACGGAAATCACCCGGCGTTTATTCGCGCAACCTGCGCCCGCGGCATTAATCGGCGGTGATTCGCCAGAATTTTCGAAAGGCGTCCGGCCAGTTTCTCTCAACCACACTGTGTCGCGCATTTTCACCCATTTGCGTTCGCAACTGTGAATCGTCCATGAGGTTAGTTATGGCCGTTACGAGGGCCCCGACGTCACGCGCCTTCGTGATAAAGCCGTTATATCCGTTGATCACCAGTTCCTTCGGACCGCCGATGTCTGAGACGAGCGCGGGCAATCCCGACGCCTGGGCTTCCAGGACAACGTTGCCGAAGGTGTCGGTCGTGCTCGGAAACGCAAAAATGTCGGCCGAGGCGTAGGCGTTTGCCAGCTGCTCCCCCGAGAGGTAGCCGGTGAAAATGGCGTCCGGCAACTTCTCGGCCAATGCCTCGGAATACGGCCCATGGCCGACGACGGCGAGTTCGACCCGCCGTCCACTCTCGCGCAGTTGGCGGTAGGCACTCGCCAGAACATCGAGATCCTTCTCACGCGAGACGCGACCGACGTAGAGCAGCCGTAGAGTATCCTTGCTGGCCGCCGCACCGTTACGACCGAACTGTCGCCAAAACTTTTTGTCGCGCCGTCCAGGATGGAACAGGTCGGTGTCGAGCCCCCGCGGCAGGATGTTCAGCTTCTCGGGAGCGAATCCGCGCGCAATCCAACTCTGCCGATATTGCTCGGAATTCACGAAGACGGTGTCCGCCTGCCCGTAGAACCAGCGCATGTACCGCCAGGCGAGACTTTCGAGAAAACTGTCGTCGGTCAGGATGCGGATGTACTCGGGAAAATCGGTATGGTAAATCCCGCTCGTCCGCAGGTTCAACATCTTCGCTGCAAGCAGACCTGTGAGCCCGACAGGCCCCGGTGTGCTGATGATCGCTTCGGTGAATTGTTCGCGCTGGATATAGTCGAGCATTCGGAGCACCGGCGGGAAGCTGAGCGTTTGCAGCTCGTACTCCGGCAGCTCGAATTCGCCGATGGGCCGGAAGTTCTTGATGGGAATGCCGTCCGCCTGCATGTCCCGACGTGACGTGATCACTACCAGTTCCTCCCCCGCGGCAGCAGCGGCCGCGGCCATTTTGTGGATCGTGGTCGCAACTCCATTGACTTCATCGAGCGTGTCGGTGAACCAGGCGCGTTTCCGGTTTTGCAGCGGCGCGGGGATTGCACCCGTCATCTCCTGGAACAAATCGCGGAGCCAGCGGCGATTCGGTGCCTGGCTATGAAACGCGTAGATGTAGGGGGAAAGAACGACAAGCACCGGGGCGATCGCGCTCAGCGCCTGCATGCTCTCGAGAACATTGCCGCTGCGGATCTGCTTGACGAACTTCTCGAAGAGCCGAAAGGCGAGCTGTTCGGCGACGAGATTCGCGAGGACGAACGTGCGGCGTTCCGGCTCCGCGACCGTCTCGACATCGTGTGCCAGTGCTGCCTGCACTTCAGGTCGCGCGAAGTAACCGGAAAGTTCCTTCCAGAAAGAGACGTTCGCCGGCTTAGCCAGGTCGAAGATCTTTCCGGACACGATGCCCTGCGCGACAAAGTTCGCTTTTTCGCGCAGCGTGAACTCGGTCGGGGCGCGGCCTTCCATGAAGCGCGAGAACATCGTTTGCAGCAACGGAGCCGTCGGGCCGAGTCGGTCGGTGAAGTGTTCCGAAATGAACCACGACGCGGTGTTGTAAAATCCGTGCGAGAGAACGAGCGGCGTGCCCGCCTCACCTCGCGGCGTACAATCACCGGCCGCAACGTGCGCGAGAAATTCCCTGGGCGAATCGGCGTCAGGCGTGTCAGTCCAGGCCGAGCCCGCGAACATTCCGCCGTGATCGTCTGAGCCGCCGACGAGAATTTTCTTCCAAGGCTCCGCGTGTGTGGGCGCCAAATTGTGGCGGTTCGCAAACTCCTCGATGCGGTCCGGCGTCAAAGTGGAGAGGAGCTCCGCGCCGAGACGGCTCAAGAGCGCGTCGCGCAGCCCGTTAATACCTTCGAAATGTTTGAAGAGCAGAACGAGCCGCTCCAGATGCGACGCGGTCAGTTTGCCGTTGATGCTGTAGAGCGGGTGAGCAACGGCGTGACAAATCTCCTCGCCGGCAAGATAGCGTTGAAGCTCGACAATATTCTCGCGCAGCGTGGAGAAGGCGGCGTGCTGGGCTTCCGAAATGTCCCAAACGAGCAGGTGAATTTTACACGGATCATCGGGAAAATAAGCCGTAACTTCCTCACTCAGAAAAGTTGCGTCGCGTCCACCGATCGCGAGAGCGCCTGTGATGGTGTCGTGATCAGTGATGGTGACAAAGTCCATCCCCTGACCGCGTAGCTTCTTGTAGAGCTCGTCTGGTTCGGAGCAGCTGTCCGGAAAATCGAACCGCCGGAACAGCCATTCCTCGGAACGGTCGCTAAAGCGCGAGTGCACGTGCAGATCGCAGCGCTTCATCGCTCCTATTCCGTCGAGCTGACCCGCATTTGCGCGACCCAGTCGGCGTAAGTTGTTGCCGTCCGCGTTTCCATCGCGCGGACGAGCAGCTGACGAATCTGCGTCCAGACTTCAGGACAACGAATGTCGGGCGGGTGAATAGCGACGCGAACGAGCGGAATATCTCTTAGCCGCCGGTAAAGCGCGGCGTTCCAGGCGCGGCTCGCCATCTGCCGCCATGAGCTCCGGGTGCTGTAAACGAGCGAACGGGATCGGTAGGTCGCGCCAAGGCGCAGGTCGCGCACGGTTGCGATGCCTGTCGTGTATTCGAACCCCGCATCCGCAGCGGCACGTTCGCTTTCCCTGCTCAGCAGCCAGGCCGGCGCGATGAACCCACGCGGTTTGAAACCCGCTGCGGTAAATTCATTCTGCGCCGTGCTCACCAGCTTGAGCGCTTCGTCATAGCCGATGTCGTAGAACTCGCCTTCATCTGCCGTGTAGAAGCGTGTTATCAATCGATCCCAGAGCGTCTCGCCCGCGCGGCGGTTTCGCTGATGGTAGTAGCCGTGCACCACCAACTCGTGCCCGTCGGCTTGCATCATTCGGAGCCAGTTAAGGAAACCGTGGTCCTCGAGAGAGCGGCCACGCTGGTGATAATTCGGCACCACGAGAAGCGAACAAACGGCGACCCGAGCGCTTTGCAGCTCCTTCAGAATCTCTGCGCACGCGCTCTGTGTGGCCGGCGCGACGTCGTGCAACGAGACGACGAGCGACGGCCGTTCATTCGCGGCCGCGGCGACAAGCATCGGAGCAAATGGCGTGGCCGCAGCAGTGCTCACGAGGGAAAGTTTGACGCCGTGAGTGGTCCAGACAAGCGCAAAGGTAGCGGGCGCCGTGCGGCACGTCGCAGGCAACTCGAAAGCGCGCCAATCAGGCGCCGCGGCCGATCCGAACGATGTCCTGGAACTCGTCGCTCGTTACCGGTTGCACCGAGAGGCGCGATAGCCGCAGGAGCGCCATTCCTTTTAGCTTCGCCTTGCCCTTGATCTCATCGAGCGAGACCGGTTGCTTGAACGCGTGCTTCGCTTTGAGGTCGACGGCGCTCCAGTCCCCTTCTTTCGCCGTCGAATCCCGATACGCTTCCCGCACAACGGTCGCGACTCCGACGACCGCCTTCTCCGTCACGCTGTGATAGAACAGTACTTCGTCCCCGAGCCGCATCGCCCGCAGATTGTTCCGCGCGGTGAAATTCCGCACGCCTGTCCAGCTCGTCGATTTGTCGCCCACGAGATTTTCCCACGAGTAAGCGGACGGCTCCGACTTCACCAACCAGTAATTCACAGCCGCAAATGTAGCGACGATCTGCGACGGTCGCCAATCGGCAACCGCGCGATCGCCGCTCTCGGAGAGCACGGCCCACCAGACGAGCCGGCAGACTCCGATGCTTGGCACAAGCCGTTCTACATCCCACATTCAGAAAATGCCGCGCGGTTTGCTGATTACCTTTGAAGGCTCGGAAGGCTGCGGCAAATCGACGCAGGTCGAGCGCCTGGCGGCGCGGTTACGAGAAACGGGAGAGTCAGTCGCGGTGACGCGTGAGCCGGGCGGCACAGCAATCGGTGAACACATTCGGCATCTCCTGCAGTTCGCGCCCGAAAGCGCGCATATGACGGCTGAATCGGAGTTGCTGCTCTTCGAAGCGAGTCGCGCCCAGTTAGTCCGGGAAGTCATTCAGCCGGCGCGCACCGCCGGCACGATCGTAATCTGCGACCGTTTTTTTGATTCCACGACGGTCTATCAAGGCGCCGCGCGCAAGCTGCCGATAGACGTTGTGGAGCAACTGAATCGCTTCGCTCTCGCGGACGCGATTCCCGACCTGACGTTCGTTATCGACCTCGACCCGGCAACGGCGCGCACGCGAATGCTGCGGCGCGTGCGGCCGGCTACGGCTCCGGATCGAATGGAACAGGAGGCGCACGAATTTTATGAACGTGTGGCGGAAGCGTACCGGGCCCTTGCCGCTCGCGAGACTGAACGCGTGGTTCTCATAGACGGTTCGCCGCCGCCGGATCAGATCGAAGCCGAAATCTGGCGCGTGATTTCAGATCGCTTTCCGCAAGCCGCAATCGGTAATCCCAATTCCTGAAATGGCTTTCACACCTGAGACGGCGCTCGAGTACATTCGCCGGGCGCAGAAGCAGAACCGGATTGGCCACGCCTATCTCATTTCCGGCCCGGCGGGCAGCGGAAAACGGCGCTTTGTTGAAGATGTTGCACGCCTGGTTAATCCAGCCGACGGCGGACAGATTCACATTGCCGAGCCGGAATCGAAATCGCGTCGGATAGTCATTGAACAGGTGCGGGCGCTCGAGCATTCCCTGCAAATGCGATCCGCGAATGGCCGTCGCAAAATCGCTGCCATCATTGACGCTGATCGGCTTCAACCGCAGGCGGCGAATGCATTTCTCAAGACGCTGGAAGAGCCGCCCAACGACTCGCTCCTTTTGCTCGTGACCAGCCTTCCCGAAGCGCTGCCAGACACGATCCTCTCGCGCTGCATTTCAATTCCACTCGCCGCCCCCGGGGGAATTCGGCCGAGTGAAGAGGAAACCGAGCTTGTCGCATTGTTAAATTCGGCGGCTGCGAACGGCAGCGGTGTCGGAAACGCGTATCGAGCCGGGCAAGGTTTTCAACGCCTGCTCGGTCGTATTCGCGCGAACATCCAGGAGACAAACGCGGCCGCGTTAAAAGGCGAAGAAGCGCGCTACAAAAACACCACGGACGGCGCATGGCTGGACGAGCGGGAAGATTATTTCAAGGCGCTGACCGAGAGCCAGTACCTCCAGCAGCGCGCGCGCCTGGTGGAAACCATTTACACCTGGTGGAGCGACGTGCTTCGGGCGAAAAACGACATCGAGCGCAGCGAGTTGCCGGCGGCGCGCAAACACACGGCAGCTTTGGCTGCGCAGCTCACCACGCCGGAGATCCTGCGCCGAATCCGCCGGATCGAAGAACTCCGCGACCACCTGAGTCGCAACATCCAGGAGGCGCTCGCCGTCGAGGTGGCTTTTCTTGCCCTTTATGCCAGGTAGGGATGGCTCTCCGAGCCGTGCGCGTATCTTACCGAAGCGGCTTCCTTGCCACGGCGGAATCAGACAAACGCGCCACTCGCTCACCGCACGAAATTATTCTAGAGTGTTATGAGTCAGAAGGAGCAAACGCCCATGAATGAAAAGCCCGGCATTCCCATGAACAACGTGGCGGTGCGTTCCCTGCCCCGGCACCTCCTCCAGTTCGCGGTCGACCAGCGTTATGACGAATACACGCCGGTCGATCACGCTGTGTGGCGATTCATCATGCGGCAGAACATTTTCTTCCTCCGCGAGTACGCGCACAAAGTTTACTTCCAGGGGCTGCTCGACACCGGCATCTCCTTCGACCGGATCCCGCGGATCGAAGAAATGAACGACATCCTCAGCAAGATTGGCTGGGGTGCGGTCGCGGTGGACGGGTTCATTCCGCCGGCCGCTTTCATGGAATTCCAAGCCTACAAGGTGCTGGTGATCGCGTGCGACATGCGCCAGATCCACCACATCGAATACACACCCGCACCCGACATCGTTCACGAGGCCGCCGGTCACGCCCCCATCATTGTCGATCGCGAGGATTCGAACTACCTCCAGCGGTTCGGCGAGATCGGCGCGAAAGCCATGCAGACCCGGAAAGACTTCGAGCTATATGAAGCGATCCGCCACCTCTCGATCTTGAAGGAGCTGCCGAACTCCAATCCCGAAGAGGTTGCCGCAGCGACAAGGGAAGTAGAGAACCGTTTCGCAAATCTCGGTGAGCCATCCGAGATGGCGCGTCTCTCCCGGTTGCATTGGTGGACAGTTGAATACGGCCTCATCGGCGCGCTCGAACAGCCGAAGATCTATGGCGCGGGCCTGCTCTCCTCGATCGGCGAATCAGTCAGTTGCCTCGAATCGAACGTGAAGAAGATCTGGTACTCAATTGACGCGCAGAACCAGCCGTTCGACATCACGACGCGGCAACCACAGCTCTTTGTCTGCCGCGATTTCCAGCACCTCATGGATGTGCTGGAGGAATTTGCGAGCAAAATGGCCTACCGCGTCGGCGGATTGGAAGGGATCACCAAGGCGATCGAATGCAACCGGGTCGCAACCTGCGAGTACTCGAGTGGCCTGCAAGCGACCGGGGTGTTTACCGAGGTCGACGTGAACGACAGCCAGGCATCTCGCGAAGCGGCCTACTTGCGGACAGCAGGCCCAACGGCTCTCGCTTTCGCAAATCGACAGTTGGACGGGCACGGGAAACAGCGGCATGCGGAAGGCTTCGGATCGCCGATCGGCCGCTGGCGCGGAACAACCATCGCTCCGGAAAATCTCTCCGACGATCAGCTCCGCAGTATCGGCATTTCGAAGGGCACGAAGGGCCGAATCGAATTCGAGAGCGGCGTCGTTGTCACCGGTCGGGTTGAACATATTCTCCGGTTGGAAGGCAAACTCGCGCTCATCACGTTTTCAAACTGCAGCGTCAAACTCGGAGATCGCGTCCTGTTCGATCCTGCCTGGGGCGAATACGATATGGCTGTCGGTGAGCGGATCAGGAGCGTGTTCAACGGCGCGGCTGACAAAGACGCCTACCTCGAAGTGGCGCTGGTCCCGAAAGAGCGCACGATTAAATCTCCTTCCGACGAGAAGCGGCAGAAGCTCGAGAACCTGTATCACCAGGTCCGCAACATTCGCGAAACGAGAAAGGGTTACGAGCGTCTCGGCGAGATCTGGGAAACACAGCAGGCCGAGCACCCAAACGACTGGCTTCTTTCCATGGAAATGTTCGAACTGCTCGATGAGACGGAGCAGCAGGCTGAACTAAAAGAACGGATCGCGAATTTTCTGCGGCAAGTTGCCACGACAGACAAAGACAAGGAGACGCTCGTCGAGTGGGGGTTCCGACTGGTCAAGTATCACAAGCTGCCGGAGTACCGCGCCATCCGCGAGCGCGCGGCGGCGCATTAGAGAGATAGGGGGTCGAGTCGACTAGCTTTTCTTCAGCGTCGCGAGGTCCTGTAGCACCTGTGCGCTGTGGTCGACGGGGTTAACATGACTGTAAACCTTTGCGATCTTTCCCTGCGGATCGATCAGAAAAGTGTTTCGAGCTGCCATCTTTGTGCCGTGGTACTCGGCAGCCGAGCCATAGGCGCCGACCGCTTTGGCGTCCGGATCAGCGAGCAGCTTGAAGTTCAATCCTTCCTTGGCGCAGAAATCCTTGTGTGACTGTGCGGTGTCCACACTCACTCCGACAATGACGGCGTTCTGACTCTGATACTTTGTCAGATCGCGCTGGAAGTTCTGCGCCTCGAGCGTGCACCCGCTGGTGAAATCTTTTGGGTAAAAATAAAGCACCACCCATTTACCCTTGAATTCCTTCAGGCTTACGGACGAGCCCTCATTGCTCGTCAAGGTGAAGTCCGGCGCCGCCTGACCTTCCTGGGGCTGTGTCGGTCCCTCCGCTGCCCGTGCCGCGCAGAACGCAATCACACTGACAAACGTCGCCAGAAGTTTCTTGTTCATGATCGACAACCTACCGGAGAGGCTCACCGGTTCAAAGCAAGATCGCACACTGAAGTCGACCGATTTACGCGCCGAACCTGCGTGGTTCTACTCCGTGCGCAGCGCAGTGATCGGATTGACGCGGGTGGCGCGCCGGGCCGGAAGGAAACACGCGGCGAGCGCTGCCGTCGCGAGCAAGGCGCTCGATCCGATCAGGGCCAGCGGATCGCTTGGACTCACTTCGTAAAGAAGCTGCGCGAGGACGCGGCCTGCGCCCAGCGAAATTAGTAAGCCAACCCCGAGCGCGAGCGCAGTCTGTAACGCGCCCTGCCGCATGATTAGCGCAAAGACATCTCTGCGATGGGCGCCGAGGGCCATGCGGATGCCGATCTCGCGTGTCCGACACGCCACCGCATAGGCCTTCACACCGTAGACGCCGACTACGGCCAGTAGCAGTGCGACTCCGCCGAAAATCCCGAACAACGTCGCGCCCAGCCTGACGATCCAAAGCCCCGCACTCTTGGCAATCAGCTCGGTGAACGGCGCGATGTTCAGGACCGGCAGGTTGGGTTCAATGTTGCGCAGCATCTGGCGCATCGCGGGAATCATCGCCAAAACGGCGCGCCGATCCGTGGTGTTAAGCCGGACGTGAAAATAGGTCTGGCCGCTATAGCCCTGCGCCAGCGGCACGAACAGCCGCTGGATGAGCGTGTCGTTTTGCACGTCGTGACGGTGCTTGCTCACCACACCCACGATCTCAATGTCGTTCGGCGGTCCGTCCTTGGGTGGCTGCGTGTAACGAAGGTGCTGACCGACAGCCTCGGCGTTTGGAAAAAGCTTGGTTGCCAGCACCTCATCGATGATCGCGACACGGCGGCCATCCTTATTCTCGCACTCGGCCTGGTTGAAGTCGCGCCCGCGCAGCAGTTTCACACCGATGGCATCGAAATACCCGGGCGTGATTGCCGTGAAGAGAGCTCCGGAACCGGCGTCGGGCGCCTTCGGGTCCGTCGGCATCGCTTGCCCCATCGGTATCACGCGGCGGGTGCTCGTCAGGTCGCCGTAGGGCAACATCGTCCCGAGTCCTACCGCGCGGACGCCTGGTAATTCTCGCGCGCGCTGCAGGATCGTGAACATCGTTCGACGCGCCTCCACCGGCGTTTTCTTGATCAGGCTGAAATCGCATTCCGTCACGAGATCGCCGGCCGCGACGAAACCCGGATCGAGCGCGGCAGCCTTGAGCGCGCCGCGGAAGAACAATCCAGCGGCGAAAAGCAACATGAGCGAGAGAGCGATCTGCGCCATGACCGAGATGTGGCGCGGAGCGAAAAACCGGTTGAATCGCCCAGTCCGCGCAGGCTCGCCGACTTGTTGCTTGAGGTCATTAACGAGGTCGCTCCGGGTTGCTTTGAGCGCCGGGCCGAGACTGAAGAGAACGGTGGCGACAGCGCAGAAGACCAGTGTGACAGCCAGGACGGCGACGTCGGGACGCAGCTTGATCACGAAAGTGAAATTGATCGACGAAACCAGTGTGCTCTGGAGCGAACGAAGCTTCAGATCGTTGCACCACACGCTCAAAGCGAGTCCGACCGCGCCGCCGCAAATCGCGAGCACGAGCCCTTCGCAAAGGAGCTGCCGCACGATCCTCCAGCGCGACGCACCGATCGCGAGACGGACCGCCATCTCCTTGGCCCGGGCGGTGCCGCGGGCCAGCAGCATGTTAGCGAGGTTGAGGCACGCGATGAGCAGCACCGCGCCAGTCATGCACATGAGCAGCGTGCCAATCAGCGTGATCGGCCCTTCATCTTCCGGCTGCGTGCTCAGCCCGAGCCGGGAAGGCTTGTGGATCTGCAGGTCGCGCGTGCCCTCAGCGCCTTCCGGCTGGATCGCCGTGAGCCGCTGGGCAAGGACAGGCGCGCGCGACTTGGCTGCTTCAATTGTGATCCCCGGACGCAACCTCGCCGTCAGGTTGAGCCCGTAAGTTTTCGCATCGGCGAGGTCCTGAGTGGTCTCCGTATCACCAAACGCAGAGCCGAGTTGCGACTTTATGCCAAGCGGCAACCAGATATCGGGCGCTACCAACGCGCTTGCGCCGCTGAATCCCTCGGCCGTAATGCCTACGACCGTGTATGGCTGTCCATTGATCTGCAGCGCGCTGCCGAGGAAATCGCTTCGGCCGCCCATCCGTTTCCAAAACCCGTAGCTTGCCACCACCACCGCCGCGTTGGCGTTCGGCCGGCATTCTTGTGCGGTGTAAAAACGGCCGCGCCACGGCTGCGTGCCCATCAGCGAGAAGTAGTTCTCGGAGGTCAAAAAAACGAAGCTGCGGCGCATATCGCGATCGCGCCCGATTCCCGCGACGGCAAACTCTAGCGCTGCGACGTCGCCGAACAGATCTTTGCCGTTCTCGCGCAGCTCACGAAACTCATTGTAGGAAAACGGGCGGTAATCGTGCGCCGCGTTCTGCCGCGCGGTGAACAGATTGACGACCTGCTCCGGATGCACAGGCACGACCGGCTTGAGAACGACGTTGTTGACCAGAGCGAAAATGGCCGAGTTGACCCCGATTGCGAGGGCCAGCGTCAATACCGCCACGGCCGTAAATCCGGGCGCTTTGACCAGCTGCCGGAAAGCAAATCGCACGTCCTGAATCATGATCGATCTGCGCGCATTCCGACCATTGAGATGCGGTTCGACCAAAGTTTGGATTCAACTTAATTCCGCTGCTGGTCGCCACGGCGGCGCCGCGAGCAAATCGCGAACCCGGTCGATTGTTGCCGGTCCTGACCGGTCCGTTACGTTGACCCGGGATCTTCGGACCAGACGCCGCACTCGTTTCCGCTCGGCTCCGTAAAATGAAAGCGCCTGCCGCCTGGGAAGGAGAATATCTCGGCCGTGATGCGGCCGCCGAGGTCGAGCACCTTCTGTCGCACCTCTTCGAGTCGCGGATGATAAAAGACGACGAGCACGCCGCCGACCTCGATCGTCGACCGCTTATCGCTGCGGCCGAAACCACCGGCGATTCTGCCGTCTCCAAACGAAGTGTAATCCGGTCCGTAGTCGGTGAAATTCCAGCCAAACAGCTGCTCGAAGAATGTCTTCGTCGCGCCAAGATCCGCCGCCTGAAATTCGATGTAGTCGATCTGGTTGTCGGCTCCCATGCAGCGGATTCTAATCGTCCCGGCAGAGCCACGTCGAGCCGGTTGGGAGTGCGGTAAACAAGCGTCGCTGACGCTAAAAGCCGAGCGAGAACTGCACGCCTTTCATAGGGCCGATAACCGGCTGAACCGCGATGTCGCCGACTTTTGAGTTGATATGGAAGAACGTGAGCTGCTTGTGCTCTCCGGCAGGCGCGGTCGTGCCCTCGTCTCGTTTCGCGATGTTGGAACTTCTGTCAGGCGCCGAAGCATAGGCCGTTTCAAAAGCCCGAACCGGTGCGGAGACAAACGCCTCGCGGCGCATGACGACAGGATGCGCTTCGCGCGAAGTGACTATTTCAGCCAGTGCATCGAAGTCGCGCGCCGCGCCTGGCTTGCGATCGCCGGCCGTAGTGGTTTGGCAGGCGATAAATAGCGCCAGCCCCAACACCGACAGCCTCGCGAACGTTCGATCCATCGAACTCTCCCAAGCTTAATTCGTTCGGTGCGGACCGGTCGCGCGTGCGGGCCGGAAAAAGCCTGCGCCTGTGCAACCTTAGGCCCGATGCACATTGAGCTGGACGATCTCAGCCGGCCCGAGATTGCCGCGCTGCTCGCCGAGCACCTGGCGTGCATGCGGATGCATTCGCCTCCGGAGAGCGTCCACGCTCTCCCGCTCGAGAAATTGCGCGATCCAGACATCACCTTCTGGAGCGTGTGGGAAAATGGCGAGCTGCTCGGATGCGGCGCGTTGAGGGAGCTCGATCCGGAGCACGGGGAGATCAAGTCGATGCGGACGGTCTCCGCACATCTGCGGAAAGGCGTCGGGCGCGCAATTCTCGATCACATCATTACTGAAGCCAGCCGCCGCGGTTACCGACGCCTAAGCCTCGAAACGGGCTCAATGGCAGCGTTCCAGCCGGCGCGGCAGTTTTATAGCGCCGCGGGGTTCATCTACTGCGGCCCATTCGACGATTACCGCGACGATCCGAACAGCGTGTTCATGACAAAAGAGCTGTGAGCTCTCCTGTTCTCTTGGTTGACGCGCGTCGGCAATAAACGTCGATATTGATTCGCAAAGGTATCACGCGCTTAATCGCCGCGTATGCAACCGAGCGAAGCTCTGGGCATGGGCGCGCAGGTCGCGGTGACATTGGCGGGATTTGCCGGGATCGTGGTCGTTTTTCGGCCGGAGTCGGTCCACCGCTGGACGGCGCTGGACCGGTTC
>JBJMWX010000031.1:0-13238 GCA_045809925.1 Chthoniobacterales bacterium
ATTGTCGGACGAGCCAGCCGCGCACCTGTTGCAGCACTCGAGACTTACTCGCCACCGGCAGCTTCAGCGCCCATTGCTATTTCTCATGAGTGCGGTGTTATTATTCGCGGCAGCGGCAGCACTTATATTACACTGATGATGTTCGGACACAGTCATCTAACCAATCACTCCAGCCAACCGCTTCACCGCGCGGGTAATTTTCACATGATGACTTCAACATCAAAATCCGCAGCGCATCTCGCTCCGATCAGCGGTGGCTAAGTTCCGTCTCGTTAGGCGACAAGTACCGGAAAGGCTCGCTAGATGCGCGATTACAAACCAAGGGAGAAGTCACGGTGAGTATCGGAGCGACGCGCGGGACCCTGCCGCATATTTTTTACCAGCGCTGCTTCTGGCTGTTTGTCGTGCTGATGGTTCTCATCGGCGCAGTGTCGTTCGTCCCGGCGAACGACCACGGCCGCCTGGTTCTAAATGGTGTCAACATGTTCCTCCTCATCGCGACGGTCGCAGCTGTCGGGCGCTCGAAAGTGTCGTTCGTCTTTGCGCTGTTGCTCGCCGTCCCCGCGGTGTGGTTCCAGTATCTCGGCCTCTGGCATGACAGCGACAGCGATCTGGCACGTTCGTGGATGTTCAGTGCCGCGCTCTATTTCATCTCCACCGCGTATCTGCTTCGTTACGTTTTCCAGCCCAGGCTCATGACGCAGGACAAGCTGTTCGGCGCGGCGGCTGCATATCTCATGATCGGCGTGTTCTGGGCATACCTCTACGCGATCATCGGATACTTCTATCCCCAGTCGTACATGATCGTCGGGCAGCCGGGACGATTGGTCTATGCCGATGCGCTTTACCTGAGCATAACCGTGCTCACCAGCACGGGCTTCGGAGACGTGACGCCACTCACGCGCGCCGCGCGCGGCGTATGCATGATTGAGCAGATTGCCGGAGCTTTATTTCTCGCGATACTCATCGCCCGTCTGGCCGGAGTCTATCCGCCGCGAGAGAGTTATGTCGACGACAAGCCGGCGTAGGCCCTAAACGACCAGCGCACCGGGCTGAGATTCTGCCACGCGATGTCGCCTAACCAATCGATGAAACTGACGGCGGGAAGCTCTGCGATTAACTTTTGAGATAGCCACAACCATTTCCCTGACAGCGACGCGCTCTGCCTCCCGCCGCAGCTTATCTCCGTCTAGTTAGGTCTCAGCCGCCCCGTGCACAACCTTGATGAACAGCTTCGATTCCTTTTTTCGTTCTATAGCCTGCTGTTGGTGTGCCCGGACTCCATCGGAATTTATTCGAATGTCCTTCAAGTGTGGCCTTCGATTTATTACCCGGTTGCATTTCCCGCAGGCAGCGCAGTGGCCGGTAGCATCTTATTATTTGTCGCGCTGTCGCGGATTCGCAGAGCGAACAAGTTCAACGAATCGCAATTGCCAACTGTTACGACTGGTCTTGCATAAGGCTGCCCGTCAGTAGCCCGGTGGTTGCGCACACACAGCCTAAGCAATCGATGAGCCAACGGCCCCATTGCGAGGCAACTTCAGTGAGCTTGCCACCGACCCCGGCCGTGGCTTATCTCTTTCTCGTTAGACCGGCACCATCCTCATGAATTGGGAAATGCTCTCCGCGATCGGCCAAGTGGTCGCGGCCATTGGTGTCATTCCCTCGTTGATTTACCTGGCGGTTCAGATCCGAGAGCAGAACAAGGAGCGCCGCCGCGCCGGAATTAATATTCTGACTGCGCAGTGGAGCGACCTCGTCAAAACCGGTCAGGAGAGCCGCGAGTTTGCAGTGTTTTTTCTGCGGGGCGTTCGCTCGTTCGATCGTCTTGATGCGCCAGATAAGCTGCGGTTCAGTGCGTTTTTCACTCGCTATACGAGAAACTGTGAGGGCATGTTCATTTACTATCGTGACGGTGCACTGGAGAAGGCGCTCTGGGACGAAGTCGAACGAACCATGATCGATTATTTCGCTTACACCGGAGTGAGAGAATGGTGGGGCACGCGGAAACATTGGTTAACGGATGAGTTTCGCGTCGTCGTGGAAGCAATCATCGCCAAGAATTCGGAAGCCAAGATGTATGCGGCTTACAAGTTAGACGAATCTCCCACGGCCTAACCAGGCGATGAAGCGAACCGCCGGCTGCCCCGCGTTCTAGCTTCCGATGACTTCCACGCTCCACCCGCAGCCACGCGCGCCCTCACCAGCGGTCGCTGATCTTGTGTCTCGTTACGCCTATACGCAGTGACGTTGTTCGAACTCACATTTACCCTGTCCGCCTTGATTCTGGGGCTCGCACTAACGCATATGGCAGCTGATTTATACCGACTCGTTCTGGCCGGAAAGCGAGTTCGCTGGGCGGCGGAACCTCTCCTGCAGGCTGTCCTGATCTTGCTGATCGTAGTTTTCGTCTGGGTCGATCAGTGGCAACAGCGGGACATAAAGAGCATCGTCTACTGGCGCGTTCTGCTGCAGGTGCTGAAGCTGCTTGCCCTTTATATCGCCGCTGCCGTGTGTCTGCCAGACCTCGAGAATCGGGGACAGAGGATAGACACTTACACCTACTATGACCAGACGCGTCGCCTCTCCTTCGGTGCCTTAATTGCCGGATTGGTGCTCTTCAGTGTTTACGGTTGGTCTGGCGAACACCCGTTTCGCTGGCGCTGGGACATGTTGCGCGCGCTCACGTACATTGGGCCCTACGCCGTGATGATGTTTATCCGCTGGCGTTGGCTCAACATTTTGTTGCTGTCGGCGGTGCTGATTTACTTTGGTAGTTCAATCATGGAATATCGCCTGACCGGATGAGAGGATTGAGGCCAGCTAAAGGCCTAACCAGGCGATCCAGCTATGACTCGTCGTTCCCACTCTTCCGCCGTTCGGCTCACCCATCCACGCGCACCGCTTCCCGCGGGCTCCGTTCCGGGTCCCGCTCTGTTGCCCCGCTCAGCATAGCTACAACCTTCAAGTTGCAGCCACGGCACGTTGACTCCTTCGCTCCCGTTCAGTCGCTGCTACCTCGCGGCTTTACCGTCCATCCAGCGGTTTCTAGTTCGCTGTATTCTCGGGCGCGGTGGCTGATCTTGACCCTCGTTAGGCAGTATGAAACAGATTAGTTAAAGAAGATCCTCCATGAAATCGACATTCGTGATAGCCGTCCTGACTCTTACACTAAGCTCCATCGCCCCAGGGCAAGAGCGGAGCGTAAGCACAGATCACAGCAGCAGCGTCGAGCAGGCGATAAGACAACTGGATAATGAACGCATTCAGGCGCAGATCGGTGCTGATGCGGTGGCCCTTGAGCGCATCTATGCCGATGATTTTGTTGGCGTAGGACCAAGCGGCACAATGAGAACCAAGCCGCAGGTGATTTCAGATTTCACGTCGGGTGCTTTGAAATTTCAGTCTATCACCACCGATGAGGTTCAGGTGCGCGTTTACGAAAACACGGCGGTGGAGACTGGCCTCTCAACCATGGTCGGGCAAGACAAGGGAAAAGCTGTTCCCCGTGAAACTCGGTTTACCCGGGTATGGGTAAAGCAGCAAGGAGCCTGGCGGTTGGTTGCCAACCACTATTCGTTACGCATTACGCAGCCATAGCCCAGACTAACAGGCCGGTGATCCCCGGGTGTTATAACCTCGTCACGTAAGCTCCGGTTGGCCGTGTTCTTTGCGGTTCTTGTCTGTACGGTCGGTTGCGGTCAAACCTCGAAGCGTATTGCCCGCGCGGAACTGAGCCGCGTCGGGTCAATCACCCTGCCGGCCGGGTTTGGCGAGTTTCGCCTCGCCCAGAATCGCGGCTCTTTCCTCAGTCTTGAAGACTCACTACCCGATTCATTCCGGCTGGCATTGCTTACGATTGGCATCGGCGCTGGTTAGACGCAATCACCGCGCTGCTCCGCAAAGGCCGGCCGCGGCGGCGTGGAACGATTAGACTCGTCGCGGCAACCGGCTCGGCCCTACGCTGTTGGCATGAGCACCGACCTGGCGCAGCTGGCGAACGACCGTTATGAGGTCGGCGATGCCCTTCACCGGTATGCCTTTGGACTCGACCACGGTGACGCCGATTCGCTCGCTTCGGCGCTGACCGAAGATTGCGTTTTCGATTTCCGGCCCGCGGACAGGAAACTGCATCTCGATTTTCCGCTGATCACCGGCCGCCAGGCTATCCTCGATTCCGTCCTTCCGCTGATCGGGCCGCTCGATACCAGCCATACCGCCACCAATCTCCAGATCGAGATCAGCGACGATTCCGCCACGCTCTCGGCCTACGTCATGTCGCAGCACTTCATGCCGCGCGAAGGTTGCGTGCGCGGCGCCGAGAACGCTCTGCTAATGAACCGCTACGATTGCGAGCTGGCCCGGGACGGCCAGAAATGGCGCTTCAAACGGATCACCGTAAACAACGTCTGGGCGCAGGGCGACCCCGAGATCCTCAACGCCCGCGCCACCTATCGCGTTCTTACCTCGAAACCCAAAGCGCCGAAGTAGCCTGACGCGCGACGATCCCATGCTCCTCCACTTTGATTGCGTCGCGTCACCAAAAACTCACGACATGATTACTTCGGCCATTCGGAAAGCACATGCCGGTGTCACCGCCCCGGCAGGCGCGGCCGCTGCCGCTACACCACACGCACGTGCTACACCCTGGATGTAGGGCTGACTGGGCTATCCGTTGCGCTCAGCTGATCTGTATAGCTGGCGGAGCCATCGCTTTGTCTGTTCGCGCACAGAGCCCGACGCCTGCTCCCGATTCCAGCGACGTGCTTCTCCATCCCGAGCGCATCACCTTAACGGCGAACTTCGAGGCGCCGGCCGGTCCTACGGCGGTTGAGCGTGCCATCACATCCATCGGCAAACAGATCGACGCGAGGCGCGCCGCTGACGCGGCACACGCGCAGGTTGCGCCGTTGTGGAATCTCGCGATCTGGCGCTATTTGCCGGCAGATCCCACGTCGACGCTCAACTCGCGGGTGGCAGCCGATGATGATCCGTTTTTTACGCCCCAGTACATGACGCTTTCAGGTCGCCAGCTCGATCATCAATTGAAGCTAACCGAGAAGACTGGCTATGAGCTGTTGCACTGAGTCTTGCGATTCTGCCGCCAGAGACGGCGGCCGCTACAGTGACGTGGCTGCCGCCCGGTGATGCGCGATGTTCGGATAAGCTACCTGATTGATCATCCGGAACACATGCCGCAACTGGCGGAATGGCTGTTCGAGCAATGGGGATCTATTCTGGGCGAACAAACGCCTGCAGCTCGGATCGAAAAACTAAAGAAGCACCTCAATCGAGATGAATTGCCGATTGCCTGGGTTGCGCATGACGAAGGGGAACTTCTCGGAACGGCGGCTCTACGTGTGCACGACCTGGAAACCCGGCAAGACCTCACTCCGTGGCTCGGCGGAGTATTTGTCGGCCCGGCTTATCGTCGCTGCGGTATTGGTGCGGTGCTCTGCAGCGCGGTCGAGGAGGAGGCCAGGCTACGCGGGATCGAGACTCTTTATCTATTCACTCTCGACAAGCAGGCGTGGTATTCGCGCATGGGATGGACCGTTCTTGAACCATGTGTCTGGCACGAGCGCCCGGGAGACATAATGGGCAAACGCCTGCAGACCTGCCGCCAATGACGGCGGCAGCTACAACGTTTCTCTCCTTTTGTAGCCGGGGGCATTGATCCCGGCTGATCTGTCGCGTCGCGAAATCGAGCGGCGCCGCGGGCGCGACAAATTACGGATCGGCGGACGCCTCGGAGAGGCATCCCTGCTTTCGCGAACTACGCAGCTTGCGACTGACGCGTGTGACGTCCTTCGGCAAACTCCTCGATCATCTTGCGGTTGAACGCCGGGATGTCGTCGGGCTTGCGGCTCGTCACGAGTCCGTTATCGACCACCACTTCTTCGTCGGTCCAGTTGCCGCCGGCGTTTTTTACATCCGTCTTAATTGCGGGCCATGAGGTCAGCCTGCGGCCGCGCACCACGCCGGAGTCGATCAGGACCCATGGGCCATGACAAATCGCGGCGACCGGTTTGCCTTCACGGAAGAAATGTTTCGTGAACTCGAGCGCCGCGGGCGTGGAGCGAAGCGTATCGGGATTCATCAGCCCTCCGGGAATCATCAGCGCGTCGAACTCCTCGGGTCGCGCCTGATCGAGCGGAACATCGACATCGAACTTGTCGCCTTTGTCGGCATGATTCATTCCCTGAATCTGCTTGCCTGAGGGTGAAACGATTTTCGTCTCAGCGCCGGCTTGATCGAGCGCCTCCCGCGGCTTGGTCATTTCCACCTGCTCAAATCCATCCGCGACGAGGATGGCCACCTTTTTGCCCGAGAGAGTGCTCATACAAAATAAACGACGCTGCCGCGCGACACGGATGCAAGCCGACGACGACAGCACGCCAGCGGCGGGATTCGCGAAGGCCTCGGAGAGGCATCCCTACTGGCGCGCCTTTCTACTTTCCACTTTCTACGTTCTACTTTCCACTTTCGCTGTGATTCACGTTGTCGATACGCTGCAGCTCGGCCGCCCGAAGATTATCGCCGCGACGGCGCTCGAAACCGCCGAGGGCGTCGTGCTCTTCGATACGGGAGCGGAGTCGACCTTCGACAATGTGGCGAACGCGCTGCGCGTTGTGGGCGCGGAGCCGCGCGATGTGCGGCGTGTCTTCCTCAGCCATATCCATTTCGACCACGCGGGTGCGGCGTGGCGCTTCGCGGAGCTCGGCGCGACAGTGTATGTCCATCTGCGGGGCGCGCCGCACCTGCTCGACCCGACAAGACTGGTTGAATCGGCGACGCGGATTTTCGGCGAGCAGATGGAGAAGCTCTGGGGCCGTATCGCTCCCGTGCCAGCCGAGCGCCTCCGTGTCTTAAACGACGGTGATGTCGTTCGCGTGGCGGAGTTCGAGATCAGGGCAATCGCTACGCCCGGCCACGCGACGCACCACCACGTCTATCATTGGGACGACATCGTATTCGGTGGGGACGTGGCGGGTGTGCGGCTCGGCAACGGCCCACCGATTCCGCCATTCGTGCCGCCCGAGCTGCACGTCGAGGCATGGCGCGAATCGCTCCAGAAAATTCGCGCGCTCAACGCAGCGAAAATGTACCTGCCGCACTTCGGGCTCGCCGGCGGTGCGGTCGGCGACCACCTCGATGTTTTGGACAACCGGGTTGTTCGCTGGGCCCAATGGTTCCGCGATCGGATCCGCTCCGCTGACGATGAAGCGGAGTTGATCCGGAACTTTGCGGAGCTCGAAGCGACGGAGCTACAGGCATCTGGCGCAGACGCTGCGCTCGTTCTCGACTACGAAACGGCTGACCCGAGCCACATGGCAGTGCCGGCCGCGCTGCGTTACTGGCGGAAGTACCATCCCGAGGAAGTTGGAGCGGAGAGCTGACGCAGCTGCCGACTCGCCTGGCCGCGGCCAGCGACCGCGGCTACAGAAGAAGACCGGCGTCAACGCCGGCCTTACAGGGCGCGATTATAAGCCGAGACGCGCGGCATCCTCTTGGAGCGCAGTGATCACGTTTGCGATTACGTCGTCGAGCGGCATCCCGAGCCCGGCCGCGCCTTGCACGATGTCGTCGCGGTTCACGGCCCGGGCAAACGCCTTGTCCTTCATCTTTTTCTTCACCGCGGCGACATCAACGTCGCGCACAGCCTTGGAGGGACGGACCCGCGCGACCGCTCCGACAAAGCCGCTTAGCTCGTCGACTGCGTAGAGCGTTTTCTCCAACGGGGTGTCGCGCGTGACGCCGGAATAACTCGCGTGCGACAGGATCGCGCGGCAGACCTCTTCACTCCACCCGTGTTCGCGCAGCCATTGCACGCCGACAGACGGATGACCTTCGGTCGCGCTTTGCTCCGGGTTCGGATGCCGTTCGTAATCCATGTCGTGCAGGAGACCGACCGCCTCCCACAAATCCGGATCCGCACCGGAGAGCTGCGCGAAATGTTTCATCGAGTCCGCGACCGCATAGCAATGCCGCCGCAAGCTATCGGATTGCACCCAGTCGTGGAGAATGGCTTGAGCGCGCTCGGCCAGCATGCCGTAGCTATAGATCAGTTTTGGCCGACTGGCAGCGTGTAGGTGCGTCGAATGCTGCACCCGAGCGCGTGAAGATCGGCGCCGTAAACATGGATCGAGACCGCGACGTCGTCACCGCCGTTGGCGACGCAATGCACGTCGCCCGGTGGCACGAGCACGTCGGTTGAGCCCTGTTCATTCCGGGCGCGGCCGATCTCGATCAACCTGCGATCATCACCCTCACCCGCCAGGCGATATTTCGTTTCCGATTCGCAGCCTTTGTAAACGCCCACTACGCACCACGAGACATGATCGTGGACCGGCGTCGATTGCCCGGGCAACCAGATGAGCGCGGCGATTGAAAAGCTGCCGTCGGGCTCGACATGCAGGATCTGCTGGCGATAACCGTCCGCATCGGGCTCGATCTGATCCGGATCGAGCAGATCGGACACCGCCAGGCACGGCCGGAGCAGACCGGCGACGGCTTCACCAACCTGCTTCGGATTTTGTTCCGCCCGCACAATTCCGCGGATGCCGACGACGAGGCGCTCGAGCGCGGTGCTCATCTTCAGGTCTTCCTCAACTGCAATGGGGCTGTTGTCCGACATCCTGAACTTCAAGTCGCGATTCGACTCCGACGCGGTCGTGTTTTCGCGCCGCCATTCTGAAGCCCCGATAAGCGATTCACGAGCAATTTCGCAGGTCAGGCGGGCCCGGCGATCGGCACTTCCTCGAATTTTAATTTCCGGCCGAGCTCGCGGCGGAGGAGGAGAAGATTACAACAGGCCTGGAAGACCTGCGAGGCGACGGAGAGATACCAGACGTAATAGATGTGGAAACCGGGGCGGCGAGAGAGCAGCGCCGCCGGCAGAGCGAAAAGCAGCAGCCGTGATGCTGAGGTAAGCAACGGCGGGACCGTGTTGCCCATTCCTTGAAAAACGCTCGAGCTGCTGAAGACGATCCCGGAGGCGACGAAGTTCAAAGCGACGATGCTGAGGTATTCGCCGCCGAAAGCGATCACGCCCGGCTCGCTCGTGAACCCGCGAATCAGCGTGTGCGGCGCGATGCGCGCGAGGATCGTCAGCACGAACATCAATACAGAGGCAATCCCGATTGCCGCGAAGACTGAATGACGGACACGCTCGGCTTTTCGGCCGCCGTAGTTCTGCCCGACGACCGGCGAGACGGCGAAGCTCAGCGCGATAACGGGAAGAAAGAGCGCCTGCATGACGCGTGCGCCGATCCCGAAGCCGGCCTGGGCTGCGGCACCGAAGTTCCGGATGATTGCGTAGACGACGAAAATGTAGATGGAGAGGAGCGCAAACTCCGCGCCCGCCGGGATGCCGATCTTGAGCATCGACCACCAGACCTTCATCTGCGGCTTCCACTGCGCGACTCGGAACCGAAGGTAATGAAATTTCTTTTCGAAATAGAGCACCGTGAGCAGGTCAGCGATGAGGATTGAAATGAAAGTGGCGAGCGCTGCGCCGCCCACGCCCATGCGTGGCCACGGTCCGATGCCGAAGATGAAGAGCGGCGCGAAAATCATGTTGAGCACGACACTGAGCACCTGAAGCCCGACGGCAGGCTTGATAATTCCCGTGGCGCGCAAGGCTGAACCAAGGGTGACGAGCGGAAATTGCAGGAACAGCGCGGGGATGAACCAATTCAGGTAGGCTTTGGCCAGGACTGCGGTCGTGCGATCGGCGCTGAGTGAATTTGCGTAGGTGTCGCGAAGCGCGAAGAACACGACGCCGAGTCCGAGCCCGACCAGCAGCGACATGACGAGTGACTGATTGAATACGCGCTCGGCGTGCGGCTGATCTTTGCGCCCGGCAGACTGTGCGATCAACGTCGTCGTGCCGACGCCGAGCATTTGGGTGAGGGCGAGCACGACCATCATGAGGTTTCCCGCCACACCGACCGCGGCGATCGCTTCTTTGCCAAGGCGACCGACCCAGTAAAGATCGGCCAGCAGATAAAGCGTTTGCACGAACATGCTGACGGCGAGGAACGACGCCATGTGCAGCAGATGACGAATGACGGAGCCTTGCGTCAGATCTTGCATCGCGTTTCGCTCGTAACGCTAAGAAGGTCGAACCGCAATCATCTTCCGCGCTGCCAAAGAAGGTAGCCGATCATTGCACCACCGGCTGGCACGCCGAGCAGGGTCCACGGATCGTCACGAACGGCCGCGCCGATCGCGTCGCTCATGACATTGATTGTGAGGATGACAATTGCGAGCCACCGGCCCCACTCCGTGCCGCGGGCAAGGCCAATGGAGGCAACGGCACACGCCACACCTACGCTGCACATCAACAAAATCGCGCCTGCACCCATCGCGGTGAAGGCATGCTGCGCCTCGGGGTTCACCCGCCAGAGCGCATCGAGTCTTGTCCCGGGAAAAACCAGGAGCGCAATTGCCAGCGTGCACATCGCCGCGCCGAAAGCGAAAAACGCGACCAGCAGCTTGCTGCCGATCGGCAGAGGCGATGCGCTCACCTCGCCAGTCTAGCGCACGGTGTAAATCTCGACGATAGCAGCGCCGCTGCCGCCATTCATTCCCCCGACAATGGCGGTATAACATCCCGCCGTGAGGTGCGTGGCGATGGCTGCTTCGCGGTCGTTCTCCGGCGCGACGCCGGTCCCCGCGATGTGAGCGGCTTGGGATGGATCCTCCTGCCAATTGTCATTCGAGACGAGCAGCGTGCCCTGGCAGTCGCGCAGCTCGAGGGTTGGGTCATCGAGGGCGTTGCCGACTCCGTGTTGCGTGAGCGATGGACCAAGAGCGCGCAGCACGACGTCACCGCCATCGGCACCATTCAAGATGAAGCCGCCGATGAGGACGCTACCGCCATTCTCCACCAGCCCGCGCGTGCTGATATTGGCCAGGCGCGTGACTGAACCGGCAGGATCGAGATCGAATGCTTCGACGAGTGCAACGCCTGTCGCACCGTCGCGACCGCTCACGACCATCGTGTAACTGCCGGGAGCAAGTTTTGCTATCAGCGCAGCTTCGTTGTCGTGCGCCGGCGGAATGCCGGTCGCGCTGATCTGTGGCGCATCAATGTCGCGCCAGTTATCGTTGCGGCCGATCAAGGTCCCGTCGGCGGCGTGTAACTCAAGCACCGGATCGCTGAGCACGTTGTCCAGTCCGGCGCTGGCGAGTGACGGTCCGATCGCCCTCACAAGGACGCGCTTGGCTGTGTCGCCGGCGATGATGAAGCCACCGATCGCCTGGTTCTCGCCGGTACCAACATGAACACGAGTCGAAATGTTGACCGCCCGCGGGCCAGGCGCAGGCGTAGCTGACGGCAGCGGCGTAGCGGTAGCAGCCGGTGTCGGACTTGGAGGCGCGGTGGCGCGTGGTGTAACAGAAGGAGCGGGTGTCGCGGTCGCAGTCGGGCTGGGTGTCGGAGTCTGGATTGGCAGCGGCGTCACGGCCGGGGTCGGGCTCGGAGTAGCCGTGGGCGTTGGGACGGGAGGTGCCGGTGGCGCGTCCACTCCGATCTCGTACATCCCGCGGCCGTGAGTCGCCGCGCGCAAAACTCTGTGCGAGTTCTGCAGTTGGAGACCGAACACAGCGACATTCGGCAAACCGCTGCCATAGGCATTCCAACTGAGCCCACCATCGGTCGAGCGGTAGACGCCCGCATCGGTTCCCAGATAAATGTAATTGCTGTTCAGCGGATCAATCGTGATCGCATTCGCGGAGACATCCGGCAGCCCTCTCGAGACAGGGACAAACATCACGACGCCGGCCGGCGTGGAGTTCAGTGCGTTTAGATTTGTCGTTTTCCAAACGTGCGGGATTGGCGCGGAGGCCGTGCCGTATCCGGAAAACACGACATACGCCGTCGATTTGTTCGCCGGATCTATCGCGATCCGCGAGACGTGGACTGCGGGCGTTGTCGAAGTCCCGGCGATCGCTGCGGGCCCGGCGATCTGCACGAGCAACTCGCTGCCGCTGGTCGTAGCCAGAATTTTTCCGTTGTTGAGCCCGACGATGCGCACGTTGTCGTCCTGCGGCGAAACCGCGATCGCACTAATCGGCGTCCCCTTGCCCGAGGTGAGATCGACAGGATCGAGCAGCTGGCTTGCCGGCAGCATCGTCTCGGCGCGATCGGTCGAGCGATAAAGTTTGTCCGTGCCGAAATACCAGGTATTCGGCGTGCCAGGTCCCAGCGCCTGCGGCGCGTAAAAGTTGACGTTATCGGTTAGCGCGCTGCTCATGAAGGTGTCGCTCGTTCCGTCGCAGTAGGTCGAGGCGTCGAGCGGGCCCTGATAGGCGCCGTGGAAAGTCCATTCGCCCTCGCGCGCGCAGTCAGTTTTAAGCAATCGTGCCGTGCCGACCATGGCGCCGCGGCGGTTGTAATAGGTGTGATAGAACGTCGACGCTTCGACGTCAGTCGCGCTTTGATCGATCAACGAGGCGCCGCCGTCGCCATAATCAACCCGCACAAAGGTGCCGTCCGGCTTCAGCATTTCGGTGCCGTTGTCCTGTGTGCCGGCGATGGAAAGATTGCGATCGGTCGGGTGGACCGCGAGATCGGAAAATTGCGTCGCGCTCAGCGTGCTGTTGTTGAGCGACACCCACGTCCGGCCCGCGTCGGTTGATTTCCAAACGCCGCCGTCGTTGCCCGTGTAAATAACCGAAGGGTCGGAAGGCGCGACTGCGACGGCGTGGCTGTCCGGATGCAAACCAGTCGTGCTCGGCGTGAACGTCGTTCCGCCATCATTTGAATAGAGGAAGGTCGCATCAACGCCCCAGTAACGCGCCGGCGGACCGCCGCCGACGTAGATGTTGTTGGGATCGAGCGGATCGACCGCGACAGCGACGTTGTAGAATCCCTGTCCGCCGGCGAATCCGCGCGCCGCGGCCAACTCTGTCCAGGTAATGCCGCCGTCGAGCGATTTATAGAGCCTGCCGTCATCCGCGTCGGAGTTCGCCTCACCACTCGCTGCCAGCACCGTCACGACCGCCGGATCACCGCCGCGATGAATCGCCAGTTTCACGAACGTATTGAGCGGCGTCGGCCGCGTGAGAGTGAATGTCGGGTTTTGGGAAAGGGCGTCGTTGCTCACGTAAATGCCCGGCCCTTCATCTGCGGTCTGGCCTTGCACCGCGACAATCACGTGGTTCGCATCTGCCGGATCGACGACCACCGAAGTGACAATTGAGTTCGCGCCGACACCAACAGTCAGGCG
>JBJMWX010000032.1:0-9666 GCA_045809925.1 Chthoniobacterales bacterium
GAAGGCTTCTACCGGGCGATCTGGGTCTATGGCGCGGCGTTCGTGCTTCTGGTCATTGGTCATTTGCGTGGCGGATCGCGCGCTGCCGCGCCCTCCGGACCGAAGGGCGCGGCCGGCCCGGACTTGACGGGACGTGGTGCACGATGGCGGCTGGCCGGCGTGCTGCTCGCCGTCGTCGGCCTCGCTTTTCACGCCGGCGGGATCGCGTTGCGTTGCATGATTGCCGGACGGCCACCGGTTACGAACATGTATGAGTCGATCATCTGGGTTTCGTTCGCGGTCACGTTTTTCGGGATGATGTTCTTCGCTCGCTATCGCACCCCGGTTTATCTCCTCGCCGCGCTGCCGGTCACGCTCACGGCGCTATTGCTCGTTTTTCAGATGCCGATCGCAATGCCGGCGAGCATCGATCCGCTCGTGCCGGTCTTGCGCGACAATTTCTGGCTGACCATTCACGTGCTCACGATCACGCTCAGCTACGCCGCCTTCGCGCTTGCGATGGGATTCGGCCATATCCTGCTCTTTCGCTACGCGCGCAATCCGCGTGAGACCCGGAGCGATGCGCCGATGCACTTCTGGCTTTACCGCGTCCTCCAACTCGGCGTTCTCCTGCTCGCGGCTGGCACGATCCTGGGCGGAGTGTGGGCGAATTATTCCTGGGGCCGATTCTGGGGATGGGATCCGAAGGAGACGTGGGCGTTGATCGCGCTCCTTTGTTACATCACCACATTGCACGGCCGGCTGGCCGGCTGGTGGACCCAATTCGGTCTCGTGGTCGCGAGCGTGGTTTGTTTCCTCGCCGTCCTGATGGCGTGGTATGGAGTGAACTTCGTTCTCGGCAAGGGTTTGCACAGTTACGGCTTTGGGATCGGCGGCGAGACCTACGTCGTCTCTCTTGTCATCGCGGACCTGCTCTTCGTTGCCTTCGCCGTCTGGCGTTATCGCGCCGGTAAACGGATAAACGTGAGCGGAGCGGCGTTGGCGCGCGAAAACGCAACTGCATGACGGCGGGATCGCGATCTCCGAGCGCGATTACCAGGCTCGGCGACCCGGGCGGACGGTGAAAGTCCTTGTTATCGGGGGCGGGGGCCGCGAACACGCGCTCGCCTGGAAGCTAAAGCAATCCGCCGCGGTGGATCGCATTTTCTGTGCGCCGGGAAACGCAGGCACCGAGGAGCTCGGCGATAATGTCGTCATTCGCGCCAATGACATTTCTGGTTTGCGCGAATTCGTCAAACAGAACGCGATCGATCTGACGGTCGTCGGACCGGACGATCCGCTGGCCGATGGCATTGTTGACGCGTTCGAGGCCGAAGGGTTGCGCATCTTTGGGCCGAACAAATCCGCCGCGCGTCTCGAGGCTTCGAAGATTTTCGCCAAGAAACTGATGCAGCAGCAACGGATCCCGACCGCCGCCGCCGGCACTTTTGAAGATGTCGGAGCGGCGCGTGAGTTCTGTCAGCGTGCGAAATTGCCCCTCGTGGTGAAGGCCGACGGCCTCGCGCTCGGGAAAGGAGTCATCATTGCGCAGACAGCCGACGAAGCGCGTGAAGCGGTCGACGAAATGATGACCCGCGACCGCTTCAGCGCGGCCGGGCGGCGCATTGTGATAGAGGAGTATCTCCGCGGCGTTGAATGTTCCGCGCATGTCCTGGTCAGCGAGACTGAGTGGAAAATGCTGGCCACGGCGCGCGATCACAAGCGCGCCTTCGACGGCGACGCAGGGCCGAACACCGGCGGGATGGGCGCGGTCAGTCCGGCGGAGAGTTGGAACCCGGAGCTGCAGTCGCAATTCGCCGAGTGCATTGTGCAACCGCTGCTCGATGCCCTCACCAATAAGGGGGTCCGATTTCGCGGGCTGCTCTTCCCGGGTTTGATGGTGACGCCGACCGGACCGCAGGTGTTGGAGTTCAATTGCCGGTTTGGCGACCCTGAAACGCAGGTCATTCTGCCGCGGCTGAAATCGGATTTACTGGAGCTGATCGACGCCACCATCGACGGGCGGCTGAGCACCTCTGCGATCGAATGGGATAATCGCACGGCCGTGACCGTGGTACTCGCGTCGGGCGGTTATCCGGAGAAGTACGAATCCGGCAGGGAGATCAGCGGGTTGGACCGCGCGCGTAGATTGCCGGACGTACATGTCTTTCACGCCGGCACGCGACGCGAGAACAATCGGGTGCTCACTGCTGGCGGACGTGTCCTCGCCGTGACTGCATTCGGAGAATCGATAACGCAGGCGCGCGAGCGCGCCTACGCTGCGGTTGAGCAAATCAATTTCGAAGGGTGCCAGTACCGCCGCGATATTGCTCTCAGCGGTGTTCCCGGTAACGTCGACCGCCACTGATGTTCCGACGTCTGCTTCCCATTGTTCTCGTGCTGGTCACTGTACTTGCACGAACGGTTTGCGCGCAATCGCCGTCTCCGAGCCCGTCACAGGCTGCGGCGCCGACACAGAGCACGCACTCTCTCGTCGATTCCATGAGCGCGGCGGAACTGCAACAAGCCGTCCAATTAATCAAGAGCAACTACGTCAAGCCCGACGCGCTGAACGACACCGAGCTGAGCCGCGCGACTTTCGAAGGGCTGCTGAACCGGCTCGGCGGCGGCGTGGCTCTGATGGCGGAAGCCGCTCCGCAGAGCAGCGCGCCGCCAGCGCCATTCTACAACGATACGCTCCTCGGCCACATCGCCTACGCACGGCTCGGCGACCTGACGCGAGATAACCTGCAAAGCTTCGATGCCGCGCTGGAAACGTTCCCGACAAAGAAGATCGATGCCCTCGTCGTTGACTTGCGCGCCAGCGGCGCCACGGCCGATTTCGAGGTGGCGGCTGATTACGCGAAGCGACTCTGCCCGAAGGGAAAGCCGCTCTTCACTTTGCGCAAAGCGGGCGCACGGCAGGAACGAAGCTTCACCTCGGATCGGGAGCCGCTCTTCCAAGGCTTAATGATTGTGCTCGCTGATGCCGACACGAGCGGCGCGGCCGAAGCCGTTGGCGCAGTCCTCCATCTTTACGACAAGGCGCTCGTCATCGGCGCGCCTACTGCCGGCCGCGCGGTCGAGTATTCCGACCTCAAATTATCGAGCGGCAAGCTGCTCCGCGTAGCGGTCGGCGAGGTGCTGTTGCCGGAAGGCCGCCAGATTTTTCCAGGCGGTTTGCAGCCCGACCTGCCGGTGCAGATGCCCGCGGCGGAGAAGCGCGACATCTTTCAGCAGAGCCGCGACAAGGGCATGGCCCCGTTCGTTTTTGAAGCGGAGCGGCCGCACCTGAACGAAGCCGCTTTAATGGCCGGTAGAAATCCGGAGATTGAAGCGCTTGAGAACGCGCAGCGGCGGGGCGGGGGGTCGAACAAAGTTGCGTCACGCGATGCTGTCTTGCAGCGCGCCCTCGACGTAATCACGTCGATCGCGGTTTACGAGCGGCGCTGAGCTGCGACTGGCCAAATCGCGGGACGCAGCATATTTTTGCGCCCATCGTGACGCCGCTTGAGGAACGTATCGGCTACAAATTCCGCAACCCGCTCCTGCTCACGGAAGCGTTGACGCACCCGAGCCTGCGCCACGAAACGCAACGGGAGCACTTCGATAATCAGCGGCTCGAGTTCCTCGGAGATGCCGTGCTTCAGCTGGTTGTGACTGAGCAACTATTCCGCCAGTTCGGTACTGAAGCGGAAGGTTTGCTGACGAAGCTGCGCTCCCGCCTTGTCTCGCGCGACGCGCTGCAGGCGCACGCCACCGCGCTCGAACTCGGTCAGTTCCTGATGATGGGCCGTGGCGAAGAATCTAGTGGCGGCCGCGAGCGCGAATCCACTCTCGCAGATGCCTTCGAAGCGCTGACGGGCGCGATCTATCTGGACAGCGACCTGGAGACGGTGCGCGAGTTTATTCTACGCCAGGCAGCGGATGATCTGGAGCAGGTGCAGGAAGAGCCGGTCGATGTAAACCCGAAAGGTCAGCTCCAGGAATTGCTGCAGGCGATCTCGCCAACCAGCCCTGTCTATGAAGTCCTCTCGCAGAGCGGGCCGGAACACGCGAAGCAATTCGTTGTCCGCGCATTGTGGGAAGGCATCCCGCTGGGCGAGGGGAACGGAAAAAGCAAGAAGCAGGCGGAGACGGCGGCGGCCGAGGATGCGATGCGGCAGAAGCGCTGGAGAAACCGAAGGGTCGCGTCGTCTGAAACTAGGCAGAGTGATTGAGCGCGTGGATTTCTTCGCCCGACGCGCCGCGCCACGTGAAATGCTCCGCGATCGCGCGGCTGACGAAGTCTTTCGCGCGCCGCACTGCTGTTTCGAGCGGCAATGCACCGGCCAGACCAGCCGTAATCGCGGCAGAGTAGGCGCAGCCGGTGCCGTGCGTCTTCACGCCGCGAGTGAAGGGAGCAGCAATCTCGATTACAGCCGTTTCGGTGACGAGCAGATCAATGGCGTCCGCACCGGTGAGATGCCCTCCCTTGAGCAGAAACGGGACGCCACATTGCGCGACCAGCCGTTCACCGGCCAGACGCATCGCAGCGAAGTCTCGGATCGACTCGCCGAGTAATACGGCGGCCTCGTCGAGATTCGGCGTGACGAGTGTCGCAAGCGGGAAAAGCTTCTCCGTGTAAGCCGCAATCGCGTCGCGATCGAGCAGACGGTCTCCGCCGGTGGCGATCATCACCGGGTCGACGACCACAGGCAGCTTGTATTGACTGAGGATTCCGGCGATTTCGTGAACGATTGCCGCGGAGTGGAGTAAACCGGTTTTGATCGCGCCTACCGGGAAATTTGCGAGCAGCACCTCGAGCTGTTCGCGCACAAGGGACGGCTCTACGCCGCGCAGTCTGACGACGCGTCCCGGCGTCTCAGCAACAACACAGGTGACGGCATTCAGGCCATAGACACCAAAACGGGCGAACGTTTTCAGGTCTGCCTGGATGCCCGCGCCCGCGCTGCTGTCGGATCCGGCGATGGTCAGCGCAACGGGCGGCGATTGGCCGTTGGGAGCGGGGCCTTGGGCGTTTGCTTTGCTATCCGAACTCACGCCGCCGTTCGGCGATCAGAGACCGCCGCTACAGCAAGTCAGCTACGAGCCGTCGCTGCCGATTGCTTCGACCGGGCAGCCTTCCCTCGCTTCGTTGCAGAGCGATTCTTCTTCGGGCGTCTCCGGCTGCTTGTAGACGTAGGAGTGACCGCCGTCGTCGTTGCGCTTAAAATTGGCCGGCGCGGTTTCGCGGCACAAATCGCAGTCGATGCATTGGTCGTCGACGTAGAATTTTCCCTCTACGTTTTCGGGATATTTATTTGCGGCATCGGCCATGGTTTTCCCTCTGAAATGAGAGGGGGAATGTTAGAACGAAAGCAATCACGCGCAATGGATATTTGCCATTGCTGCGTGATTGCTCGCGACCACGGCCGCGAGGAGCGGCGAAGCAGGGTTGTGACAACGGGAGAGGAATCATGAAAAGGGAAGCGAGCCGCACAATTCGCGCGCTTCTCATAGAACTACCGATCTATGCGGTCCTGGTAGTCACCTATTTCCTCCTCGTTCTCCATTTTCTTGGGGATTGGCTCGATCGCCTCTTCAAAGAACACCTGCTGCTCTATTCATGCGTCGCCCTCGCACTTGTCATCGGCCAGGCGCTGGTTTTGGACTGGGTGACCTTGGTCCTGCTGCGTCTGCTCCGCCGCCGCGCTGAATGATCGCAATGCAATTTCCGATCTCCGGCACGGAGATCAGCCCGCTCTACCTCGTGACGATCGGCTTTGTTATCGGCATCCTTGGCGGCTTTTTTGGAGTTGGCGGAAGTTTCATTGCCGGGCCGGCCCTGCGCGCCGTGGGTGTGGACTGGAACTTCGCGGTCGGCACGGATCTCGCGCACATCGTCGGCAAGTCCGTCATCGCGGCGCGGCGGCATCGAGCGCTTGGCAATGTCGATCTGCGCCTCGGCCTGATCATGACCCTCGGCACGATCGGCGGCGCGGAAGTAGGCGCGCAGCTGATCCAGGCGCTAAAGCGCGCCGGGAACGTGAACGCGGTAGTGAGCTACGTATCGATCGTCATCTACGCCAGCATCTCTGGATTCATGATTTGGGAAAGCTGGCGAACCTTGCGCCATCAGAAAGCGCGCACCACGATCCCGAAGACCGCGCCGCGTGATGAGTCGTCGTTTCGGCACGTTACCCAGGCCATCCAACGGATCCAGTTGCGGCCGATGATCGCGCTCCCGGCCTCGGGCATTCGCGCGATCTCGCTCTGGACTATTATCCTCGTTTCGTTCATCGGCGGGTTGTTCAGCGGTTTTCTCGGCGGCGGCGCCGGTTACATCCGGATGCCGATGCTCGTCTATGTGCTCGGAATTCCCACTCACCTTGCGGTCGGGACAGACCTGTTCGAAATCATCATCTCCGCAAGCTACGGAACGTTTTCGCACGCCCTGAAGGGCAACGTCGATATTCTCATCGCCCTTGTCATGCACACTGGCGCCGCAGTCGGAGCGCAGATCGGCGCCATCGCGACGCAGTATTTTGCGGGCCCGAAAATCCGACTCGCTTTCGTTCCCTTGCCGATTATCGGCGCGGCAATCGTCGTTTACACACTCCTGACCGGCCACAAATTGTAGGCGGAAATGCGCATCCTCATCTGCAGTGACGGCACCGACCCGGCGGACCATCCGACCCGGCTCGGCGGGATGGTCGCGCAGGCGACACGTGCTTCTGTCACACTGCTGGGCATCGCCGAAACGCCGGTGGACGAAGAACCACTCCGCGCCGCGCTCGAATCGGAAGTTGCGTTTCTGCGCAGCCTTTCCCTCGCCCCCGAGTTGCGCCTCCGAGCCGGCGAACCGATCGCGCAGACCTTCGAAGAGACGACGGCGGCGAAGTACGATCTGGTTGTCATCGGAGCGCCGCGCAAACGGACGAGTGGTTTGCATTGGCGGGCGGAACGTACCTACGAGCTGATCAAGGCGATCCCGCCGCCGGTGCTCGTCGCGACTGGCAGCAGCAACGTCCTCAAGAGCCTGCTCGTTTGCACCGGCGGGAAGCAATACATCGAAGATGCGGTCAAGCTCACCGGGAGCGTCGCAGTGTCGGTTGGAGCATCGGTTACGCTTCTGCACGTCATGGCCGAGCCCCCCGCGATTTTCACCGATCTGGTCCGACTTGAGGAAGACGTCGACGCGCTGCTTGCATCCGGCTCCGAGCTTGGCCGCAATCTCAAGGCGCAAAAGGAAAGTCTTGAAAAGCTCGGCGTCCGCGCCGAAGTGCGCGTCCGCCACGGGCTCGTCCTGGATGAAATCTTCCGCGAGGTTCGCACCGCCAATCACGACCTCATTGTGACCGGTTCATCCCGTGCGCGCGGGGCACTCCGCCACTACATCATGGGCGATGTTACCCGCGAGATCGTCAATCGCGCCTCCATTCCCGTGCTCGTCGCCCGGGCCGGCACGTTCGGTAGCGCCAATGGATTGTGGAGTTCGCTCAAGAGCCTCTTCGGCGCCGGCAGCTAGGTCTTGGCCAAATCGCGCCAGCTGACAGGCCGCATCGCGCGCGGGTGGCTCGGGCATCTGTGGCACGAGATATTTATTGAAAGCCGGCGCCCGGTAGCCCCGCCGTTTACCGCTCCTGAGCCGCAGCTGTGGGACGACAATCGCCTGACCGCCGCCTGGCTCGGCCACTCAACCGTCCTGGTCAATTTCTACGGGATCAGGATCGTCACCGATCCGGTGCTCTTCCCGCGCATCGGCATCCGGCTGCCCGGATTCAGTCTCGGACCAAAACGTCTGACCGCGCCCGCGCTACGCGTCGACCAGTTGCCCCTGATCGATCTCGTGCTGTTGTCGCACGCACATTTCGATCATCTCGACACGCGCACGTTGCATTGCTTCGGTAAATCGACGTCCGTCATCACCGCGACGCGGACGCGCGATCTGCTGCGCTGGATGCGATTCGGCGATGTAACGGAATTGCATTGGGGCGAATCAAGCGAAGTGCGCCGACCCGCCGGTGTGCTGCGCGTGCAAGCCTTGCGCGTGAATCATTGGGGTGCCCGACTGCGGCGCGACCTGTATCGCGGCTACAACGGTTACCTGATCGAGCGAAAAAATCATCGCATTATTTTTGCCGGTGATACCGCACTGACTGAGGCTTTTCGACAGCTGCGCGACCAACGTGGTGTCGATCTCGCCATCTTCTCGATTGGTTGTTACAACCCGTGGATTCGGTCCCATTGCACGCCCGAGCAGGCCGTCCAGATGGCAAACGACGCCGGTGCGGAATTTATCATGCCGGTGCATCACCAGACATTTCGCCTCAGCGCTGAGCCGTTTCGCGAACCGATTGAGCGTTTCGAGCGCGCACTGGATCATGCAGCCCACCGGATCGCGTTGCGCGAGATCGGTCAGACATTCGTCCTGCCACTGTAGGGCACGGGTCGATGATCCGAGCCGTCTAATCACCGACCCCGCCCACAGCGCTGCTTGTGTGCTCGGGCGACGAGTGCAATCTTTGGCGCGCTTTCCGCCGATGTAGCTCAGCTGGTAGAGCAACGGTTTCGTAAACCGTAGGTCACGGGTTCGAATCCCGTCATCGGCTCGCCGTTTCCTTGCCGTCGGGCGAGAACTCGCCTTCCAGTTGGTAAAGTTTCGGCTCTTCGGCATCGACGGCCCAGGCGCTCAGCGTCGCATCCGCAGGTATTTCCATTCGGACAGTCGCCGACCAGCCGGCCCAAAGCTGATTGGTATCGCTAAAACGGCGGACTATATCAGGTCGCAGGCTTGAGACGCCGCCTACTCCACAGATCGTCCAGTCACGCTGAGGAGTGCGATAAGCCAGCACAACGCCGTCCGCAGGTCGGTGTTTTCGCGGCAGCGCCGTCCAGCCCGAAAGCACCGTGCCGGCGATTTTTTCGAGCCTTCCGGCGGCATCTTTGCCGTCCACAACCGCGTGTGGCAGTGAGGAGACAGCAGGGGAACGCACAAGCGGCGGACGCAACAATCCGAGCCGGTCCAGGTCGTCGCCCAATCGCAGCGCGTAATTCGCATCAGGCGGGTAGACGATTTCACTAATCACCGGGCGCGTGTCGGTGACCTGGCTGAAAAGCAACGCAACATGCCCGACCCGTTCTTTGGCCGAGTAAGCGCGCAAGAAGAACAGCGTGTTGGCAGCTGAGCGTTCGTAGGGGAGAACGAAAAGAAGGCTGAAAAGCAGAAAGACGCTGATGCCCGCCAGCCGATGGCGCGATCGCAGGTGCACGTCGCGAAAAATCACCGCAGTCAGCGCCGCGCCAGCAATGAAGAGGTAGATTGAAAAGGGCACATACCGTGAGGCCAGAGCGTACGATGCGCCGTAGCCAACGCGGCCGAGCGTAGCCAGCCCTGCGCTGCCAATCGCGTAGACCCCGAGCACGAGCCATGGTGCACTGCTCCGCCTCACTGCCGGATCGCGTATTCGCGGAACGAGATAAAGTACCGCGCCAACAAAGACCGCCAGCGCGGCTGAACCGGCGACCATCGCGATTGTCTCCGGGTGCGTCGTCGAGGCATAGGCAAGGCCGCCTCCGAGGAAAATGAGAAAGAACCGCGCATACTCGAGCGGGCCGACGGCGGGAGCGAACGGCGGGAGATAACCGGGTTTGTAATAGCCCCAGAAGTAAATCGTCGCGCCAACCGCACAGAGCGCAGCCCAC
>JBJMWX010000033.1:0-20969 GCA_045809925.1 Chthoniobacterales bacterium
GAGGAAAGCGACCGCGGAAAGTAGTTGTGGCTTCTCGGGGAAACGAGTTCGCCAGGTCTCGAGCAATCGTTTCAGCAGGAAATAAAGCAGCACTCCGCAGCTTACGTGGAGGACGAGGTTCGACAGGTGGTAACCGAACGCGTCCGTATTCCAAACGAGGTAATCGAAAAAGTAGGAGATATTCTGGAGCGGACGGTAGTGCATCGACGAGCCGTCGAGCGCGAGATAATGGCGAAAGCTTTCCAGCCAAAGCACCGGACTCTTCACGAACGGATTATCGCGAACCAGTGATGTGTCGTCCCAGATGAATTGACCGGTAAGAGCAGGCAACCGCGCGATACTCCCGACAACGACGAGAATTAGACAGCGGAACCATGCCGGTTGATCGCCGAGAAGATTGCGGCGAATGGGCAGCGACATACTTGTCCTCGTTCTCCCGTGTTAGTTCATGCGGTTTTGCGCATGGACAAGTGAAGTAAGCTGCGAAACCTGCGCGAGAGCGGCGCGCGCTTCGTCGCCGCGTCCCATCTTCTCCAGAATATCGGAGAGCAGCAGATACTGGCGTGGTTCGTCTGGCTGACGGGATACGGCACGGCGTTGTGTGGCCATGGCCGCATCCAGCCGATTTTGCCGCAGCTCGAGGAGCGCGAGCAGATTCAATGCTTCAACCGCGTGAATGTCGAGTCGGCTGGCGTGCCGGAAAGCAGCCTCCGCCTCGGCGACATCGCCATGCTCGGAATACAATTTGCCGAGCGCGATGGCTGCGGACGCGTGCCACCAGTTCGCGCGGGCGAAATTCCGGACGAGGGGAAGCGCCGCCTCAGGCCCGCTCAGCTGTCGGAGCAATTCGGACTCGAACATGATCAGATCCCAGGTGCCTGGATAATCGCGGGAAGCGAGCTGCACGGCAGCGAGCGCGCCGATCAGGTCATGATCGCTGTAACGCATGTGCGCGACGTTGAGCGCGGCGATCCATGTTCGGGGGTATTCGTGGCGAACCTGTTCCGCCCCGGCGGTGGCGGCGGTGAACATCTCGGTCGCTTCCTTCGTTTTTCCTTGCTTGTAAAGGAGGTGAGCGAGCGCATTGCGCGCGATCGGATAATCAGGGTTAAGTGCGACTACGCGTCTCAGGAGCGGCTCGGCTTTTGCATACTCGCCTTTGTCGGTAAGGATCTGTCCCAGGTTCAGGGCAATGCGCGCTTTGGTCGCACCCGCCGCGAGGGATTGGCGGTAGAATGTCTCCGGATTCATCCAGTCGCCGCTACGGACGATGCTGCGGGCGCCGAGGGCGAGCACGGCGAAAGCCGCCGCCGCGGCGAGCCATTTGCGGTGGTTGTCCGGTAATTCAAGGCAGCAGCCGATCACGAAAAGAATAAACCCGATGCTCGGCAGGTAGAGCCAATGTTCTGCGACGGTGGCGTTCAGTTGAATGAGGTTGGAGATCGGCAAATACGCGAGGAGAAACCAACCGACACCGAAGACACGAAGCGCACGTGCCTTTCCGCGCGCAGCAGCACCGCAAATCAGTGCGGCAGCGGCGAAAAGGCCCAGGACGGAGAGATATTCGCTCGTGATCGCGTGACGCCACCCGGCATCGCCGAGGAGCTGCTCCGGAGGTTCCACCGTCCGGTCCATGTGCAGATTCGTCGGCAAGAACATCAGCCGCGTGTAGTCACCCAGGGCGCGCAGCATCAGCACAGTTCGCTCTGCCGCGGGCGTAGCTTCGCCGGTTGCGACCGCGGGCCGCGGCGGTGGAAGGTGTCGGAGGCCGAAGTAAGCAAGAGCAACCGCGAGGGAGACCGCAATGATAGGGAGCTTGGCCCGCAGCGATGCGCGTTCGACGGCGAGAATGTAGACCAGAAAGAGCAGAAGCCAGATGCAGGCGGTTTCCCGCGAGCAGAGTGCGAGTAGCGCAGACACAGCTGCGAGGCCGAAGAGCGCCGCCCTGCTCAGGGCCGCAATCCTTCGTCGCGCCGCGAAATACAGTAGCCATGCGGCACAGGCAAAGAACGCAGCGAGGCTATCCGCGCGGCCGGAGATGTAATCGACAGCCGCGCTGTGCACCGGGTGCACGATCCACAGCAGAGCGGCGACGAATGCACACCAACCGATGAGGACCTCGTCTGATTGCGCGCTGAGCTTGTCTCGAGACGCGAACAGTGCGCGCAGCAAGTGTCGCAGCAAAAAGTAAAGCAGTATCCCGCTCCCGACGTGTAGCAGGACATTGGTGAGGTGATAACCGTACGTGTTCTCGTTCCAAATCCAGTAATCGAAAAAGTAGGAGACATGCTGGAGCGGTCGGTAATGGGCCGAGAAAGAATCGGGGAACAGAAAGTGGCGGAACGCTTCCACGATTAGAAGCGGGCTCTTCATGAAGGGGTTGTCGCGCGCCAGATATTGGTCGTCCCAGATCAATGTCCCGTGGAGCGCGGGATAGCGGGCAACAAACCCGCAGACAAACAGCGCCAGGACGCGGAGCCAGGTGCGCTGCGGAAGCGGCGGCCGGGTTGCAGCAACCGAGGGTGTGGAGTTGTGGGTAGAGGTCATGCGGAGGGTTGAGCTCGCAGAACCGGGCGTTATCCCGTTAAGCGCAAAAGCGCCCCTCCATCACGGAAAGGGCGCTTTGCACAGAACAAGGTAATCGCTCTCAGTTATAGGGCGACCAGAAGGAGTCATCCGCCACGTCTGACAAAGCGGTTTTGGACGACGCCGGGACGCTCGGATGGCTGTCCACCGTCTGCGAACCGTAGTCGTTGCCGAGCAGGTCCTGCCCAGTGACGTAGAGGTTTGTGTCCTTCTTCAGGTAGTTCGTCCAGTCGGCGGTGTTCACGACATCGCCGCTCTTCTTACCGGTTTCGATCGCGTATTGGTCGACGGCGCCGTCGATCAAGCGGAGATCGTTGATGATTTTCGAAGCTTGCGAGCGCTTACGGGCCCGGAGAAACCCGGGGACTGCGATCGCTGCAAGCAGCGCGATGATCGCGACAACGATCATGATTTCCACCAGCGTAAAGCCGGCGCGTTTTGAATTGAATCTCTTTAACATGGCTAAGGAGTATTATTGCTGTTGATTTGTTGTTTTTTATTAGTGCGAGCAGCGATCGCAGGACCTTTGTTCTGTGTCTCACCACTCATTCCCTGCCACTCCCGCACACGGCGAGAATGACAGGAGAATGAATCGTCAGATTCTTAGTTGTACGGCGACCAGAAGGTGTTGTCCGTCACGTCGGACAACGCAGTCTTCGAGCTCGCGGGCACCGCCGGCAGGGAGTCAACGGTCTGGGTACCGTAGGAGTTGCCGAGGATATCCCGACCTGTGGTGTAGAGGTTGGTCCCCTTCTTCAGGTAGTTCGTCCAGTCGGCGGTATTCACTACCTGGCCGCTGGATTTGTTATTTTCGATTGCGTACTGGTCGACCGCTGAGTCGATCAGGCGAAGATCGTTGATGATGCGGCTCGCCTGGGAGCGCTTACGGGCACGGAGGAATCCCGGCACCGCGATCGCTGCCAACAGGGCGATGATCGCCACGACGATCATGATTTCCACGAGGGTGAAGCCCCCGCGGCGATTGTTGAGTTTGCTTAACATGCTGTTTGCTTTCTTTTTATCTCTAGTTGTTTGACTGCGTTTTCCACGGTACCGACCGCGGAGGTTGGGCGTGTTAAAAGCAGCGTTGATGCCAAGCGTCGTGGTTTTTACAATTTCTGGAATAATTGTGTGCTCCGGCGGAGCCGCGGAAGTGCTTGCCGCCAAGCGGCTTGGCGTGACCGAAGGCTATCGTTGCCCCTGATCTGTTCCGATCTCCATGTTTACGGGCGCACTCCGGCTGCCAAAATCGCGAATCATTTTTGCCCGTGGCTCACTTCAGCCTGCGGGCGTGATTTTCGCCGCTGCATTTTCAGCGCGCGTACTCGCCCTCGTCAGGCTTACCACGTCTGCCGCGTTCCGCCCGAGCGGCAGCGACATGCTGTTTTATCAGCAATGGGCCGAGCGGATCCTGCATGGGCAACTGACCGGTCACGCAGCGTTCTATGGCCTGCCGCTCTACGCCTACTGGCTTGCGGCGCTCTACCGGCTTTTCGGTACCTCGCCGTTTGTGCCGCTGCTGCTCCAGGCGCTGGCCGACGCCGGGACGGCAACGCTGATTTATAAAATAGCAAAGACGGCCTTCGCCGAATCCTCAACAGACGGACGGGCAACGGCCCTGCTCGCCTCGATCGGCTGGATATTCTTTGTTCCAGCCGCCGCATACAGCGTTGTCCTCATGCCGACGAGCTTCGGCGTGCTCGCCTTCTGGTTTGTCGTCTGGGCAATCGTCAATCGAAGACAGCCGCTGAGTGTTGTCCGCTGCCTAGCGCTCGGGCTTGTCATTGGCGTCTCAGCAATGGCAGTGGCAAACGCCCTGATTACCATCCCGTTGGTTGCCGCCGCGTTTGTCTTGCGGCGGACCAGGCCGACTGCCATTGCGGCGCTCGTGATTGGCGTCTCGTTGGGCACGGCGCCATGCTGGCTGTATAATCGCTTTATTGCGCACGACGCGGTGTTCCTCTCCGCTCACAGCGGCGTCAATCTTTGGGTTGGCAACAACCCCGAAGCAACCGGCTACCCGCATTTCCCAGGTCTGCGTAGTGGTCAGGCCGAGATGCTCGGTGACTCGATTGAAGTCGCCGAATCCGCCGCAGGGCATTCGCTAAAGCGCTCGGAAGTTTCTGCCTACTGGTCAGCTAAAGCCCGCAGCTACCTCGCCGCGCAACCGCTCGCCTGGTTGCGCCTGGTCGGCCGTAAGTTCGGCAACTTCTGGAATGCGTTCGAGTATGACGACGTCGGTGTCATCGCGCAGCTGCAAGACGAAGGCGTCATTTGGCCGGGCGTGCATTTTGGGCTCGTGGCGGCTCTTGCACTCGCCGGAATATTGGTCGCGTGGCAATCTGCGCCCTATTCGCGGTGGGTCGTAACCGCCATCCTGTTGATCGTCGCTTCCCTGCTCTTGGTTTTTATTACCGAACGCTACCGGCTTCTCGCTGTGCCGGGTCTGCTAATCTTCGTCGCGTTCGGCATCGTGCGTTTCTTCACTGCGATAAGGGCGCTGAATTGGCGGGCAGCCGCGCCGTATCTCGCCGGCGTCGGTTTGGCCACAGTTCTGGTCTCGGTTCCGCGTCACGATTCGGCGCTCTGGGCGCTCGTCGCCTACAATCGCGGACGTCAGGCGCTCGATGCCGGGGACCTCGCCACAGCTGCGCGAGAACTGGCGCGCTCGCAACAATACGTGCCCGATAATCCCGAGACCAACTTCGCGCTTGGTAATCTGCGTCTGGCTGGCGGCGACCGTGCCGGCGCGCAGCAGTTTTATATCCGGACGTTGATGCTCGATCGTCGCCACAAGGGAGCGCTCTCGAATCTTGGGGTGCTCGCGCTCGATCAGAACAACTTTGACACTGCGGAAATGTACTTCCGTCAGGCACTCTCCTACGCGCCGCAGGATTCAAAGAGTCACTTCCTTCTGGCTCGCGCCCTTTTCGGCAAAGGCGACCGGCAGAATGCCGCGACTGAGGTAAAACGCGCGCTTGAGCTGCAGCCGACGCAGGCGGAGTTCATCGCCTTACGTGAGCAGATCGAGGCCGCTTCCCGATGAACCCAATCCGCGCCTGGTTGGGTGATAAGTGGCCCCTCCTGATCCTGCTGCTCACTGCCGCGATCTGGTTCTATCGCTCTCCCTATAGCGCATCGAATCTAGAAATTGTTCCCGACTCGGAGGAATACGCGATCGGCGCGATGGAACTGCTCGAGACCGGGCATTTTCACCTCACCATCGAAGACCGCTGGGTCCCGCCGCGGTATCCGCCCTGGTTCTCTGCTGTCGTCATCGCGCCGGCCTACGTTTTGTTCGGCCATCAAGTGGGGAATGGCATTATCCCGATCATCGGGATTGCGGTCGCGGGGGTTGGATTCGCGTGGGGTATCGGTCGCCGCGTTAGCGGAACAGCCGGAGGAATTTTTGCCGCATTAGCCGTCTTGATCATTCCGTCCTACAGCATCCGCGCGGGCCAGATCATGACCGATGTGCCGTGCACCGCCTTGATGCTCGCGACTTGCCTGCTCTACCTGCAGAGTCGCGAACGCCCCCAATCGCTTGCGCCGCGCGTCGCAGCAGGCCTGCTCGTCGCGCTGACGGCGCTTTTTCGAACAGTGTTCGGCGCGATGCTGCTGCCGTTTTTGTATGATGTTGTTCGGCTACGGAGCGGCCGCGTCCGCAGCCTGCTCGCGCTCGTTTTACCGATGTCGCTCGCTGCCGCAGCCACTTTCGCCTACAACGCCGCGACGTTTGGTTCGCCGCTCCGCAATGGCTACAAAGTTTGGGCAGCCATTCCGCTGGATTATTTGTCGATGACGTTCTCGGCCGCGAATATACCCCCCAACCTGATTGTAATCTGGAATTCACCGTTCCCGATCCTGCTCGTCATCGCGCTGATCGCATGGCTCTTTCTTTACTTCGGCAAATCCGATCGGCTCGCGCAGTCGCGCGCGACCGTGCGCGACCTGCTCGTGTTTTTTGGGCTGACCGTTGGCCCTGTGGTCGCCTTCCATCTTCTTTACTTTTACCGGAGTGATCGCTTCTACCTTCCACTCTTCGCCGGAACCGGGATTTTAGCCGGCTCGCTCGCAGCGCTTGCCATCGGGCGCCGCGCGGGTGCCTTCGCCAGGTTGATCGCCCCTGCTGTGCTGCTGCTGGCGATTTACGCCCGCGTCACCATTCCGGAAGCCACACCGCATCGTCGACTGGCCGCTGAGCGCATCCGTAAATTCACCCCGACCGACGCGATCGTCATCTCGACGACAGATCCGGTCTATCTCGAACACGAAGGGGCACGCGGATCGCATCGCCGCATCGTGCCGCTTTCACGACGGGTGGAGTACGCCTCAAAACTGCTCGTCTGGAAACGAATACCACACCTTGATCCGCCGCCGCGTGGCTGGCGCGAAGTGCGCCCAGAAGGGCTGCGACGCGGCGGTGCCGACGACGCCGTCAAATTCGTCGCCACCGAACAACTCGATGCGATTGCTGCGGACGTACAGCACGGGAAACCGGCGTTCGTTGACATCACGATGGTAGACGCGGCCGATCGTTCGGCGATGAACGATCTTGCGCGGCGATTCGCATTCGTGCCGCGGGCGCCGTGGCTCTACCAGTTGGTGCTGCGGTAAACCGTCAGGGCCGGCGGCAGACAACCGCGACGTTTTTGCCGACAAACGCCCCGAGCACCGGGTCGAGAAATCGGCTGACCGGAAAAAGGACGCGATCATAGAGCGCGACATTTGTCCGCGACATTTGGGAGCCGGTCAGGCGGGCGGCGAGCGCCGCAAAAAAACCAAGCGAGTCAGCATAGCGAGCCCGCTCGATAGCGAACCCGACGCGTTTCAGCATTTCGACGAGGGGCGAGCAGCGATACCGACGTTCGTGCTGCACATGATCATCCAGGCGCGACCAGAGCAGTCGAAAAGCCGGGACAAAAACGAAGAAGCGGCCGCCGGTGCGCAAGCGCGAAAATGCCGCGGCCGCGAGCGCCTGATCGTCCCGCACGTGTTCGAGCACATTGAGCGTAAAGGTGTAATCGACTGACTCCGGCTCCAGATCGTCGAGCGATGGGTGAACCGAAAACCCAAGACGTCGTAATTCCTGCTGGTTGTCGGGATCGGGCTCAACGCACTCGACCTTCAGGCCGCGGGCCCGAAGCAGTTCCGAAAACGTTCCGCGTCCGGCGCCGAGATCGAGCACGCGTTTTGCGTCGGCGGGCTGCGCAGCGAAAACCTGGTCCGCCAGCCAGTTGTTGTAATTCCGCGCGTCCTTCAGCAATTCGAGGACGTCATGTCCTCGATATTGGAACTGCGACCGGTGCGGGGAAGATGTCGTCGAGCTCTGGTTCGGCGAGGGTTGGGCAGACATACGCTTCGCGTTTCCAGAGATTGTACTTCAGGATTGCAAATAATGCGCGCACGCCGTCGCGCCACCCGATCTTCTTTCCTTCCGCATAAGTGCGGCCGTAGTAGGAAATGCCTACCTCGAAAAACCGGCAGCGCCGTTGAGCCAGTTTGGCGGTGATCTCCGGCTCGAACCCGAAGCGCTTTTCTTCGATGTGCAGATCATGCAGCACGTCGCGGCGGAAAACCTTGTAGCCGGTTTCCATGTCGCTGAGGTTGATGTTTGTAAACACGTTCGAGAGCAGGGTGAGCAGACGATTCCCGACCATGTGCCAGAAGTAAACGACCCGATGCGGTCGTCCACCCATAAAGCGCGAGCCGAACACGACATCCGCTTCGCCGTTCAGGATCGGGCTCAGCAGCTCGGGATAATCGCGTGGGTCGTATTCGAGGTCGGCGTCCTGGACGAGGACGACGTCGCCCGTAGCATGGCGAAAGCCGGTGTCCATGGCGGCGCCTTTGCCGCGGTTTTCCGGATGATGCACCACTCTGACCTGTCGGTCGGCCAGCTTGTCTACGATTGCCGCGCAGCCGTCGTTCGAAGCATCATCGACAATGATGATCTCAAAATCATCCGCGAGCGCCGCTTTGACCTTGTTCACGATCGTCCGGATCGTCCGGCGCTCGTTATAGCAGGGAATCACGACGGAAACAAACATTGCGTCGTTTTGGAGCAGAACCGGTGCCAGTGACCGCATTTCAGCCGCGGATTGTGTTTGCCGGCTAACTGCGAGATTCTTCGCCGCGAATGGAGAGAACAAGGTCGTCTGCGCGCCTGCTTTGGATTGCTGCCTTCGCCGCCGTCGCGATCTTCGGAATGGCGGTTCGCATTCTCCCGTGGACGAGTTTTCATGCGATTGGCTACGACGAAGGGCTTTACCGCGATTATGTGCGGAAGCTGAGCGCGGTCGGGCTCGGCCATTACCCCGAAATTGCTGAGCAATACGTCGAGCGGCAAAGCACGCTCCCGGCGGCGATTCTCCCGCCCACCCGGTTCCTCTACATCTTCGCCGGCTACGTCTGGCATAAGATCACCGGCGCCGAGCCGCTGCCTGCGCTGCATCATGTCTCGACGCTTTTCAGCATCCTGCTGCTCTTCGCCGCCGGCGCGTTTGCCTGGCGCCTCGGAGGGAGGGGCTACGGATTGGCGGTTTTTGCGCTGATGAGCTGTGCACCGACGCAAATTCACATGGCCCAGCATGCCTTGATCGACGGCTTCTTCGCGTTTTGGGCCACTCTCTGTCTCTGGTCTCTCTGGGAGAATTTGCAGCGACCAAATGACTGGCGCTGGCTCGCCGTCTATGCCGTCAGTCTTGCGATCACGGTGATAACGAAAGAGAACGCCGCTTTCGCGGGGTTCGGCCTCGCCGGTGTTCTGCTCCTGAATCGCTGGCTGCGGTTTGGGACGGTCACGTCGCGCCTCTTATTACTCAGCGTCGCGGGGCCGCTGGTCGGTTTACTGATTCTGGTTTGGCTCTGCGGAGGGGCGAACACCTTTGTCCAAACTTACCGCTTGCTCGTCAGCAAGGCGTCAGTCCTGCCCTATGCGATCGCGACAGGGGACGGGCCTTGGTATCGCTACCTCGTCGACCTGCTGGTCGTCAGTCCGCTGACCTTGCTCATTGCTGTCGGCGCGATCTTTCGGCTGCGCTCGGCCGACAAGGCCTCCCTCGTGCTGGTGGCGTTTGTGAGCGCGACTTATCTCGTCATGTGCAACGTGCGTTACGGAATGAACCTGCGTTACACGAACATGTGGGACATGCCGCTGCGCTACCTTGCCATCGTTTGCCTGACCGACTTATCTGGCTCGCTCCGCCGATCCCGTGAGCTGGCGCTAGTAGTCGCGGTCGTGCTGCTCTGCTTTGTCGATCTTCGGCAGTACCACGTGTTTTTCGTCCAGCACAATCTTTACGAGCTTGTGCCCGGAGGGTTGCTGCGAGCCATCCAGATGCTGAAGTAGGCGCAGCTTACGCGACGAGTTCAAGCACCGCCTGTCGCAAACGGCCACTGCTCGAGATCGTTTCTGCGAGGAGGTTGTGGACCGTCGGCTTGGCTTCTGCGCGGACAAATATCTGGTAGCTGAACAGGCCTTTGCTCACATGGATAAGCCAGTCGTTCACCCTTAGTAGGAGCCGCGAGGCAATGTTCTGCCCGATTGCCTTCGGAAAGGGCGCGGGAATGCCACGCACCTCGAGCAGTTTGTAGCCCGCCTGATCGAGCAATTCCGCGAGGGAGCGAAAGGTGAAGAGCCGGGTATGAGTGGCGTCCAGAATGCCTTTCTTCCCGTAGTTGAATTGGCCAAAAAACAGCATTAGCCGCGTGACGAAGAATCCGATGTTCGCCGTCGTGATCAACACTTCCGGTCGCTTGCAGTCCGCCGCGAACCGGAGTTCGTCCATGAAAGTTTCCGGTTGTTTCAAGTGCTCGATGATGTCGAGCATCATGATCTGATCGAACTGGGAGACGTTCACCGGGAATTCCTTTCGATCGAGGTTCCAGCGAATAAAATCGATCTGCCCGGGGAGAGGCGATTCAGCCGGGATGTACTGGTCCATGCCAGTGACACGGCAGCCTTTGGCGACGAGTTGCCCGGCGACGTAGCCACGGCCGCAGCCGATATCCAAAATGTGGCCGCCCGGTTTTGCGGCGTCGATCGCCATGGTGTGCGACGATTTGAAGCCGAGCTTGAGATCGTAATTTTCTTCCGGAGGCACGACATCGAACCTGCGGTCGAAGAGCAGGTTCATTTCGTGGAGCCGGACGCGGAGCATGGTCTTGAACACGTCCCAGGCGTACTTCAGCCCATTTACGTGGCAGATCTCTTCGCCGTAGTAGGTGGGGATCGGCAACTCGACAACGCGGAGGCTTTTCAACACCAGCTGAATGATGATCTCGGTGTCAAAGTGGAAATCGTTGGTGTTCTTCTCGAACGGGAGCTGGGAAAGCGCGGCCGTCGAATAGAGACGATACCCGGAGTGAAATTCCGACAATCGGGTGCGCAGGATTCGATTCTGGAAGGTGGTCAGGACCTTGTTGCCCACCCATTTATAGAGCGGCATGCCGCCGGCGCGGGCCGACCCGCGACCGATCATCCGCGACCCAAACACCGCGTCAGCCTCACCTCGAACGAAGGGTGCGAGGAGATCTGGGAGCTTTTCGGGCGCGTACTGGCCGTCGCCGTGAATCAGGGCCACGACATCGAAGCCGTTGTCGATCGCATAGCGGTAGCCAAGCTTCTGATTGCCACCGTAACCCTGATTCTCCGGCGTCCGGAGGACAGTGATTTTCAGATCGGGATGAGTCTGCTGGCAATGAAGGCCAAGGCGGAACGTTTCGTCGCGCGAGAAATCATCAATGATCAGAACCTCGACGTTGTCCGTGCGGAGGCAGCCGGGAATACGGCTGAGCACTTTCTCGATCGTGCTCTCAGCGTTGTAAGCAACGACGAAAATGAGTACGCGTTTGCCGCGGAAATCGAAAGACTCCGCGGCGTCAGGTTCCAGCCGGCCGAGGCGCATACCCTAGGTAATGAGCTAGAATCGCGCCAGTTTTGCCGGTCACCCGGGGGGTGATTGCTCGGGGGTCTTCCGCGCGTAGAGACTGTAGGTGCCGTATTTGCCGACGAGCTCGAAACTGTTGGCGACGACGATGTTAGGCTCGTCCGGGCCGTTCTCGTGCGATCGGTTCAATCGCTCTACCGTGTCCCGCATGCGATTGAGAACCAGCCAGTCTGCAGTGGCAATATATATGCCAGCGCGAGCCGGCTTTACTGGCCGTTCAGAGCGGCCTGACCGGTCTTGCCGAGCACCTCGTCCGCGGTCGTCAGCACGGCGCGGTCTTCGTTTTCGTTGAGCTCCGCCAGCCAGTGACGCATGCGACGCATTGACTGGCGAAGGAACAGCTCCGCGGCACGCCGGCTGCCGCCCGTCGAACCGCCATTACGTCCAACACTCTGCAGCTCCGAATCCAACCGGCTCAGCACGCATGACGAGGCGAAAGTCTCCATCGCGACGTTCGCGATCCGCTCCTGGATCAGCTGCATGTCGAGGACTGGCTCCCGATATTGGATGAGCGCGCGATTGACCGCGAAATTGAAACGCCAAATCATTCGGCCGAGCTGCGCCGCGTACCCGCGAAGTTGTCCACTTTTCACCGGTACATTGGTCACTTTCACCGTCGCACCGAGGCGGTTCATGCCTGCGCTCCAAGCTTTCGCGAGCCCGCGGCTCGGCTTCAGCATCGTGTCGTAAATTTCCTTGAATTCCATCCCAGGGCCACGCATGCCGACCAGTGCGATGAACGAGGTCAGCACTTCGTTCGATCCTTCGCCGATTTGATTAATCCGGGCGTCGCGCAGCATCCGCTCGAGGGGCTTGTCGGTAAAATAGGCCGAGCCGCCATTGATCTGGAACGCGTCGTTAACTGCATCCCACAAGCGCTCGGTCGTGAAGACCTTCAGCATCGCTGTCTCGATCATGTAATCTTCCAGGCCGCGATCGATGAGCGACGCGGTCACGGTGGTCATCGCTTCCATCGCGTAAACATCGGCGGCCATGCGCGCGATTTTCTTCTTCACGAGGTCGAAATCACCAAGCGTCTTCTTAAACTGGCTCCGCGTGTTCGCATGCTCGACTGCGAGCTCAAGGCAGTGCTTGGCAGCGCCGGTGCAGCAGGCGCCAAACGTTGTCCGCCCGAAGTCGAGCACGGTCAGCGCAACCCGCAAACCTTTGCCTAGCGGACCGAGGACGTTTTCCTTCGGCACCCGGACGTTGTTGAGCGAGAAGCGACCCGTCGCCGTGCCGCGGATCCCGAGTTTCTCCATGCGTGGTTCGAGCATTTCGAATCCCTGCATGTCTGGCGTGACGAGGAACGCGGTGATCGCATCCTTGCCCGGTTTTCCAGGGACCGGAGTGCGGGCCATTACCGTCAACACCTGCGCAATCGCGGCGTTGGTGATGTAACGCTTCTGCCCGTTGAGAATATAAGCAGATCCATCTTCCGTCGGCGTCGCCGTCATTTGCACATTCGCCGCATCAGAACCGGCGTTTTCTTCCGTCAAGGCAAACGCAGCCAGTTGCTCGCCGGAAACGAGCGATGGTAACCACCGCGCCTTTTGCTCACGCGTTCCGAAGAGCAACAGCGCGCGAATGCCGATCGAGTGATGCGCATTGGTGAAAACCGAGACCGAGGCATCGCGTCTGCCGATTTCCTCGAGGATCTTGCAATACTGCATCTGCGAGAAGCCGCGGCCGCCGAACTCGAGCGGTGCTGTCATGCCCAGGACGCCGGTACGCGCCAGCCCCTGAACCACATTCGGCGGGATGTCGGCCTCGCGGTCAACCCGCGTTGAGTCGAGTTCGCGGTCCAGCATGTCTCGCACTTCGGCGAGCGCGGTCTGAAACTCCGTCTGTTGCGCGGCGCCCAGCTGAGGATAGGGAGTTACCCAGTCGGAAACAAACCGCCCGAGGAACAGCCCCTTCGCAAAACCGAGCTCTTGGTGTCCGCTGAAGAGCAGCTCCTCGGCCTGCTGCATCTCCCTCTCGCGCTGAATTTCCGCCTCAGTTTTCGCCATAAATAAAAAACGCATCCGCCGCCGAGTGGCAGCGGTGCGGAACTGTATGCAGCGAAGCCCGCCTGTCTACCGGAGCGACAGGCACTTCATCAGCGATGAACCTCGTCAATCCCCTCGCCCATAAACAGCACGTGCCGTAGAATCAGGCTAGCTACAGCCCTGGCTGGTGCCGCATTCGGTACACACCCCGCAGGCGCCGGCACGGATGACTTTTTCGCTTCCGCAGTTGGAGCAGGTCACGTCCATGAACATGTTGCCAAGCGCTTCCTGCACGCGCTCAGCGTGCGTGGAGCCGTGGCCGTTCACGTGAGGGTAGCCTTCATTGGGTGTGTGGTTCGTAATCACATCGATTACTTCTTTTTCGGCGGTGCGGGCGAGGTCGGACACCGGGCGGTTAATCGCCTTCTTCTCGATGTCGGGAATCTCTTTCATCGGTAGCTCGGCTTGCCCGCGATTTGGTGAGGTCGCTTCTTTGTAGCCTTTGATGAATTGGCAGCCGAGCCATCGGAAAACGTAATCAGCGATTGAAGTGGCGTTTCGGATGTCGGGATTCTTAGTAAAACCGCTCGGCTCAAAGCGCTGATAGGCGAATTTTTTCACCAGACTCTCGAGCGGCACGCCGTATTGCAGCGCAATCGAAGTCAGCGTCCCGACCGTGTCCATGAGGCCGCCAATCGTGCTGCCTTCCTTCGACATCGTGACGAAGAGTTCGCCTGGCATTCCGTCCTCGAACAAACCGACCGTGATGTAGCCTTCGTGGCCTGCAATCTCGAAACGGTGTGTCAGTGACATGCGCGTGTCGGGCATCTTGTGGCGGACCGGCGTGCCCCGGGCGGCGGTGAGCTCTTCTTCCAGCTCGAGAATGCGTTGCGCCAGCTCCGGCTGCTCGACCATCACGATATCGCCGTCCACATTCGAGCCCATGTCTTTCGTCTTCTTGACATTCAAAGGCGCGGAGCGTTTCGAGCCGTCGCGGTAGATCGCGATCGCCTTTAACCCAAGCCGCCACCCTTCGACGTAGGTGTCGATGATCTCTTCGATCGTGGCCGAGTCCGGCAGATTAACCGTCTTTGAGATCGCGCCGCTGAGGAACGGTTGCGCGGCGGCCATCATCCGAAGGTGCGCCATGTAGTTGAGTGAACGTTCACCGCGGGCGGGCTTGAATGCGCAATCGAAGATCGAGAGATGCTCGGGTTTGAGACCCGACGAAATGGTTGAGCCATCGCTGTCGAGCACGTCTTCGATCGTGTCGAAAGTGTCGATGTGCGCGATGATCCGCTCGATCTCCTCGGAATTGTAACCGAGCTTCTCCAGCGCCGGTTTGACCGTCTGATTGACGATCTTCAACATCCCGCCGCCCGCCAGCAGCTTGTATTTCACGAGCGCGATGTCGGGCTCGATACCGGTCGTGTCGCAGTCCATCAGGAACGAGATGGTGCCGGTCGGCGCAAGCACCGTGACCTGCGCGTTGCGGAAACCGTTCTTACGGCCAAGCTCGGCGGCGCTGTCCCACGTTCGGGCCGCTTCGCCTTTCAAATAGAGGAAGTCGTCGGTATCCGGAATCTCGCCGACCGCGGCGCGATGCAGCTCGATTACGTCGAGCATCGATTGGACATTATCTTTCGCAACTGGCTTCGGCACCCCGCTGCAACGTGCGTCTTTGTAGCCAGGGAAGGGACCCATCGCGCGAGCCATCCGTGCGCTCTCCGCATAGGCTTCGCCAGTCATGATGGCTGTGATGGCGCCGCAGAGAGCGCGACCTTCCACGCTGTCGTAGCCGAGGCCATAGCTCATCAAAAGCGCGCCGAGGTTCGCGTAACCGAGGCCTAACGTCCGGTAGATGTGCGAATTCTCCGCGATCTCTTTGATCGGATAACTCGCGTTATCGACGATAATCTCCTGGGCGGTGATGAAGACGCGGACCGCGGCCTTAAATCGCTCGACGTCGAAGACGCCGTCGGCACGCTTGAATTTGATCAGATTGAGCGAGGCCAGATTGCAGGCGGTGTCGTCGAGGAACAGATACTCGCTGCATGGGTTGGTCGAGTTCTGCCGAGCCGTGCCTTTGCAGGTGTGCCACTTGTGGATCGTGGAATCGAACTGCATGCCCGGGTCGCCACAGATGTGCGTGCCTTCGGCGATTTTGCGCAGCAGGGTGCGCGCCTCTTTGCATTCACACGGCTGGCCATCGCGAACCCGTTTCGTCCACCATTCGCGCCCTTCGATCGCCGCGCTCATGAACTCGTCGCTCACGCGTACGCTCAGGTTCTCGTTTTGATACATGACCGAGCCGTAAGCGTCGCCGTTATAACTGCCGTCATACCCCTGCTCGATCAGCGCCCAAGCCTTCTTCTCTTCCTTCTGCTTGGCGTCGATGAATTCCTCGATGTCCGGGTGCCAGTCCTTCAGCGTGTTCATCTTCGCCGCCCGTCGCGTCTTACCGCCGGATTTCACGACGTTCGCGACCTGGTCATACACTTTGAGAAACGAGAGCGGCCCGCTCGGCTTGCCGCCCCCGCTCAGTTTCTCCCGCGTGCTGCGCAGTGTGGAAAGATCGCTGCCGGTGCCGCTGCCGTACTTGAAGAGCATCGCTTCGCTCGTGGCGAGCCGCATGATGTCCTCCATCGTGTCCTCAACCGACTGGATAAAGCAGGCCGAGCCCTGCGGGTATTCGTACTGCGTTGCGGCGCGTTCAGCGGTGCCGGTTTGGCGATTGTAAAAGTAGTTCCCTTCGCCGGCGCCTTTGCCGGTGCCGTACTGATGATGGAGGCCGACGTTGAACCACACCGGCGAATTGAAGGCGCCGTGCTGGTTTAAACAGAGCCACGTCAGCTCATCGTAAAACGTCTCCGCATTCTCCGCGTCGGCGAAATACCCGTCGACAATGCCCCAGTCGGTGATCGTGCGCGTGACGCGGTGAACGAGCTGGCGGACCGACGTCTCCCGGCCGCCTTTGTGAGGATCGGTCCCGTTGGCGATGTCGCCGTAGAAATACTTCGCGACCGCGATCTTCGTCGCCAGGGCGGACCAGCTCTTCGGCACTTCGATGTTCTCCTGCTTAAAGATCACCTTGCCGCCGTCGTCGGTGATCTCCGCCGTCCGCTTCTCCCACTCCACCTGGTCGAAGGGCGCCACGTCGTCGGCGCTGAAAACGCGCTCGAACTTTAACCCCCGCGACTTCGGCCTGGCCGGGATGCGACTGCGTGACCGGACAGTGGTTTTCGAGCCGTTGCGGAGCATTGGTTGGATGGGAGTTTTGATATGGACCATTGGGTGGACGAGGGGAGTTACGGTTGTGAATTATGGTGAATTACGGTGAGCAGCGAAGCGAACAGCGTGTGAACAGGTCGTGAACACGTGGACAACAACATATTGGGGCGCCCTCCGGAGGGTCTACAATGTGCAGTAGCATGGTGCGCTGGGGCAAGAATTTTCTTCAGTTTTTTGCCGTCACAGAGGGGGCAAAAACGCAGGTCGCCGACGCTGCCGCGGGGCAGCGGCCGGATCAGGGCCTCTTCGGCGGCGCCGACGGAGCCGAAGTAGGCTGATTGAGGGGAGACGGCTGAGTGGCTACAGGAGGCACGGCACCCACGGCGGCGTCTGCCGGTCTCACCGAAGCTGTCGGCCCGGCGACAGCTGGAGTGGGGTTCGTGACGGTGCCCGGCGGACCCACTGCTGAGGAAGGGCCAGGTTGTGGCCCGCCCACGGGGGATGTCGCCGGCGGCGCCGAAGATACCGCCCCCGGAGAACCAGCGACAGCCGCTGGGCTCGTCGCCGCAGCTGCCTGAGTCTTCATCAACTCGCGTCGCAGCCCGCTATCAGCCGTACTGCGATGCGCGTAGAGAATCGAAAGCGCGAAAGTAAGAGCGAAAAAAATACCGGCTAGCCACCCGGTGAATTTAACCAGCACGTTGGTCGTTTGGGCGCCGAAAATGTTCTCGGTCACCCCGCCGCCAAAGGCTGCACCGAGACCTTCGCTCTTAGGCCGCTGCATCAGGATCACCAGAATCATGAGCAGCGCGATGACGACGTAGATCACCAACAAAATATTGATCAGGATGTTCACCGCGGACGGGGAATATGAGGGGTAAATGAGGAATGACAAATGCGAATGACGAATAGGTCGGCGGACCCTTCCTGCGCGTCATTTGGTCTTCGTCAATTTCAGCTCCTCCCAGATCGCGTCGAGTTCCTCAAGACGCAGCTCGCCGAGCTGTTTGCCGCGCGCGCGGACGCGGTCCTCGAGGTGATTGAACCGACCAACGAATTTATCGGTCGCCGATTGCAACGTCGCTTCCGCGTCGAGCCCCGCTTTACGCGCGAGATTCGTCACCGCGAAGAGCAGGTCGCCGATTTCATCTTCGATGGCACGGCTGTCGTTTGACTGGATCGCCTCCTTCGTCTCGGCGAGTTCCTCGTCCACCTTCGCGACAACGTCGGCAAGGCTGCTCCAGTCGAAATGGACGCGTGCCGCTTTCTTTTGAATTTTCTCGGCCCGCATCAGGGCAGGAAGCGCGGCGGCGACACCTTCCAGATAATGCTGCCGCGCCTTCTCACCGTGTTTAATTGCCTCCCACTGGCGCACGACGCCTTCGCTTTCCTTGACCTCGGCATCGCCAAAGACATGAGGATGGCGGCGGATCAGCTTCTCGGTGACTTCGTGAACGATTTGGCCGATCTCGAACCGACCGGCCTCGCGTGCAATCTCCGCATGCATGACGACGAGCAGCAGAACGTCCCCGAGTTCTTCGCGCAGATTGTCGTCATCGTTCTCGCGAATTGCGTGATCGGTCTCGTACGCTTCTTCGAGCAGCTTCGGCGCGAGCGACGCATTGGTTTGCTCGCGGTCCCATGGACAACCGCCCGGGGCACGCAGTTGCGCGACAATCTGGCAAAGCCTTTCGAATGGTGTCATAGCAGCCATTGCGGTGTCTCGTTGGCGAACGCGACCGGAATCGACCGACACGTCCGGCACATCAGATCCGCCACAAGGAACGGTTCGCGCCGAACTCGGAGATCTCGCTGGTGGTTTTCTTACTCACGTAGATCGTGATCCCGATCACGCTCACCATCGTTGACACGAAGATAAAGGCGACGAGCCAGGCTGGAATGTGACCAACGCGCAGCGCGCGATAAAATGACGGTACGCTGTCCATGGCCGTCGGAGCGTGGAGGAAGATTTTGGTCACCCACGCAACCATGATGAGGACGAAGATGAATACGTAGTTGCGCTTCAGCCGCCGCCCGATCGCCTCCAGTTTGGAAATCTTGAAGGAGGGCAGAATCAGGTCCTCGCAGACGAGCTTCTTCCATTCGCCCTGCAGGAGATCGGGATTTTCCATGATGATCGGCATAAGGAAGTGTGCCTCCAACATTCGGACCCGGGCGCGAAAGGCGTCGTAGAAGCGATAGCGCCGGGCCTCGATCCAAAGCATTCCCCAGACGATCGCGAGATTGAAAAAGAAGATAATGTGAGGCACCTCGCGATTTGAAAACGCGATGGTGATGATCGCGGTGCTCGAGGTGATGGCCCAGTTGGTGGTGATGTCGAGCCGCTGGCGCCAGATCATGATGCGGCCCATTTCGCCCCGATAGAAATGCGACATCGCGTTGACGTAGCTCGGGTCGTGCACTGAACGGGCGCGCGTATCGAGATGATCGCGCTGCGCTGCTGCCTCGCTGGATAAATCGCCGGAAGGCATTTATGCACTATGGACGCAATCCGATGAGAGACTCAACCGTCATCCAGCTGGTGGTGCACGATGCCGACCAGGGTCATTGATTTACTCAACCCGCAGCACGTGGTGCTCGATCTGGTAGCGCGGAACGAGCCCGACGCGTTGCGCGAGCTCGTCGCAACGTTTGGTCAGGAAGCGACGAACGATCGCACCGCTCTCCTTCGCGACCTGATCGCGCGCGAACAGTTGCAATCGACCAACGCCGGAAACGGCGTCGCGTTCCCGCACGCCCGCACAGACGTGGTTGAAAGGATCGTGCTGGTCATCGGCCGCAGCCGGGAAGGCGTTGTCTTTCGCGACACGGAGCCGCCGGTCCATCTGCTCTTCCTCATTGGAACGCCGCCCGCGATGGTGCGCGATTACCTCGTCTGCATCGGCACGCTGGCGCGTTTATGCCGTAATCGCGACATGCGGGAGCGATTGCTCAATGCGCCCACTGCCGAGCGACTGATCGACGAGCTCCGCGCAGCGATCGCGGTGGCTGCGAAATGACGGCTCCAGTGCAACCGCTCGAACCGACGGGGCAAGGTCTCGCCCCGATGATGCGTCGGCTAAAGCTGCGAGTCTGGATCGCGGAAAGGGTCCGGCCAAGCGAACTGCAAATCACGTTGTTCTGGGCCGGAATCATTGGCTTCATTGGGGCGCTCGCAGCGCTGTTGTTTCGCGGCGCGACGGAAGGCGTCCACTGGTTGTTGACGCAGCGCAGCGGCGACTACGCGAGCACGTTTGCGCAACTGCCGTATTGGCGACGGGTCATCACACCGGCCATTGGCGGTCTGTTCGCCGGTGCCGTCATTTTCATCGGCACAAGGTTTCGGAAGTCGCGCTACACGACCGACTACATGGAAGCGGTGGTCGTCGGCGAGGGCCTGATCGCTCTTCGCTCCAGCATCTTGAAGTGTTTCTCTGCGATGTTCAGCATCGCGTCGGGCGCATCGATTGGTCGCGAAGGTCCGCTGGTGCAGCTGTCGTCGCTCTGCGCCTCACTCCTCGGGCGTTGGCAGAAATGGACACGCCCGCGGCGCCGTTTACTGGTCGCCTGCGGCGCCGCCGCCGGCATCGCCTCGGCCTATAACGCGCCGATCGCAGGGGCGCTTTTCGTGGCGGATATCGTACTGGGCTCCCTCGAGATGCAGATCTTCGGCCCGCTCGTGTTTGCGTCGGTTGTCGCGACGCTGACCATGCAACGCTTCGTCGGGAACGAGCCGCTCTACGCAACTTCTTTCCGGTTGCGTTCGGAATGGGAAATTTTCCCACATCTGGTGCTTGGTCTTGTGATCGGACTGGCAGCACCATGGTTCCTGCGTTTCCTGCGCGCGGCGGAAGGATGGTTCTTAAAGGTGCCGGTGCCGGTTTATCTGCGCATGGCTCTTGGTGGCGCCATTGTCGGCGCGCTCACGATTTTGTCCCCCTACGTCGCGGGGAATGGTTACGCCGCGATCGGCAACGTGCTTCACGCGCAATGGTTCTGGCCAACACTTGCGCTTGTCCTCGTTGGCAAGTTAATCGCGACCGCCGCCACCTTTGGCTCCGGAGCTGTTGGCGGCGTCTTCACGCCCACGCTTTTCATCGGCGCCAGTGCCGGCTTCCTCTTCGGCACCGCCATGGAACACCTGCTCGGGCCCACGATCGTCAGTCAGCCGGCTGTTTTCGCGCTCGTCGGGATGGGCGCGTTCCTTGCC
>JBJMWX010000034.1:0-10624 GCA_045809925.1 Chthoniobacterales bacterium
ACCTCGCCTGGAGCGGATGGATCTACTACTCGATGATGGTGCTCGTGCCGCTCCACCGACGGTGGAAACACCGACGGCTGCGGGAGTTACACGGCGAAGGGTAGTTGCGTCGCGTTCGCCTTCGCGCCGGCGGCAGAGTGGCCCCGCTGACCGGGATGAAATCGCGATCTGCTCTTGTTCTTCGCCCGGCAGCTCGTATCGTGTGCAAATCCGTAATTCGAGATGAGCTCACCCCCCAAAACTGTCACACAGGACGTTGCTTCCGAACGGCTCCGCACGCCGTCGCGCCTTTTCGCATACACCCGCTGGGACATCGTGCCGGTGATGGCTGCCGTGCTGCATTGTGTTTATTTTTTCGGCATGTTCTGGCTCTTCCCGCGCGTCCCGCTGTGGGTGATGCTTCCGCTCGGCTTTATCTATTCCGTCAGCATTTCGTGGAACATCAACGGCATCTCTCACAATTTCATTCACAACCCTTACTTCCGGTTGCCGCTGCTGAACCGTCTCTTCAGCCTGCTTGAGTCAGTCACGGTGGGTTTCAGCCAGGTCTTCTATGAGTGCATCCACATGCAGCATCACAAGGGCAATGCTGACCGGCCGGATGAGCAGGGTGAAACGATCGACTGGATTTCCATCTACAAGCATGGACATGACGGCGAGGCGGAGCATCCCCTCAAGTACACTTTCCTTAGCTTCTTTCGCGAAGACCCCAAGACCGTCTATCGCGAACTCAAGCGCAAGGACCCGCGCGAGGCGTTCTGGGGGATAACTGAGCTAGCCTTGTTTGTCGGAACGTTTGTTGCTCTCGGGATACTGAACTGGCACTACATCCTGTTTCTTCTCGCCTTCTGGTACTTTGGCCATTGCCTCTCTTATCTGAACGGCTATTACCGTCACTACGGTGGTAATCCGGATGAGCCGATTGCATGGGGGGTAAGTAGTTACGACAAGCTCTACAATTGGATCTGGTTCTACAATGGCTACCACGCCGAGCACCATTTTCGACCAAAGGTCCACTGGACCCGGATGCAGGCGTTTCGCGATCAGATCGCGGGGCAGCAACGCGCAGCGGGCGTGCGGGTAATCAAGCCGCCGCACGCACTTGGCTTCCTCGATCCCGATCTGCCCCGCCTCGGTCCGCCGAAAGCCGCAGCTATCGAGCGTCAAGCCGCGCCGGCGCCGCAGAGCTGAGGGAATTAACCCCGGCTACTGTAGCGTCCACTGTCCTCAGCGGAAAAAGGCAGGGATGCGCTGAGGACAGCGCACGCTACAGCGATTAGCCCTAGCTGAGCGAAACTACGACGATTCCCGCTGTAATCAGTCCGGCTCCGACAAGTAGCTGAATCGAGAGCCGCTCGCGCAGGAAAACCGCGGCCATAAGGACGATCAGGATCGTGGTCGATGCCTGGAGGGGAAAAAAGTAGCTCAGGTCAAAATGCTGTAATAGGCCCAGGGTAAGGAAGAACGAGACGGCCATTGCTGCAACGCCGCCGAAAAACGTGCGCAGGACCCGCGGATCGCCAAACCTCGATTGTCGCGCCTGCTCGACGGCGTGCTTGACCAGCACCTGGCCGGCGACAACAGCGCTGATCTCCACGATAAAGACAGTAAGTGGAACAACGCTCATAACCGTTCGTCGATTCGTGCCACCGGCCTGGCGACGAGCGTTAATCCGAGGAGCACGATGCCTATGCCGAGCCAGCGCCGGGATGAGATTGCTTCGCCCAGGAATACCCATGAGCTAATTGGAATCGTGACATGGACAATGTTCGTCAGCGGAAAGGCGACTGATAAGGGCAGGTGATTCAGCACATACATCCAGCAAAGGAAACTAAGAACCAGGGCAGCGATGCCACCCCACACCCAGATGGAAGCCAGCCCGCTTATGCCCAGCCATTCCAGAGCCGTCCCATGCGCAGCGGTTTTTGCCGCGCCGATCTTCAATAGCACCTCCGAGATGGTGACAAATGCTGCCTCAAGGGCGAGCTGAAGCCACCGGTTCCAAAAAGCGCGTCGGGCAAAGTCGAAGCTACGTCTCAAAGTAAGGAGAGGGAGAAGAGCGAGTGAACTCGCCACGGTCAAGGCGCGGCCTCGTATCGCTCGAAACGCTGATTAATGCAAAAAGCTTCGCTCGCCAGCGGCAGTACGAGTCACTTCCGTGCGCCGTTCTGCACACTCAGCTCCCAGCGATAGCCATCAGGGTCATGGAACCAGATGCCCATATGTGGCGATCCTGGAGCTTCCGGCCCGATCTCGTCGCCCGGATCTTCGATCTCGACCCCGCTGCTCCGCAGATGCGCCAGCGCTTTGCGCAACGCTGCCATGTTCGGCAAGTGAAACGACATGTGGTCAAAGGTCGCCGGAGCCGGCTTGCCTTTGTGCAGTGCGATTGTGACGTTCTTGTTTCCCACCGCCACGCCGCCGTCGAATTCGAACTCCCTTCTCAGACCAACCGCGCGCGCCCACCATTGCGCGCTTTTCTTCGGATCGCGCACTGCGAGTCCGAAGTGGCCAACTGTGCCAAGGGTGAAAGGCACTCTCCGTTTTTTAGGCACGACAATTCGTATTTGCGCCGTCTGAGCTGCTGCTGCTACTGCAGATCGTAAACCTCAACGAGTCCAACACCCGTTTGCCCATTCTTTCCCGACACGATCGCGGTATAAGGCCCTGGCAACAGGCTCAGCGCCAGCGCAGATTCTAGGTTGTTCGAGGGGGCAAGGCTATAGCTGCTGATTAATGCCGCCTGGCTGGCATCGTCCTGCCAGTTGTCGTTCGCGGCGACGAGCACGCCGTTGCTGTCGTGCAATTCGAGCGTTGGGTCAGGCAGTGGATCCGCGATCCCTGCCTGCGCTAGCGAGGGCCCGAGCGCACGCACGGCCATGCGTGTGGCGCCGATTCTGTTGCCGGTAATAAATCCGCCGATCAACACGTCCGAACCGCCTCCGACAAATGCCCGTGTGCTGATGTTGGCCAGACGTGAATCGGCCGCGGCGTCGAGATCGTAAGCTTCGGCCAGGGCCACGCCCGTTGCGCCATTCTTGCCCGCCACGATCGCCGTGTAGTTGCCCGCGTTTACCGTCGTAACGAGCGCGGACTCGCGATCGTCCGATGGTGCCAGATTCACCGCCTGGATATCCGCCTGCTGAGTGTCTTTCCAATTGTCGTTCGTGGTGATGATCGAGCCGTCGCCGCGATGCAGTTCGATCACCGGGTCGTTCAGTGGATCCGCAACGCCCCGGCCGCTTAAGGATGGGCCAAGCCCGCGAACCGCAATACGTTTCGGAGCGCTGCCCGTGACGATGAAACCACTGATCTCAACACGATCTCCAGTTTCAACCCGCGCACGGGTCGAAATGTTCTGCGTCTGGGCGGGAACGGCCGTAATCCGGAACACCTGTCCGGTCGAACCTTGGGCGAGATAATAGAGCGCGCCGTCCGGTCCGACGTGCAGGTCAACCGGGGCCGAGATGCCGGCGGCGAATCCGCTCGCCGTCGCGGTCGCCGGATCGAAAACGCGAATCCATCCGCTGCACAAATCGGCAAAGAAATACTTCCCGATGTAAGAAGCAGGGAATTGCGCGACCCGCGGGTTGTAAAATGCAGCGCCAACAATCGCGCACCCCGTCGTGCTGCTCGAGCCATGCTCATAGGCAAAGAGCGGTCCGCGATAACGCGGATCGGTTGTCGGCCCCTCGGTCACGGGCCAGCCGTAGTTCGAGCCGGCGATCCCATCATCGATCTCTTCCCAAGTGGACTCACCAACGTCGTTGATGAACATGCGGGTCGACCCCGGCTGGAAGGCAAAGGTGTATGGATTGCGTAGCCCAAGCGCCCAGATCGCACGATTATTTCCGCTCGCGCTGTTGTAGAAAGGATTGTCCGTCGGGATCGATCCGTCGGAGTTAATGCGCAGGATCTTGCCGAGGAGATTATTAAACGACTGCGCGTTCGCGCCGTTCGCGTTCTCACCGGCGGCGACATACAGCTTGCCGTCCGGCCCGAAATGCGTGGCTCCGCCGTTGTGGTTCGTTGCCGTACTCAAGTTGCTGAGATCGAGCAGCACTACCTCGCTGTTCGCTGCGGCGACATCGCCGGCGGCGGTAAATCGGCTCACCTGGTTATGCGCCGGGCTGCCCGGCACTGTATGGTAAAGGTAGAGGTAGTTGTTGCGTGCAAAATCCGGGTCAAACGCGATCCCGAGCAAACCGCGCTCCCCGGAGGAGTCGACCGCTAGCTTGATAAAGGGCGCGCTTAGCAGCGTCCCGTTCTTGATCACGCGCAATGTGCCGTTTTGCAGACAGACAAACAGTCGGCCGTCAGGCGCGAATTCCATCGCCGTCGGAGAGCCTCCAAGGTTGCCGCCGAACTGCTGCTCGACAAATCCGGGCGGCAATGTGGCGGCGTCCGCTGAGAGGACGAGAGCAAGAAAGGCGAAGAGGGTGAGGGACGTTTTCAGAGAGCAAAATACACTAGGTTTAGTAATTGGCTGTGCGAGAGAGAATCGTCTCAATTTGATCGCTCGGTCGCAGTGACCCGCAGTTCAAGTGCGTGTGTAAGCGGTGGCGTCGGCTCTTGGTCGTGGTGACATTTCCGCTACCCTGGGTGCGGCATGAAACGGACGGCGCTGGTTTTTGACCTCGACGGCACTCTGGTCGACAGCCTGCCCGATCTCCATGCGCTGTTAAACCAAATGTTGCGAGGCATCGGACGGTCCGAACTCACCGCCGACGCGGTCCGCGGCATGATCGGTGATGGCACCCCCGCCCTGGTCAAACGCGCCTTGCTCGCGACCGGCACGCTGGCCGATTTTGAAGCAGCGCATCGAAAGTTTCTCGCGATCTACGAAGCCGCACCGGCGAAACGGAGTCGCCTCTATCCGTCGGTGGCTGAAACTGTCGAAGAGTTGCGCGCCTCAGGAGCGCGCCTCGCGATCTGCACGAACAAACCACAAACCGTGACGCTCGCGCTGCTCGAGACCTTCGGCATTGCCGCACACTTCGACGCGGTTCTCGGAGGGGATGCGGTGCCATTTCGAAAACCCGATCCGCGCCATCTGCTCGCTGCCATCGAGCTCCTCGGCGCCGCGCCGAACGAAGCCGTCATGATAGGGGACAATGAGAATGACTATGCCGCCGCGCGTGCCGCGGGTATTCCTGTGATCCTCATGCGCTACGGCTACCTGCGCGCGTCGCCCGAGACTCTCAGACCCGACGCCTGGCTGGACCGCTTTGCCGACATTCCGCGCAGCATCGCAACGCTTCCCCGAATAGCCGGGTAACACGCGACTGATACGGCCCTAATCGCGACCCCGACTTACCTCGGCGCGATTTCCAGCACGATCTTGCCGCGCGTGTGGTGCGTCTCCGCCTGTTCGGACGCTTTGATGGCATCGGATAACGGCCGCACCTGCGTGATGATCGGGCGGATTTTTTTAGCATCGATCAATTCCGAAATCTGCGTGAGCTCCGAACCATTCGGTCTAACCGCGACCGGTATACCGCGGAAACCGAACTTCTGCTGCGCGGCGTCCGAGGCGCGCGAGCGAATTGAGGCGATCGCGCCACCACGTTTCACGACTGAATACGAGCGCGCGAGCGTGTCACCACCGACGGTATCGAGCACTACATCGACGTCGTGCGCCACATCTTCGAACCGCGTCTTCGTATAGTCGACCGCGGCGTCGGCGCCGAGCTGCTTCAACAAGTCCTGGTTGGCGGTCGACGCGGTCGCAATCACGTGCCCCCCTTTGAACTTTGCGATCTGGATTCCGAAGTGACCGACTCCGCCGGAGCCGCCGTGAATCAGCACCGTCTGTCCCGCCTGCAATTGCGCGCCGTCGATCAGCGCCTGCCACGCCGTTAACGCAGCCAGCGGAACAGCAGCGGCTTCATTAAAGGATAACGACTTAGGTTTCGCTGCCGCTTCATCTTCGCCCAGCACGGCGAACTCGGCCCAGCCGCCGCCGAAAAGTGCATAGCCGTAGACCGCGTCGCCCGTTTTGAAACGCGTCACCTTCGCGCCGATTTGCTCGACCACGCCCGCAACATCGTAGCCGGGGATGAGCGGGAGATGCGTTCCAAACTCGCGCGCATACTTCCCGGAAATGATCAGCGGATCGGCCGGATTCACCCCCGCCGCGGCTACGCGCACGAGCAACTCCCTTTCTTTGATCTGCGGCACTGGCGTATCCTCGAGTTTCAACACCGAGGGCGCGCCGTACTCATGCGCGACCACTGCTTTCATCAGCTTCGGTCTCTCAGCTTGCACGAGCTGCGCGCAGCACAGCACCACGATACCTGGCCAATGGAGAACTCGCATCGGACCGAGGCTATCGAATCGATGAGGCGAGCTCAATCACGCTGGTGATCTGCGCCGCCCTTCATTCACCACGCGGCAGAGCGTGCCAACAGCGGATACTATCGGCGTTTTGACTTTCGACCGGCCACCTCAGACTTGTCGCGGCGCTGGCGCTTCCTGGCATTCGCTTCGCGAGTCGATCGCGCGCGTCGCAGCGTCGGCGTGGGACTGACGGTCGTCTTGTACGCTGTCATTCCGCGCGCTTCGTAATTGGGCAGCGCACCAGGATGATCGGTTTCGCAGGTGTGAACCCAGACGCGTGTCGCGTTCCCGTCCCAGGCCCACGCCTGTTCAATTGCGTCGGTCAGCAGCGCGCCGCCCAAACCGCGGCCGATGAACCCCGGCGCGAGGCCGAAGTAGGAGATCTGGACCGATGGCTCGCGAGGATGACGCAGTAGCTCGTAATAGCCGGCCAGATTCCCGCCGTAGCAGGCGACGAACGTTCGCACCTTCGCGGCGTATCTACGCCAGCGTTCATCGCTCCAGACAAGCTTATCGGCCCAGTGCCACGGCTCCCCGACGAGCTGATAGAGGAACCGATTCAGCTGCCATTGCGGCAGAACGGTCTCACGAATTACGAGCTGCCGGTCGTCGCAATAGCGCGGCCGCAGTTCGCCGCGCTCGCGCATCTGAAGGTACGTAACAATCGGCATGTCGCTCGCCTTTAACTGAGAACTGATAACCTATAACCGATTGCCCGCGAGAGCCTGGCCAGCCTGGTTTTGCTAATTCGGACTCAACTAGATATTACCGTCAGGCGGATGGACACAGCCCCCTCATTTTTCGCCGAGCTCAAGCGGCGGAATGTCTACAAGGTCGCGGTGGCCTACATCGTCGCCGCATGGGCCCTGGCGCAAGGTCTTGCCCAAGTGCTTCCGCTATTCGAGGTGCCGAATTGGGCGATCCGCGTCCTTATCGTCTTATTGATTCTAGGATTTCCGATCGCGCTTAGCCTCGCCTGGGTTTACGAGATCACGCCCGAAGGGATCAAACGCACGGAAGATGTTGATCCAAAAAGGTCGATCAGGCATCGCACCGGGCGAAAGATCGTCGCGCTGACCATTGGCTTAGCCGCGATAGCTCTCGCGGTGACTATCATTCGGTTGCCCCACAAAACGGAAACGGAGCGCTCCGCGGCCTCTGACGCACCAGCCGGCCGATCTCCCATCCCGGAGAAGAGCGTTGCCGTGTTGCCGTTTGAGAACCATAGCGATGACAAGGCAAATGCCTACTTTGCCGACGGCATCCAGGACGAGATTCTGACGCGCTTATCCAAGATCGCCGATCTGAAGGTCAGCTCGCACCAATCGACTCAGCATTACAAAAGCGCTCCGGATAATCTGCCCGAGATCGCGAAACAGTTAGGTGTTGGCTATCTGGTTGAGGGCAGCATGCAGAAGAGCGGCGATTCGTCGCATCGAAATCGACTCCACAAAAGCATTCGCGCGGCAAACAAAAGGTGAAACTGAACAACTTCTTCGCCGAGCTGAAGCGTCGCAATGTTTACAAGGTCGCGGTCGCGTATGCGGTAGTCGCGTGGCTGTTGATTCAGCTCGCGTCGATCCTGTTCCCGACGTTCGAAGCACCGGCATGGGTGATGAAGGTCTTCGTCGCGATGGTAGCGCTGGGATTTCCGCTCGCGTTGATTTTTGCCTGGGCGTTCGAACTCACACCGGAAGGCCTGAAGCGCACGGAAGACGTTGCGCCTAACGAATCGATAAGACCGCGCACTGGTCGCAAGCTGATGGCTGGGGTAGCGGTGATCGCAACGGTCGCCGTTGGCCTGCTGGTGTTTCGACTGGTTCGCGCGCCGTCGCAACGAACAGCTGATCCTGCATCGAAGTCGGCCACCACGTCCTCTGCCAGCGCGCCGACAATCGCCGACAAGTCAATCGCGGTGCTGCCTTTCGAGAGCCTGAGCAGCGACAAGGACAACGCCTTCTTCGCTGACGGCGTGCAGGACGAAATCCTGACCGATCTGGCAAGAGTGGCGGACCTAAAGGTCATCAGCCGGACGAGCGTGATGCAGTACAAAAGCGCGACCGCCCGTAATCTGCGCGAGATCGCGCAACAGCTCGGGGTCGCGCACCTGCTGGAAGGAAGCGTGCAGCGCTCCGGCAGTCGCGTCCGCGTAAATGCCCAGCTGATCGACGCCCGCACCGATGCGCACGTGTGGGCACAAACCTACGACCGTGAGCTGGCCGACGTCTTCGCCATCCAAAGTGAAATCGCGGAGACAATCGCACGCCAACTCCAGGCGCGCTTATCACCGGCGGAGCACGCCGCCATGATGCAACCGCCGACCACCGATGTAGTCGCAAATGATCTTTATCTCCGCGCCAAGGCGCTCGACGAACTCGCGAACGACCCCGGCGCAAAGGAGGGTTTGCTCCACGGAATCAGTCTCCTCGAGGAAGCGGTGCGACGTGATCCGCAGTTTGTGATCGCCTGGTGTTTGCTTTCCGAGACTCACCTCGACCTGTATTGGGGCGGGTTTGATCACACCCCGGGGCGCCGCGAGCAGGCGCATCTTGCGTTGCAGCGGGCGGAACAGATCCGGCCTGACGACGGCGAGGTCCACTTGCAGAAAGGAGCCTATGCTTATCACGGCTTCCGCGATTACGACCGCGCGCTCGCCGAATTTGAGCTCGCCCGCCGGCTTCTGCCGAACTCGGCACGGCTTTACGTTTATCTCGCTTCCGTCAGTCGACGTCAGGGCCGCTGGGATGACACGATTCGCAACTTCGACCGCGCGATGGAACTGGACCCGCGGAACTCCTTTACGTTTGAGGAAGCCGGCTTCACCCGCGCTGGTCTGCGTCGTTACGATGAGGCGGCCCGATTGCTGGAGCGCGCACTCGCGATTAACCCTGACGACCTTTTCGCGCGCGAGGTCGCCTGGGGCTTACCGTATTCGGAGCGCGCCGATACCGCTCAGTGGCGCTCACATCTGACCGCGGTTTTGCATGAAGGAAGGGAAGCGGCATCGCATTTCGCGGCGATGTTCGTTTATTGCGCATTAGCCGAGCGCGATCGCAATGCGGCCGCCCAGGCAGTGGCCCTCATTCCACCGGAAGGGACCGTCAATCCAAGCAGCGATTCCCTCTGGCCGCGCGATTGGTATGTGGGTCTGGTGGCGCGCAGTTTCGGCGACACGGCGGCGGCGCAAAGCGCCTTTGCTTCCGCTCGCCTCGTCGCGGCAAAGCTCACCCAGGAACAGCCCGACTACGAAACGGGCTGGAGCATCCTCGGAGCCGTCGATGCCGGGCTCGGCTATAAGAGCGAAGCGATTGCCGAGGGCAAGCGAGCCTGCGAGCTGCTTCCAGTTTCGAAGGACGCTTGGGATGGTCCCGCCTACGTCACCAATCTCGCGCTGATCTATGCCTGGGTGGGTGAAAAGGATCTTGCCCTCGAGCAGCTTGCTGCCTCAGCGGGGAGGCCAACAGGCATCACCTACGGCGAACTCAAACGCTCGCCGATTTGGGATTCGCTGCGCGGCGACCCGCGCTTCGAAAAAATCGTCGCTGATCTCGCACCGAAAGAACCGAGGCAATAACCACGACTCACCAGATTCGCACTCGATCTGCCGGCGCGAGATAGAGTTTCTCGGCGGGTTTCACCCCGTAGGCGTCGTACCACCGGTCAAGGTTACGCACCGTCTGCGCCCGCTCCCGGTCCGGCGCGTGTTCGTTCGTCACAATTTGCTGTCGCAACGCCTCGTCCCGCACTTTTTTTCGCCAGGACTGCGCGAAGGCGAGGAAGAATCGCTGATGCCCGCTCAACCCCTCGAGTACCGGCAATGGCTTTTCGCCCAAGGCGATTTTGTAGGCGTCGTAGGCCGCGGCCAGGCCGGCCACGTCAGCAATGTTTTCACCGAGCGTCTGCTCGCCGTTGATATGCACACCCGGCAGCGGCTCGTAGGCGCTGAACTCATCGGTCAGCCGTTTACTTGCTTCCTTGAAGTGCGCGCCGTCTTCCCGCGTCCACCAGTTCTCGAGCTTGCCGGTTGAGCTGAACTCCGAGCCAAGATTGTCGAAGCTATGGCTGATCTCGTGTCCAATCGTCGCCCCGATCGCGCCGTAGTTCGCCGCGATGTCCGCCTTCGGGTCAAAGTACGGCGCTTCCAGGATGGCGGCCGGAAAGTTCAACGCATTTTGCAGTGGCAGGTTAACGGCGTTGACGGTCTGGGGAGTCATCCACCACTCGCCGCGGTCAACCGGCCGATCGAGCTTCGCGAGCTGGTGATGATATTCCCATTCTTTTGCTC
>JBJMWX010000035.1:0-25147 GCA_045809925.1 Chthoniobacterales bacterium
GGGAAAATGGGCGCGTCAAAACCGAAGACGATACACCCGCGGGCAAGCCGGTTTTGGATGAGCAAGGTGAGCCGGTTCGCGTGCCGGGATTACTCAGACACGTTAAGGCCATCGGTTGGTACGTAGAGGAGTATGGGTTCGCGCAGGTCTCGATGAACCTGACGAACATTGAGGAAACGCCGCTTCATGTGGCGTTCGATGCCTGTGCTGAATCCGCGGCCAAGCGCGGTCTCCGCGTTACCGGTTCCGAAATCGTCGGCATGCTCCCGAAAAAGTGTTTGCTCGACGCTGGCCGCTATTTTTTGCGCAAGCAGAAATGGTCTGAAGGGGCGGCGGAAGAAGAGCTGATCGATATTGCCGTGCGCTCGATGGGGCTGGCCGAACTGAAGCCGTTCGATCCGCACGAGAAGATTATCGAGCTGAAGATCGCGGCCACCGGCGTGAGGAAGAAGTCGCTCGTCAAACTCGATCTCCGCCAGTTTTGCAATGAAACCCTGAGCGACTCGCCCGCGCCGGGTGGCGGGTCGGTCGCGGCCTTGATGGGCGCACTGGGCGCGTCGCTTGGTGGAATGGTGGCAAACCTGTCGGCCGGAAAACGCGGCTGGGACGACAAGCTGGCCTACTTCAGCGACTGGGCGGTGAAAGCGCAGGAACTAAAGGACGAACTGTTGCGGTTAGTCGATGAAGACACAGCGGCGTTCAACGAGGTGATGGCCGCGTTCGGTTTGCCGAAGCAATCGCCCGAAGAGAAAGCCGCCCGCACCATCGCGATCGAGGCAGCGAACAAACATGCTGCCGAGGTCCCACTTCGCGTGATGGAGACGGCGGCGCGCGGCTATGACCTGCTCGAGGAGATGGCCCAAAACGGTAACCCCGCATCGATTTCGGATGTCGGCGTCGGTGCACTCGCGTTGCACGCCTGCATCGAAGGGGCGGCGATGAATGTCCGGATCAACCTGGGCGCCATCAAAGACGAGCCATTCAAGAGCGGACTAACTGGGAAGCTGCAGGACCTGCGGACCGAATCGGAAACGCGGTTTCGAGCCATTCACGGCATCGTGGAACCGAAGCTCAGCTAGGCGGCGGATGCTCGCCGTCCTTAATGCGTCGCAGCTGGTGACCCTCTCCGGTCCGGCGCGACCGCGAATCGGGCCGGAAATGCGCGAGCTTGGCCTTGTCCGGAACGCCGGCATGCTCGTCCGCGATGGGATCGTCGAGAAAATCGGCGGGTCGAATGAGATTGCGCGCGCAGTTCCGCGCAACGCCGTAGTCGTCGACGCTGAGCAGCGCGTCATCCTGCCAGGATTCGTTGACGCACACACCCATCCGGTCTTTGCCGGTGATCGCATTGATGAGTTCGAGCGACGTGCTTCGGGCGCTACCTACGAGCAGATCGCGGCGAGCGGCGGAGGAATTCAATCCACCGTACGGAAAACACGTGCCGCCAGTGAAGAGGAGCTTTTCATTCAGGCGCGCAAACATGCCGAGTGGTTTCTGCAATGCGGCACTACCACCGTCGAAGCGAAGTCCGGCTACGGCTTATCGCTTGAGCATGAGCTGAAGATCCTCCGTGTCATCCACGAATTAAACGCGGCCAGCCCAATTGAGTTCGTCCCGACATTCCTCGGGGCGCACGCCTTTCCGTCGGACGAAGGCGATTACGTCCGCCTCCTGATCGACGAGATGCTGCCGCGCGTTAGTGAGCAACGCCTGGCGGAATACTGCGACATCTTCTGCGAGCGCGGATATTTCGAGATCGAAACGGCGCGTCGAATTCTGACCGAAGCAAAACGGTGCGGCCTGAAACTGCGCATGCACGTTGATCAGGTGACGAATTGCGGTGGCGCTGACTTGGCGGCGGAACTTGGCGCGACGACAGCTGATCATCTGGAGCAGACCGAGCCGGACGGGATTGCCTCGCTGAGAGCCGGAGGCGTTCAGCCGGTGTTGCTTCCCGCATCCGTCTACGCGCTGGGCAAGACGCGGTATCCACGGGCGCGGGATATGATCGATGCCGGCCTCGCGGTTGTCCTGGCGACGGATTTCAATCCCGGTTCGTCACCAACGCCGTCACTCCAGATGGTTCTCTCACTCGCCGCGACGCACATGAAAATGAGCGTGGCCGAAGGATTGACTGCTTGCACGGTCAACGCAGCCTACTCGCTCGGCCGCGGCGACAGCGTCGGCTCCCTCGAACCTGGCAAGCAGGCAAACTTTGGCGTCTTTGACTGCTCGGATTATCGCGAGCTCGGCTACTGGTTTGGCTTATCGCAAACCCACTCGGTCTACGTCCGTGGCGAGCAGGTCTTTCAGGCCTGAGTTTGCGCGCCTGATCGGGCATCGGTAACGTCGCGGCGCATGAAGGTTCAGTTACAGGCGGACGCGCCGGGGATCTCGAAGCTCACGATCGAGCTGCCCGCCGACGAGGTGGGAAAGGAATGGGATCTGATCGCGGCGCATTATGCGCACCACGCGCGAATTCCAGGCTATCGGCCGGGGAAAGCGCCGAAGCAGGTGGTAGAAAAAAAGTTTCGGAAGGAAATTCAGGATGAGCTGACCCAGAAACTCGTCTCGCGCAGTTATCACCAGGCGGTCGAGCAGGAGCATCTACGCGTCGTCTCGCTGACGAATGTCGAGGACGTGGAGTTTGGCCAGGATCGCTCCCTGCGTTTTCGAGCGACAGTCATCACAGCGCCGGAATTCAAGCTGCCTGACTACAAGAACATTCCGGTTGAACTGCCAGCCGATGAAATCGTGGAAACAGAAATCGACAGCGCGATCGAGCGGCTGCGCGATCAGGCAGCCGATTTCGTTGATGTGAACAACCGCGGCCTGGCGATGGAGGATTTTGCCGTGATCGATTTCACCGGCGCGATTGATGGCGTGCAGATCAGCGATCTCGCACCGGACGCGAGCAAGAATCTCCATGGTGGCAAGAAGTTCTGGCTTCGCCTCGCGCCCGAGAATTTCCTCCCGAAATTTTGCGAGCAGGTCGTTGGGATGAAGAGCGGCGAGACTCGCAGTGTTCAGGTCGATTTCCCGGCGGACTTCCCCGTGAAGGAGCTTGCCGGACGCCGGGCGGACTACGCGGTCACCTTAAATGAGATCAAGCAGAAGGTACTGCCGGAGGTCAACGATGCGCTCGCCGAGAAACTCCTGCCGGGGAAAACGCTCGCCGATTTGCGCGACACTGTTCGACACAACCTCGAGCACGAAAAAGAGCACGAGATCGAACACGCGAAGGAATCCCAGGTCGTGCGTTATTTGCATGAGCGGATCAGTTTCGATCTGCCGCCGCCGCTGCTGACCCATGAAACGCGACGGGCCTTGAACGAGTTGGTGCATCGAAACCGCGAGCGTGGCATCCCTGACGAGATGCTGAAAACCAAGGAGAAGGAGCTGGTCGAAGGGGCCGGGTCGCTCGCCGCCAATCGACTGAAAACGAATTTCATTCTGCACCGGATCGCAGAAGAGGAGAAGATCGAGGTGACACGTCCGGAGATCGACGCCGCGATCCGCGAACGCGCTGCGGCTTACGGTCTTACACCCGACAAGATGCGGAAGGAACTCGAGCAAAACGACCGCATCAGCGGGCTGGCGGAGGAGTTGCTGCTCGGCAAGACCCTTGATTTTCTGAAGGCGAATGTTAGCGTTTCGCCAAGTTTAAATTCGGCAAGCGCCAGCGAACCGACGCCTGTTTGATGACGACAAAGAACGAAAATTTTTCGCAGATACTGATCCCGATGGTGGTCGAACAGACCGGACGGGGCGAGCGCAGCTATGACATTTATTCGCGCCTTCTGAAGGACCGGATTGTGTTTATCGGCACCCCGATCGACGACCACGTCGCCAACCTGGTGATCGCCCAGTTGCTCTTCCTGCAAATGGAAGACGGCAAGAAGGACATCAATATTTACATCAACTCGCCGGGCGGTTCAGTTACCGCTGGCCTCGCCATTTACGACACGATGCAGTTTCTGACCTGCGACGTGACGACCTACTGCCTGGGGATGGCGGCAAGCATGGGCGCGGTGTTGCTCTGCGCAGGAACGAAAGGCAAGCGCTATGCCCTCCCCAATTCCGACATCATGATCCACCAGGTTTCGGGCGGCGCGCAGGGGCAGGCGAGCGACGTGGAGCGGACGGTCGAGTACATGTTTAAGCTTAAGAAACGCATTATCAAAATCATCTCCGGGCACACCGGGCAGCCGGAGGAAAAGGTCAAGCTCGACTCCGACCGCGATTATTATATGTCGGCCCAGGAGGCCAAGGGCTACGGCCTGGTGGACGAGGTGATCAAGTCCCGCAAGGAGACGAAGCTGATCGACGGCAACACGACGGCCTCGGATCGAGCTGGAATCGCGACCGCGGAGGCGGCACTTCCGCACAAAGTCGAGGAATAGAAGCTGCTATTTAACGGCTAGAAATGGCCCGTGCCTCCAACCTGACGATGTGCTCCTTCTGTGGCAAAAGCCACGCGGAGGTGCGCAAGCTTATCGCCGGCCCCGGCGTTTACATCTGCGACAGCTGCATCAACGTCTGCAAGAGCATCCTTGATAAGGAGCTGAACGAGGACGCGCGGCGGCAGTCCTCGAGCATTCGCGTGCCGAAACCGGCGGAGATCCGCCGCTCGCTCGATCAATACGTTATCGGCCAGGACATCGCAAAGAAGACGCTTTCCGTTGCCGTCCACAATCATTTCAAGCGCGTGCTGCAAAATTCTGCGCCTGCGGATCCGACAGCCGCCTTTCAGCCCGACCCATTCGCCGATGTTGAGATCGAGAAAAGCAACATTCTGCTCATCGGCCCGACCGGTTCCGGCAAGACCCTGCTCGCCAAAACGCTCGCCAAAATTTTGGACGTTCCGTTTTGCATTGCGGACGCCACCACACTCACCGAAGCCGGCTACGTCGGCGAAGATGTTGAGAACATCATCCTCCGCCTGCTCCAAAACGCCGACTACGACGTCAAGCGCGCGGAGATCGGAATCGTTTACATCGACGAGATCGACAAGATCGGGCGCAAGACCGACAACGTGTCGATCACGCGCGACGTTTCCGGTGAAGGCGTTCAGCAGGCATTGCTGAAGATTCTCGAAGGCAGCACCTGCAACGTTCCACCACAGGGAGGCCGGAAGCATCCGCACCAGGAATATATCCAGGTGAACACCGAGAAAATTTTGTTCATCTGCGGCGGCGCGTTTGTTGGTCTCGACAAGATCGTCCAGAAACGGATCGGCCAGAAGACAATGGGCTTCAGCAGTCCTACGCTCGAAATCGAGGAGGCGCTGCGCAGGGAGGCCGTGCGGCACGTCGAGCCGGAAGATTTGCTCAGCTTCGGAATGATCCCGGAGTTTATCGGCCGACTGCCTGTGATCAGCGCCCTCGATGCGCTGACGGAAGAAGAGATGGTCGCGATTCTGACCGACACGAAGAACGCGATGATCAAGCAGTACACCAAGCTTTTCTCGATGGAAGGTGTGCGTCTGACCGTCACCAAAGATGCGCTCAAAGCGCTCGCTGGTCAGGCAGTGACGAAAGGCACCGGCGCGCGCGCTCTTCGTTCGATGCTCGAGCGAATCATGCTCGAGATCATGTACGAGGTGCCGAGCCGAGAGGATATCGCCGAAGTCACAATCAATCGCGCGGTCGTCGACGGCAAAAAGGCCCCGCTCATTCGCAAGAAGCAGGACAAAGACGCGGCCTGATGGTGGCCGCGCTGCGCGCGGCAAACGCTCAACTTTTACAGGGCTGTAGCGTGCGCTGTCTCAGCGCATCGGGCTGAAAACCATGTCCTGCATCGCCTTCGGCTGAATTGGACGTTGAGCGTTGGACGTTGAGCGTTGAGCGTTGCGCGCGCATGCGCGTCATCGTCATCAATACCGGAACCGAGTTGCTCCTCGGCGACGTGGTCAACACGCATCTGACTTTCATCGCCCAGCAGATCCTGCCGCTCGGTCTGCGTGTCGACCGGCAGATCACCGTTCCGGACGGCGAAGCGATTCGGGACGCGCTCATCGAGGCGCTGCCTCGGAACGATCTCGCCTTTGTTACTGGAGGCCTTGGGCCGACAACTGACGACGTCACGCGTGAGATAACGGCCGAAATTCTGGGCCTCGAGATGAGACACGACGTTGACGTGATGGCAGCAATCGAGGCACGCGCCGCCGCCCGAAATTTTCGACTTACGGATCGAATCCCGCGACAGGCCAATGTTCCTGTTGGCGCGATCGTTTTGCCGAACGAATTCGGCACCGCGCCAGGTTTGTATTTCCCGCCAAACGTCGGCTCGCAACAAGCTTCACCGCCTCTCTTCCTGCTTCCCGGTCCGCCGCGAGAGCTGCGTCCCATGTTTGCGAATCACGTGCTGCCGCTTCTTCGGCGGATTATTCCGGCCGCAGCCGACCGGCTGACGCGCAACTACCGTCTTGCCGGAGTCGGGGAGTCCCACGTCGAAGAGGCAATCGGACACAAGCTGCTCGGCATTCCTGATCTCGAGCTCGGATACTGCGCCGGTGCCGGAGAAGTCGTTGTGCGGGTAATCGGCACCGGCGACGCGCTCTCCGTTGCCGACGCATTGATCCGCGAGCATTACGCCGCGGTCATTTTTAGCACTGACGAGCAGTCGCTCGAAGACGTAGTCGTCGCGATGCTACGCGAGCAGCGCATGACCGTCGCAGTCGCGGAATCCTGCACCGGCGGGTTGCTCGCGCATCGCATAACAAATGTTCCTGGCGCGTCGGCTGTTTTCGCGGCCGGCTATGTGACGTATTCGAATGCCGCCAAAACGGATGTCCTCCGTGTGCCGGCAGAATTGATCGCGCAGCACGGTGCGGTCAGCGCCGAAGTCGCCCGCGCGATGGCTGATGGCGCCAAAGATCGTGCCCGGACGACATTTGGCATTGGTCTCACGGGCATCGCCGGTCCTTCCGGTGGAACGGGCGATAAACCAGTCGGTACTGTATTCGTCGCGCTCGCCGCGCCGAATCACGCAACGCACGCAATTCGCGATCGTTTTCCAAGCGACCGTGTGACATTCAAACAGCTCGTCACACAGACAGCGCTAGAGACTCTGCGACGCAGCCTACTTCGGTAATGCTCTAACGGTTCCGGTGCCGCGTAGTCTGACGCCCGGTTTATCCATGAGTTATTTTGCTCGCTGCGTAATAGCGAGACCCGATATTATTCAACGATGAAGCACAAACGATTGTGCTGGGTCGCGTCGCAGCTGCGGGTGCTGGCGATGTGCGGGGCTGTAATGACGTTGCGAGCCGGAGCGGCGCAAGTGGATGTCACTTGGCACTATGGCGGGTCTGACGATCATTACGGTGATCCGAACAACTGGTCGCCAGCGGTCGTTCCGAACAACGGCGAGAACGGCAATACCTATCGCGCAACCATCACTTCCTTTGGAGTGTGGCTCGACGATATCGATGCCAGTGTCGACGCCCTGACACTGAATGGATCAGGTTCTTTGGCGATCGTCGGCCACAGCTTCTCGTCCACCTTCACGCGCAACGACACGGCGGGATCGGTACTCATTAACGGGATCTTAACGGGTGAGCTGAGTGGTATCAGAGTGGACGGTTCGGGCGCCGGGAGTGACGCGGTACTTGGAACGCTTGCGAACTTCGACGCTGCGACAGGAACTCTGACTTCTGGCATTTATCTTGTGAACGGTTTCGATGGCGGTCCGTCCGCCGCGTTGACGTTTGACAACGCACGAATCGTCACGAATTCAGCGGAGCTTTACCTGCGTGGCACCGCGCGAATCACCGACCAATTCGGCAACGATGCATTACGAGCGCTCGCCGTAAATAACGGAATTCTTCACGTAGACCAGGCGACGATTCAGACCCTTGGCGACTTTACCAACAATGGTGAGTTGGACCTGGTTCCGGACGGCCCCGGGGAGACCGAGTTCATTATTACGGGTCAGCTGACCAATTTCGATCCGTCGACGAAGACGCTAAACGGCGGGAAGTATGTCCTGTGGGACGATAGCTTTCACGGTTATACGACGCTGTTGCGGTTTCGCGGCGCAGACATTGTGACGAATTCGGCGGATGTCTTTGTGGCGGCGATGCGCGACAACACCGTCGCCACTGGCCGGCCGAGCATTGTCGATGAGAACGGGCGGGACGCGCTGCGCAATTTTGCGAACAACACCGCCACCGGCAGAATCGTATTTCTCGACCCGGATTTCACGACCACGGCGACGACCGTGACAAATGCAGGTTACTTCGGAATCGGTAATCACCGCTTTTATTTACCGGCGGGCGGAACTTTTGAGCAAACGGGAGGGGAGCTTTTCATCAGGCCGCGCTTTACCAGCCCGGAAGGGCAGCTCGTGGCCGCATCGATTCTGATCAACGGCGGCCGTGTCACTGGCGGAGGGCGGTTGGTCGGCGCGACGACAAACAATGGGGTGATCGCGCCCGGCAATTCATTGATCACGACGTTCGATGGGGACCTCATGCTTGGATCCGCATCGGTGCTGCGTTTCAACGTAGCAGGCAGCGGTCGCGGGGTTGGCGCTGGGGGGCGGTTCACGCTCCCGGGCTACGGCTACGACGGGATTGATTGCACCGCAAAGGTGACAATTGGCGGCAAACTGCAAGTCAACCTGAGCACCGCGACTCAAAACGGCAGCCGGTTCACGCCCGGCCCGAGCGACACGTTCGTGCTGCTGCAGGCGCAGTCCCCGCTGGTTGGTTCGCTCCAGAACGTCGGAAGCGGGCAACGCCTGAACACAGTCGACGGCGGCGGATCGTTTCAGGTCAACTTCGGGTCCCGTAGCAATTTTGATCCGAACGCCGTCGTCTTAAGTGCGTTTCAACCGAACACGAATCCGGCCACTCTTCTTAACATCTCCACCCGCGGACAGGCCGCGAGCGGCGAGCGCGCCATGATCGGCGGATTCATCGTTACTGGTTCCGACCCGAAGCCGGTGCTTCTTCGCGCACTCGGACCTTCCCTGCGCAACTTTGGAGTCGCCAACGTGGTCGAGGACCCAATTTTGAGCCTGCACAACAACTCCCGCACGACCATCAGTGCGAACGACGACTGGCTGCAGTCCCCTGAGCGTAACGTGATCCAAGCTACCGGCATCGCGCCGAGTGACGCGCGCGAATCGGCGATAACCGCCATGCTCGCGCCGGGTGCTTACACCGGAGTTCTGGAAGGCAAGAACGGCGCTGCCGGAACCAGCCTCGTCGAAGTTTACGACCTCGATGCCGGCGCCGATTCCCAGCTCGCGAACATCAGCACGCGCGCCTACTCGGACGGCGGCGATAATCCGCTCATCGGCGGCATGATCGTCGGAGGGGGGAGCGGCAGCAGTCGCATTCTCGTGCGCGCGCTTGGACCATCGCTCAGCAAAGCCGGCGTGACCGGAGCGATGGACAACCCTTCTTTGACGCTCGCCGATAAAAACGGGAACACGCTCGCGACGAACGACGATTGGAAGCAGGGCGACCGAGCAGCAATCGAGGCGACGGGTATTCCGCCGACCGATGATCGCGAAGCGGCGCTCATTTACACCGTGCAGCCCGGCGCCTACACCGCGGTCGTCAGGCCGACGGCCTCTGGGGTTCCGGGGAACAGCGGCGTCGCGTTAGTCGAGTTCTACAACCTGCATTGAGCCGGATTCGGCGGTCATAGGATGCAGCTACACCTGCAATGTTCTAGCTACGGCAGCACGTCCACCGGCGTACCGACTTTGACGTGGTTGTAGAAAAGCTCGGCCCCCTGAGAGGGCATACGGATGCAGCCGTGCGAGGCGGGGTAGCCGGGCAGGATGCCGACGTGCATGCCGACGCCGTCTTCGGTCAGGCGCATGAACCATTTCATTTCTGCGCCGACGAAGTGGGTGCCGCTCGGCGCTGAGTCGATCCGCGCGCTTACGCCGGCGCGTACGGTGCGGCCCTGGCCATCCTTGTAGTCGCCGTAGAGGCTCGAATGGTGGTTTTTGTCTTTCTCGAGCACGTGGAGATTGCCCGTCGGCGAGGTGTGTCCGCGTTTGCCGGAGGAGATCGGGCTGTCGATCACGATCTGGTCGCCGGTCATCAAATAGGCGCGCTGTTTCGGAAGCGATACAACAACATGAACATTGTCTGGGGTGACCTTGTTCAACAACTCCTGGTTCATGCTCAGCGGCGGCTGGCGCGCGATCATTTCGCTCGCTTTGCGCATCGGCTGGACGGCTGGCGCAGCTGCCGGCGTGGGCGTCGGCAGCACCTGCGGGCGGAGCAAGCCGCGCGGCTTTTGAACGGGCGCCGGTGTCAGCGCCAGGATCAGGGCGAGGAAACCGAAAAAGATGGGATGCATGTCGATCAGCTGTGCGCGTATGTCGCGACCCGGCTCAGCCAACCAGGTAACCAGCGGTCCTCATGCCGCTCGGGAGGCGAATTGCGAACGCGCTGCTGCAAGACGGCGCGAGCCGAAGTAGCAAATTCCTCAGCCGCGCCCGGGCCGCTCGATTCGCCGTTCATCCGCTCCAGCACTTGCAGCAACCCCCAGCCCTGCCCTTTGTAGCGCTCGGTCGGCAGCGTGCCTTCGCCTTTGAAATTCACGTAATCGACAAGTGCATAGCAGCCTTGCGAAGTAGACCCGACACGGTCGAACTGTCGTTGAATCTTGCCCGCGTCGGCGCCGGCCTGCGTCGCCATTTTCGGCAATGAATCCTGCAGACGCTTGACCAGAAACTCCGCCTGGAGATCGACAGTATCGCGCAGGAATATGCGCAGTTCTTTCATCTGCGGCGACTGTTGTGCGGCGACGAACTCCGCCCGCGAATTCCATGGGCAATATCGCGGGTGGCCCAGGAGCAGGAACACCGGCAGTTTCGCGCCCCGGCCTGAGATGAAGCTGACCAGCTTCGGAAAACTTTCCTCGAACGGGCCGCGCACATCCTTCGGGTACCAGATGAAATGACCAATGCCGAGCGAGGCGAAGTTTTCGCCCGCATTCCAGGACGTGAGGCCGGAGACGGTGCCGTTGCACTCGTTCTGCCAGATCTTCCTGCCGATCCGCTCGGTCTCCGCCTGTGAGAGTTCAATCGCCTGCGCATGCCGGGCAACTGCCAGCAAAACCGCGATCGCGACGCCGCCGATCCGGAGCGGTCGCCCCCTTGACGGGATGACGTTCTCCGATAGCATGACGCTTTCTGCGGCCGGCGCATTCCGCGTCAGCCGCAAATTTCCACTGTCTATGAAACGATTCGCCATCTTTGTTGTCGCGGTTTCGCTCACGTCGGCCGTTATCGCGCAGGATAAATCACCGACCCAGGGCCAGATGCCGCTGAAAGACCAGAAGGACAAGGTCAGCTACAGCATTGGCTTGGATATCGGTTTTAATTTCCAAAAACAAAATGTGGACGTGAATGCCGACGCACTCGCCTCCGGCATTAAGGATGCACTTGCCGGCAAGCCTCAACTAACTGAACAGCAGGTCAAGGACACGATGGCCCAGTTCGAAAAAGATATGCAGGAAAAACAGGCGACGCAGGGAAAGCAGGCCGCCGAAGCGGGCGAGAAATTCCTGACTGATAACAAGGCCAAACCCGGCGTGAAAACGACCGCGAGCGGCTTGCAGTACAAGGTCCTGAAGGAGGGCAGTGGCGCGACACCGAAGGAAACCGATACCGTGAAAGTGAATTACCGCGGCACGCTGACCGACGGCACGGAATTCGACAGTTCCTATAAGCGCGGTCAGCCGGCGAGCTTTCCGGTCAATGGCGTGATCAAGGGCTGGACGGAAGCTCTCATGTTGATGAAGCCCGGCGCCAAATATCAGCTCTTCATTCCGGCGGGATTAGCCTATGGACCCCGTGCCGTCGGCGGCATTCCGGCGAACTCCACCCTGATTTTCGAGGTCGAGTTGCTTGAAGTGAACCCGGCTGGAGCTGCTGCAGGGGCGTCACCCGCTGCTGCTGCTGCTTCGCCGAGCCCAAGCGCGAAGCCGAAATAAAGGAGATTAGGTTCCCGTGACAGCGGCCGACTGCCACGCCACACGCGGGGCATCGCCCCAGAGATCTTCCAGGCTGTAGAAGGCGCGTTTTTCCTGATGGAAGACGTGCACGATGACCTGCAAATAATCGAGCACGATCCATTGGCTGGAGGGAAATCCATCCACTGACGCGGCGCGGATCCCGTCCTCTTCGCGCAAACGTGCTTCGATTTCGCCCGCGATAGCCTTCAGATGCGGCTCCGACGTCCCGGAGCAGATGACGAAGAAATCGGTGAAGGTTGAGATGCCGCGCAGATCGAGCACGACGATCGATTCGGCCTTTTTGTTATCGGCCAGTGCGGCGCAGCGTTTCGCTAGATTTTCTTCTGTGATATTGACTGCTCCCGGTAAAGCCCGCGACCGCGAATAATCTCCTCGACGGCCGGTGGTACGAGATAGCGAACGGAGGCACCCGCCGCAACCCTGTTTCTGATCTCTGTCGCCGAAATGTCGATCTGCCGTGCGATCACGGGAAGATCGCACCGGACGGGCGCCATCCCGCGATGAAGTACAACGAGTTGGACGAGCTGCCGCAACTCGTTCAGCCGATGCCAGGTGTGCAATTGCGCCAGGTTATCGGAGCCGAGGAGATAGACGAATTCGGTTTGCGGGTTGCGCGCGCGGAATTCCACGACCGTATCGATCGTGAAGGAAGGAAGTGCGCGCCGCAGTTCAAGATCGTCGACGGCAAAGAGCGGCTCGCTTTCGGTGGCAGCGGCTAGCATATCCAGGCGCGTCTGCGCCTCGGTTGGCGGCATGTGGAGCTTGTGCGGCGAAATTGCGGCCGGCACAAAGATGACCCGCTCGAGCTGTAGTTGTTCGAGCGCTTCGCGGGCGAGGATCAGATGCCCGTGATGAATCGGATCGAACGTGCCGCCGTAGATTCCAATTTTGCGCAAAGCGATTAGCGTTCGCAGCGTATGAACGGCAATTCGCTCGGTCAACTGATCCTTACCGGCGTGCCCGGGATGGAGTTGGACCGGGAGACGGCGGCTCTCTTCCGCCGCATCCAGCCGGGCGGATTCATCCTCTTCGGTCGCAACATTTCGAGCCCCGCGCAACTGCGGAAGCTGATCGACGACCTGCGCGACCTGAGCGACTCCGAGCCGATCATCACGATCGACCAGGAAGGCGGCCGGGTATCGCGGCTTCGGTTAATCGGGAACGAACCGCCGAACGCGCAGCAGCTGCGGCAGACGAATGATGTCACGCTTGTGCGACGCCACGGCGAGATTACCGGAAACCTTCTCCGGCTATTTGGCTTTAATCTCGATTTATGTCCGGTGCTCGACATTTCCTTCGATGACGACGCTGACAACTCGCTCCGCGGGCGCTGCTACGGCAGCACGGTCGGGCAAGTGGTGCAGCTCGCCGGTGCATTCAACGAGGCGATGCGCAGCCAGGGGATATTGAGCTGCGGCAAACATTTTCCCGGGTATTCCGCCGCACAAGTAGACGCGCACCACGATTTGCCGCGTATTGATCGGTCACGGGCTGAACTCGACAATTCAGAGCTGGCGGTGTTCCGCGCCTTCGTGCCGAGCGTGGACAGCATGATGATTTGTCACGGCTGGTATCCCTCTCTCGAACCCGAAAAGACGCCAGCCTCGCTCTCCCGGGCGGTAATTACCGACTTGCTGCGCAACGAATTCGATTACCGCGGGCTGATCATGACCGACGACCTCGACATGGGGGCGATTCTGAACGAATACGGCCTCGACGACACAATCCGTCTCGCCATCGAAGCGGGGAACGACCTGGCAATGATCTGCCATCGGGTCACGGCGATCGACGAGGTATATCGCGTCCTCACCGCAATGGCGCACACGCATATCGACCGTGCGTTGCGAAGTGTTGCCGCGTTCAAACAGAAAATGTCGCCACCGCTGGGATTCTCGGACTCGGAATTTCACCGAGTCGACGCCGAGATCTGGGATTTGAGAGTCGCTGTCCTGGGACCTGAGGAAGCAGCGAAGCGCAGTCCGGAAGACGGCAAGCGTTCGCCGGTCGAGATGTACTGAAGCCGAGCGGCCAGAGAATTGACGCACCTTCGCGTCCCTCATAACGTGCGCGCGTGCAGTCTGAACTGGAGCAGTTGCTCGTCCTACAAGATCGGCAGCAGAAGATTCGTTACATTCAGGCGGAAACGAAAACCCTGCCGCAGCAGCGCAAGGCGCTCGAGGCGCAGCTGGCCGCGACTGCCGCGGCCCTCGATGCACTAAAGCACAAGTCGAAGCAGCTCGAGGTCGACCGCAAGAAGCTCGAGCTCGATGCGAACACGCGGCGCGACAGCATTGCCAAGCTGCGCACGCAGCAATACGAAACGCGCAAGAACGAAGAATTTCGAGCGATCGGCCACGAGATTGAACGTTACGAGAAGGAGATTCAGCAGATTGAAGATCACGAGCTCGAGCTCATGGAGCAGGCGGAGGTCGTGCGCGCCGAGCTCGCAACAGACGAGAAAAAAGCAGCTGGTGCGCGTGACCTGATCGCGCGCCAAATGGCCGATCTCGAGGAGAAGGGAACGGCGCTGGACGCGCGCCTGCAGGAGTTAACGAGAGAGCGCGCGCGACTCGCCGAGACGATCGACGAGGATTTACTCGACCGTTTCGATCGTCTGTTTGCCAGCAAGGGCGATGCAGCCATTGTCGCGCTCGAGCACGAAGTCTGCACCGGCTGCCACATGAAGGTCACGACGCAGACCTCGCACCGAGTTAAAGGCGGGAAAGAGATCGTGAGCTGCGAGCAGTGCGGCCGCATCCTTTACGCCGCTGAGTGATGCCCGTCATCCTGGACGAAACGAAAGACCTCACCGATTCATGCGGCGGGTAACGGCGGCGATCGTGTGAGGACAGCGCGCGTTCGCCATCCTCGCGTGGCGAATGCTGGCAGCACGGCAGTTGCGAGGTCTCTCGGCGTCTGCGCGGCTCGGCATGACACTTGGTTTGCTAGACGTTAAATCGGAATTCGACCACGTCGCCGTCCTTCATCACGTAATCTTTGCCCTCGATGCGGAGCTTGCCGGATTCTCGCGCTTTGGCCGATGAGCCGAGCGCAGTCAGGTCATCGTAATGCACGACTTCGGCGGCGATGAAGCCCCGCTCGAAATCTGTATGGATCACACCCGCCGCAGCGGGCGCTTTATCGCCTGCGCGAATCGTCCAGGCGCGCGTCTCTTTTTCTCCGGTCGTGAGATAGGTCCGCAGCCCTAACAGGTGATAGACGGCGCGAATCAACGCGCCGACGCCGCTCTCCTTCACACCGAGATCGCGCAGGTATTCCTCCGCCTCGTCCGGGCTGAGATCGATCAGCTCGCTCTCAATTTGCGCGCTGATCACGACCGCTTCACTGCCGAAATGATTGCGTGCGTATTCTTCGACCGAGCGGACGTGCGCGTGATCCGAAGCGCCGGCCAGTTCGGATTCGGCCACATTGCACGCGAAGATCGTCGGTTTCGAGCTGAGGAGGAAAAACTCGCGCGCCGTTTGCTTTTCTTCCTCGGTCAAGACCGCAGTAATAGCGGGTTTTCCTGCGTCGAGATGCGGCAATAATTTGTCGATCACCGCTGTCTCGGCTTTGGCGGTTTTCGACCCGGCGCGGACTTCCTTTTGGAGCCGATCATGTCGCTTCTGGAGTGAGGCGAGGTCGGCGAGCACGAGCTCGGTGTTGATCACCTCAATATCGCGGACCGGATCGATGCTGCCGCTGACGTGGTGAATGTCGCCACTCTCGAAACAGCGCACAACCTGCACGATCGCGTTTACCTCGCGAATGTGGCTGAGGAACTGATTACCCAAGCCTTCGCCGGCGCTCGCACCCTTTACCAGACCGGCGATGTCGACGAACTCGATCGCCGCCGGCACCGTCTTCTGCGAATGGGACAACTTTGCCAGCACCTCCAGTCGCGGGTCCGGCACGGTGACGACGCCGACGTTGGGATCGATCGTGCAGAACGGGTAATTCGCGGCCTGCGCTTTACGCGTTCGCGTGACGGCATTGAAAAGGGTCGACTTACCGACGTTTGGCAGCCCGACAATTCCGGCACTCAGCATGAGGCGCGGACGTTACGCGCCTCTGGTCTACGATGCAACGAAGCGGCGGAATCGTTTCCGAAAGCCCTTCGCGCGGGGTTATGGGCCAACCTCCGATACGCTCGGCTTCTCCGCGATCAACGGTCGTGGTCAGGTGTGCATTGCGACTCGCGCATTCTCGCGGATTGGTGAATAGTTCGCGGCCAAAACGGGCCGTAGCACAGCTTGGTAGTGCGCTTGAATGGGGTTCAAGAGGTCGTGGGTTCGAATCCCGCCGGCCCGATTTTGATTTTACGAGAACATGAAGGCGGCGGAATGCCAGGGCACTTCGACGACGGCGTCATGCCGCGGATGGAAGCCATCCTGCAGAATGCTGAGGCGTAGCGTTGCCGTTCTGCTTTTTGCCACAAGCCTGATCGCTCGATCAGCGGCTGCGGCTCCACATCCGCTGCAGCTAAACGAGCAGGCGCTGCAATTCGCCCGGGGCCTGATTGAAGAAGGCCGCGTCGTTAATGACAAGCTCGGCGATTGGCGTGCTCACAAACCGTCACGTGACGCGGCGAACGAGTTCACGCGGACCCACAGCTTCGCCGAATATTCGAACTGGCACCTCGCCATCGATGAGACACATGGTTCAGAGACAAAAGCGCGCTACGAATTTTTGTTCGGCGATTTCACAAACCTGCATCGGTGCGCACTGTTGGCGGTGAAGAGCAGAGCGCGCCAGCACGGGCATGGCGATATCGGCAAGGCCGCCGAAGAGCTGCTACAACTCATCTCCGAGCGGAACGCGCGCTAGCTCCTGTTCCACGCGGTCAGGAACACGTCGATCAGGTGCGGAAGCTCGTCGCTGTAACCGCCCTCGAGGATGGCTGCGGTTGGGATCTGCACGTCGCGTAGCCAATTGCCGAAAACGGCGAAGTCTTCGGGTTCCAGCGACATCTGCGTGATCGGATCTCCCGCATACGCATCGAACCCCGCCGAGACGAGAAGCAGCTCGGGCTCAAAGAGGACCAGCTGCCGGAGCGCTTCTTCGGCTGCGGCAACATGGCTGTGACGCGAGGCGTATGGCGGCACAGGATAGTTGTGCACGTTCGCGTAGGAGCGGGTGCCGGTGCCCGGGTAACCTGGGAATTGATGAATTGAGGCAAACGCGATCTGTGGGTGACGCGCAACAATGTCTTCGGTTCCGTTGCCGTGGTGAGCGTCAAAATCCCAGATTGCGAGACGCTTAACCCCACTCGCCAGCGCCTCGAAGGCGGCGACGGCAATGTTGCTGAAATAACAAAATCCCATGGCGCGATTGCGCATCGCGTGGTGACCCGGCGGCCGCATGAGCGCGAACGCGCGGTCGCCGCCCAAGGCCGCCTGCGCGCATCCTAGGGCGGCGCCGGCGGCTCGCGCTGCGTGATCGTAGATGCCCGGATACGCGGGCGAGTCCGTGTCGAAATCTGCGACGGCGGCGGCGACTGCATCGACGTGCTCGGGAGCGTGCGCGCGCAACAGCATCTCGCGCGATGCGGCCTTTGGCTTCGTCCACTGCCAATCGCGGTGCTGCTGCAAAACTGGCAACGTTTGCGTGATTCGTCCCGGACGCTCGGGGTGTCCAGGTTGCGCGTATTCCGTGCAATGGCTGTCGTGCAAGATCGTCATTCGCGGTAGGCGGAGCCCCGTGAGTAAAGCTCGATTTCCTGCCGCAGCGCGTCGGCGAGGTCTGCCTGTCCATTGGCCGTCGCATGGTCGAGCGCGAACTGCGCGCTACGAATCGCGGACGCGAAGTCTCCCGTTTCCGCATAGGCCGCGGCAAGCGATCGCAGCACGACGGGATCGCCGCCGCCCGAGGCGCGATTTGCTTCCTGCGCGAGCGCAAGCGCGCGTGATCCATCGCGCAGCGTCGGATCAGAAGCGGTCGCGAGCGCCAGAGCGAGATTGCATTGCGCGATCACATCGTGCGGTGCGAGCTGGAGGGCGCGCGTAAATTGCGCAATCGCATCCGCCGTCCGATGCGCAGCCAGAAGCGCATTGCCGACGGAAATGTGAGTCCTCGGATCGTCCCGTTGCTTGAGCACCTCATCAATGCGCGAGACGGCTTGTTCGGTTCGGCCTTCCTGCAGGAGGAGCAACGCGAGATTGAGATTGGCGTCGGGATCGCCAGGCCGCAGTTTGTCCGCGCTCTCATACTCGATACGAGCTTCGGTCCGTCGACCGGTGGCGAGGAGGGCGTTTCCCAGGCTGGTGTGCGCATCGGCATCGTTCGCATTTAAGGACAAGGCAGTCTTCGCTTCTTCGAGGGCGTCGGTCGCGTCTCCGCGAGAAAGCAGCGCGTTGGCGGCGTTGTAATGGGCTTCCGGAAACTTAGGTGCGAGGGCGATTGTCTGCCTGTACTCCGCGATGGCTTCGTCGGTTCGGCCGAGCTGCGCAAGTTCGATACCGAGATTGTTGTGGGCCATCCAGGAACCGGGACTGCGGGCAATTGTCGTCCGCCAAAGCGCCTCGATGTTCGAGTAGATATGCGCCTGACGCCAGGTTAACACCGCGAGCGCGGCGACGATCGTCACCGCTACCGAAGCGCCGACGACCGACCATGCTCTGCCACGTTCCCCGATTTGCGTGAGGCCGGCGGCAGCTAGCGCGATCGGGCCGATGCTGGCGAGGTACTGATAGTGGTCAGCGACGAAGGTGTAGCGAAATGTGTAAAGCATGATCAGCCCAAGCAGCGGGCTCAGCGTTGCTACGAAAAATACGCCAGCCGCTTCCGGCCCGCGCCCAGCGCGGCGCCGTAATCTCCAGATCAGGAACACCGCGGCCAGGCTGGCCACGACCCAGCCGTAGGCGAGGGGATCGATGGCGTGTATCTCCCAGCGGGGATAGATAAATGTGAGCTTGGCCGGCCAGATCAGTTTGCCGAGGTAGAACCAGATTGCGCGACTCGCGACCAGGAGGCGTTCCATCGGAGCCAGCCCAAAGAATGCGCCGCGTGTGCCCTGGTGATAGCGCTCCCACCAGACCGAGATCGCGCCCATCGCCAATCCCATGGTCAAGAACGGCACGACCTGCAGAAGGCGGGCGCGCGTGATCGGCATTCGTTTCAGCCAGAGAATAAGAAGGAGCGCTGCCGGGAGCGTGCAGGCGGTAGTCTTGCTGAACAGAGCAAGCGCGTAGAAGACGAGCGCCGCACCGTAGAGCCGCCAGCGCCCGCCGGAATCGATTGCCACGAACCGCGTCCAGCAGTGCAGCGTGAGCAGGAAGAAAACACCCATGAGAACGTTCTTTCGCTCGGTGATCCACGCGACCGATTCGACGTGTACCGGGTGAAGAGCGAAGATGGCCGCGGCCAGGGCTGCGCCAGGAATTCCAAGCCGCGCGAGCAACCGCCAAAGGAGGAGCGCGCTCGCCACGTGCAGGGCAATGTTAACCAGATGATAGCCGGTGGGGTTCAGCGCCCAGAGCGCGTGCTCGATCCGGAAAGTCGTGTAGACGAGCGGAAAATACTGCGACGGCGAATCGAGTGAAAACCAGATACGCCGCAGCCCGTCAGGTGCAGTGAGCAGTGGATTGTGCGTGACGTAGGCGTCGTCGTCCCAAATGAAGCCGCCGTGCCATGCCGGCTGATAGGCGAGGAATGTCGCGACGGCGATGCCGATGCCGAAGAGAAACGGCGCGGCTCGATGAGCGATTACTTTCTGCATCAACGAGTTCGATACGGCAGTCCGAGTTCGTAGAGCGCGATTTCAGTCTGCAAGGCATCGGCGAGCGCATGGTTGTTTTCGGCATTCGCTAAAGCCAGCGCGCGTTTCGCCGCGTCGCCGGCTTCGGCAAACCGGCCGCTCTCCGCGTAGGCGGCGGCCAGCGCGTGCAGCGCCAGCGGGTCGCGGCCGCCGGAAAGTTGCTCGGCTTCCTGCGCGAGCTGAAGTGCGCGCGCTCCCTCGCGCAGCGATGCATCCGGCGCAGTGGCGAGGATCCAGGCAAGGCTGCTACGCGCCGCCACGTCACGCGGGCCGGTATTGATCGCGCGCTCGAACTCCGCCACTGCTTCAGGCGTCCGGCCGGCGCGAACGAGAGCGGTGGCGAGACGGCCGTGGGCGACAGGGTCGTCGCCCGCGAGCTCAGCCGCTCTGTGCAGATGCTGCAGTCCGTCGTCTGTCCGGCCGCGTTGAATCAGCGCGTTACCGAGATTTTGCTCTGCTTCGGCGTATTGGGGTTTTATGGCGAGAGCGGTGAGGAACTCCGTGATCGCGCGATCCATTTGTCCCATGACCGAATATGAGCTGCCCAGGTTATTGTGCGCCTCAGCATCGTGCGGCTTGAGCTTTAAGACGGTCTGGTATTCGACGATCGCACGCTCGAACTCGCCACGATCCAGGAAAATGCGGGCGAGGTTGTAGTGCGCGTCCGCGTAGTCCGGCCAGATCGCAAGCCCCTGTTCGTACTCGGCGATGGCGGCATCGAGCTGACCGCGATCGCGCAGCTCGCGTCCAAGTTCGTAGTGGGCCATCCAACACTCCGGGTTTCGGGCGAGCGTGCTGCGCCAGAGCGTTTCAACGTTGCGGTAAATGCGCGTTTGCTCCGACGTAAGGAACACGAGCCCGCCGAAAAGAAGCGCGAGCAATGGAATCTTAATTGGTGGGAAGAATTCTCCGGCTTTTTTCAGGCCGGCGCCAGCGAGCGCGAGCGGCCCGATGCTGGCGAGATATTGAAAATGATCGCTCACGAACGAGTAACGAAAGAAGTAGACGTTGAAGAAACCAAGGACGGGCAGGAGTGCGACGACGAAGTAGGTGAAGGCGAAAAGCACTCCGCGCACTCTGGTCTTTCGCAGGAACCAAAGTAGCAAAATCGCCACTATTGTCGCCGCGAGCGGCAGGTAATTCAGCCAGTCAGCGGCATCAATTTGCCAATGCGGATAGATAAAGACGAGCGGGTGAGGCCAGGCGAGCTTGCCGAGGTAAAAGCAAACGTCGCGTCCGGCGATGATCGCCCGCTCGGTCGTCGTCTGCGCCCACTCATTGCCGAAGGCGCCGGAATGAAATTTTTGTTCCCAGATTGTCCATCCGCTCACGGCTGTCGAAATGAGTGCAAACGGCAGGAGCGCTGCCAGATCGCTCCATTTCCAGCGTCGGTTCTGCCACCAAAGGCACAGCGCCAGAACCGCAGGCAGAATGACGGTGGAAGATTTGCTCGCCATGGCCATCGCGCCGAAGAACAGGGCGCCGGCGAATCGCCACCAAGTGCGGGTGATATTCCATTTTAGAAAAAACAGCACGCAAAGGAGATAGAAGAAGCACGACTGTGTGTTCTTCATTTCTGTGATCCAGGCTACCGATTGGACCATGACCGGATGGATGGCCCACAGCGCGGCCGCAATCCATGCGCCCGGAATCCCAAGTTCTTTAAGCGCACGCCAGAGGAGCAGGGCGCTTCCGAGGTGAAAGAGCACATTCGCGGCGTGATAGGGTAGCGGGTCTAAGCCGACGACTTTGTGCAGGGCCCAGAACGTCGTCAGGACGAGCGGGTAATAGGTTGCCTCCGCCGTCGTCCAGATTTCCTTCAATCCTGCCGGGCCGACGACACAGACGTTTTGCGTCAGATGGGCATCATCATCCCAGATGAAGCCGGCGTCCCAGACGCGCGCGTAGGCTGCGGCGACGAGCAGGATCAGAATGGCAGCGAGAGCGAGGCGTCGGCTCACGTCGTGACGGCGAGATGGTGTTGCACACGCAGGGACTTTGTGGGACGAGGGGACTGTGACAGGCTTTTTCGGCGAGTTAAAGCGTCGCAAAGTCTATCGCGTCGCGGCCGCCTACGCCGTCGTGAGCTGGGTCCTCATCCAAATCGCGACGCAGGTCTTTCCGTTCCTCGAGATTCCAACGTGGGCGATTCGGCTCGTCATCATTCTCCTCGTCCTTGGTTTTCCGGTCGCTCTTATTCTCTCCTGGATTTTTGACTGGACGCCGCAAGGCCTGACGCGCACCGATGACAAGTCGGTCTCGCCCGAGCCGCGGGTGGTCGCTGCCGGCACGCCGGAAAAAAGCGTCGCGGTTCTGCCGTTTGAGAACCTCAGCGACGATCCCGAGAACGCCTATTTCGCACAAGGCGTGCACGATGACATCCTGACGAGCCTGGCCAAGGTTGCCGACCTGAAGGTGATCAGCCGCACTTCGGTGCAGCATTACACCGCTGGCGTGCGCAATCTGCGCGAAATTGGCGAAGCGCTCGGCGTTGCTCATGTCGTCGAAGGAACGGTGCGTCGGTCCGGCAACCGGGTGCGGGTAAATGTCCAGTTGCTCAATGCCAAGAGCGACGCGCACCTCTGGGGCGAATCGTTCGACCGCGAGCTGACGGACCTGTTCGCGATTCAGAGTGAGCTCGCCGAGCGAATCACCCGCGCATTGCGCGTCAATCTCTCGCCGCGTGAGAAAGCGAATCTTCAGGTGCGGCCGACGGATGATTTCCAAGCCTATGAATGCTATGTGCAGGCGCGGAACCTCTTCCGGTGGAGCGGGGTGGGCGACGCGCAGGAAAGCGGCGAGCGCGCGCTGCCGCTGCTGGAGCAGGCGATCGCGCGCGACCGCAAGTTTGCGCTCGCGCATGCGTTGGCCTCGCGGGTGCATGCAGAACTGTACTGGTTCGGTTCCGACAAGCGCCTGGCGCGAATTGAGCAGGCAAAGAAAACGGCGGAACGCGCGCTCGAGATTCAACCGACTCTCGGCGAAGCGCATCTCGCCCTCGGGTTTTATCATTACTATGCCCATCGCGATTACGAGCGAGCCCGCGCCGAGCTGACGGAAGCACATCAGACAATGCCGAATAGTGCGGAAGTCGCGGGAGCTCTCGGTATGATCGATCGACGGCAGGCGCGCTGGGATGCTTCGATGGCAAATCTTGAACGGGCGCGCGAACTCGATCCGCGGAGCGTCGATGCCATCTGGAATTGTCTCGAAACCTACACCTACGTCGGCCGGTATGACGAAGCTGAGCGTGTGATCGACAGTGGATTGAGCGTTTCGCCGCACGCACATTTTTTAGTTCTGGCGCGCGCAGGGCTGCGACTTCGCAAGACCGGCGACACGGCGGCCGTTGTGGCGGCATTGCGAGCCGTGCCGGCTAATTTCGACCCGGGTGGCGCGGTAACAACGATCGCCCTGCGCGTGAGTTTAATGGAGCGCGATTACGAGCGCGCCGCGCATTATCTCGCCGCTTCCGAACGCGACACACACAACGACAACGGTTTGAGCGGAATTGCAGCAGCGCTGGACGATTATGTGGTTCCACGCGCCTGGTACGAGAGTCAGATCGCGGCCGGCCGCGGCGACAAAGCTGCCGCCCGAGAGTGGTTGGAGCTCGCCCGCGAGGCAGTCGAGCGTGATCTGCGCCAGTGCGGCGAAGACGCGAAAACGCTGATGATGCTCGCTTTGATCCAGGCCGGACTCGCAAATCGCGACGAGGCGCTCCGCCACGCAAGCCGTGCGGTTGAGCTTCTGCCGGTCCCTCGAGACGCCCTCGATGGCGCTCTGATCGAAACCAATGCCGCTGTGGTTTACGCGCAGGTCGGCGACATCGATCGCGCGATCGAGTCACTCAAGCACCTCGTCACTCTGCCCGGCGGTCCGACCCGTGGTCTCCTGCAGGCAGAGCCGCAATGGGACCCGTTGCGGAGCGATCCGCGATTCGCGGTCCTCGCGAGCGGCGGCGGCTGAGCACTAGACGTCGTGCGCCATCGCCACTGCTTCTGGCAGCTCTTCCCAGCCATTGTCCCTCCAAAATTGTCGACCGGCTCCATTATCGGCAGCGACGAGAATGATGGCGCGGCGAATTCCCTCGCCGCGCAACGCCACCAGACATTCGTCCACCAGCCGTTTGCCTAATCCCCGGGAGCGATGTGACGGGGCAACGGCCAAATGATAGATCCAGCCGCGACGCCCATCGTGGCCGCAGAGCACCGCGCCGACGATTCTGTGGCCGTCGCAAGCAACGCGGCTGAGACCCGGATTGCGCTCCAGGTAAGCAGCGATCTCGTGCTCGAGATCGCCTTCAGCAACCTCGACGCCTTCCACTTGTTCCCAGAGTGCAACAGCCTGCGCGTAGTCGGAAATCAGCAGTTCGCGGGTCTGAATCGCCGGAGAGGTCATGCGCGATAAGGCTGCCGAAGTTCTAGCAGGCCTGCTGCCCATCAACAACTTACATTGGCCACCTCGTAAGCACGCTCAGACGCAATGCGACGCCGCCGATCCACCCAGAATGCGCCCGTCGCACCTGGTTCACTTTTTTTATAATTTCCGGCAACCGCTCGCGCACGGTCCTTCGAATTGTGCATAGGATCGGTCGCCGCAGAAGCGGCAACGTAGGGGTAAGCAGGGTTCATCAAAGGGCAAACCAGGGTGTCAGGATTACGAATTCTCTGCGCGGACGATAACGTCTACGTCCTCCGTCTGTTCGATCAGACTTTTCGGGCGGCCGGCCATCGCGTCCGGATCGCTACGGATGGCAGAGCCGCAATCCAATTGCTCGCCAAAGACGTCGAGAAATTCGACGTCCTGATCACCGATACGCGAATGCCGCAGCTCGACGGTTTTGGCCTCATCGCAGCGGCGCGATCAATCGGCTTTCGCGGCGAGATCATCGTTTTCGCCGGTGAGGTGAGAGAGGGGGAGGAACAGCGCTATAGCGAACTCGGCGTCGACACCGTAATCACGAAACCCGACGCCGACGGCCGATTGCGGCAAAGAATTGCGCGCATCGCTGCGCAAAAGCGCCATCGACAGCAACACACGCCTCCGCCATCCGGTTTCGCCGTTAACCATGCCAGGGCCGCGATCGCGTGATCACTCTAACACGGGAGAAGCGCATCGGAATCGGTCTCGTTCTGCTTACAATTCTGTCCGCTGTCGGCGCGGCGATCGCCGCGAGACTGTTCAGCTGAAAGCTTCGAGCACGTGCGCGCCGTGCAGCGACTCATCGTGCGCGATGCAGGGTTCGAACCTGCGACTTCTTGCGTGTGCAGCAAGCGCTCTACCGCTGAGCTAATCGCGCGAGACGCGAGCGCAGAAGATAAATGAGCAGGCGGTGCTTTCCAGAGCAAATCGACCCAACGACTTGTCGCCGCCGCCC